>PTLH01000027.1 GCA_002938035.1 Alphaproteobacteria bacterium MarineAlpha3_Bin6
GCACACGTAAACCGTGCGTTAGGATGTGCAGCCGGAGTTTCAGAATCTGGAGTCCAGGCATTACCCTTCCAGTCAGTCAAGTTTGCTGGAGGATCTATTTCCATGCCTTCCCACCAAACATCCCCATCTTCCGTCAAAGCCACGTTAGTAAATATGGTATCCCGTTCCATCATTTTCATAGCGTTGGGATTTGAATTAAAAGAGGTCCCTGGCACCACTCCAAAATAACCAGCTTCAGGATTAATCGCGTATAGCTGTCCATCCTTTCCTGGCTTGATCCAAGCAATATCATCGCCCACAGTACGAATCTTCCATCCCTCAAAACCCTTGGGAGGCACTAGCATCGCCAAGTTCGTTTTTCCGCAGGCACTCGGAAATGCGGCAGCTACATAAGTCTTTACACCTTCCGGGCTTTCAAGCCCCAAAACCAACATATGTTCAGCCAACCAACCTTCATCCCGCGCCATTACGGACGCTATTCGGAGAGAAAAACATTTTTTGCCGAGTAGTGCATTCCCACCGTAGCCAGAACCATAAGACCAAATTTCGCGATCTTCTGGATACTGAACGATATATTTGGTTTCGTTGCAGGGCCAAGGCACATCCTTGCCCCCATCTCCCAGTGGGGCTCCTACTGAATGCATACAAGGAACAAAATCCCCATCCCCCAATGCATCAAGCGCTGACTGGCCCATTCTCGTCATTACACGCATACTCGCGGCCACATAAGGTGAATCCGTCAACTGCACACCAAGATGAGAAATGTGAGAACCTAAAGGCCCCATACTGAAAGGGATAACATACATCGTGCGGCCACTCATACATGCATCAAAAAGGCTACCAAGTATATTTTTCATTTTATTTGGATTGACCCAATTATTTGTGGGGCCGGCATCTTTTTTATCTATTGAGCAAATAAAGGTGCGGTTCTCTACCCGAGCCACATCGTGGGGGTCGGAACGCGCTAGAAAACTGTTGGGACGTTTTTTTTCGTTAAGTGGTATTAAAGTCCCTGCCTCAACCATCTTTTTGCAGAGATTGTCATACTCCTCCTTTGAACCGTCGCACCAGTGAATATCGGATGGTTTAGTCCGGCTTGCCATTTCATTAACCCAAGCGAGCAACTTTTGATTGGTTGTCCTAATTTTGGCGCTACCGGCCATTTTAATCTCCTGCTCGTTTAAACAAAATATCAAGCTTCGAGTCCTTAGGTTTGACCATGCTGTATCCCTGTTAGAAAATAATGGGGCCATTTAATTTGACAAATTACACAACGGAGAGAAACTCTATAATCGGTTCGCTGGGGGTGCAACAAATTCCTGTCAGTTTTAAATTTTAAGTTGCCAACATTCCTATGTCTCCCAACCAAATAACCGGTTTTATAGCGTACCTTTATGCCGATTTTAGCACCTCGAGGATGCCAAACGTCACATCTTTCTTGCTTTGGCAACTATTTGGATTAGAGCTTTTCTACAATCGTCTGGATTTTTTACTAGGGAGATAAAATTTACCCTGTGGACCGAATTACCACACCGCAGATCAAATCCTTCGGGATCCAAGGCAATCATATTCCAGTGCTTACCCCTTTTACCTAAAAGTTTTGTGCCATATAGTCTCAAAGCGTCAGGATGGGCTGAATTCATATGCTCTAGGATATCTTCCTCCGCTTCAGCTATATTCACCCAATCCCTTCGTGGTAGCACCGCCTTTTTTTTTCCAATCCAAAGAGCTTGTGCAAAACCGCCTACATAGTGATATTTTTCTATCTCCATCTTGTAGCATTGAAAATCTCCAAAGCTAGCATACAGAGACGCGCGCGGGTGACGGCTAAGAAACCGGCGTCGGAACCTCTTATCTTTAATTGACCTGATGCGCCCGACTATGCCAACCCTCGGTCCTTCTTGTGGATTCAGAAAACCTTCGGTTCCGTCGACAATGAGGCTGGAGCGGGAATCCTGAGTAATGTTTTGGGTGTGTTGGGCTAAATTGGACAACATTAATATAGGGCTTCCATCCCAAGCAGAAGCAATGGTTACGAGCGAACCAAGTGGCCACCCCTGAGCATCCTTACCTGGATGCATATTAGTGCACAAAACAGCTTTATATGCGTTTCTAACCAACTGGCGAGCGGTAAACGCCGCAAATTCGGCTGAATTTATCATTTATCAATCTCCACGCTTACAGTAAAAGATTAAAAAAATTGCACGTCCCAAGACCATATTTGGGTTATACTTATGACACAATTTAAACGCCTTTGAATCCTATTTTATTTACACTAAGGCAACACGTAATATTTAGGAGGACCCGTTGCCAAATTCTAAAACATGGAAAATTGCACTGGTCGAAGATGACCGCAACATCTTAACTTCCGTTTCAATTGCTTTGGAATCGGAGGGTTTTTCGGTAGACACATATACTGACGGGGACGATGCTCTGCGCGGTCTGTCACAAAAACCTGCGGATTTAGCTATCCTTGATATAAAAATGCCCCGCATGGATGGTATGGAACTATTATTAAAGATTCGAAAAAAAAGCGTTATGCCCATAATATTTCTAACTTCTAAAGACGACGAAGTTGATGAATTATTAGGGTTGAAGATGGGTGCTGATGACTACATCAAAAAACCATTCTCCCAACGCCTTTTAATAGAACGGATCAAAGCGCTACTGCGTCGCCGTGAGTTGGATGAAAATGCTAACAACGGCGACGATAAGAATAACGCCATCTTTCGGGATAATTTAATGATGGACCAGTCCCGTCACGAATGTACATGGAAAGGGAATCCTCTTAATTTAACTGTTACGGAGTTTCTCCTGCTCAAATCTTTAGCCTATCGACCCGGCCTCGTCAAAAATAGGGATCAACTAATCGATACGGCCTACGGTGAAAATATCTACGTGGATGACCGAACAATCGACAGTCACATAAAGAGATTACGGAAAAAGTTTCGTGCAATTGATCCCAACTTTTCCCAAATCGAGACCCTATATGGGGTTGGGTATAGGTATAACCGTTCAAATACAGAAAAAAACATACCAGGTAAAATCTATTGAATGGGAAAAAAGGATTAGAGGAAACATCTGAACGGCTTTCGGGCCAGTCCGTCAAAGCCTCTTCCATTACTAGGCGTATTCTTGCAATTAACGTATTTGCTCTCGCGGTTCTAGTAACGGGCCTACTTTATATAGGGAAATATCGGCAAGAGCTAATCGAAAGCGAAATTGCGTCATTAATGACGCAAGCAGAAATGTTTGCGGCTGCTCTTGGAGAGGCAGCTGTTGGGGGTGAAAATACTGAACAGCCTTATTTGCAAAAAATAATTGCTAGTCAAATCATCCGACGCTTGACGGCGACAACCCGCACCCACGCCCAATTAATAATAAAAGGGGGCCAAATACTAACAGATTCAAAACTACTTTTGGAACCAGGGGGACTTGTTCAAATTGAAGAGTTGCCACCACCTAACCAAGACAACCGCATTACCCGCTACTTGCTTGATGCGTTAGACCAAATTCTTCAGCGTTTTCAAAATCAAATTCAGCCCTCAGCTGTTGAAAACAACAGTTTGCAGGGAAAACTAACCAGTCCAGAAGTTCAGAAAGCGATGGCCGGCGAGCACGGTCACACCATCCTCCAAGCTGAGAACGGTCAATTAAGCATCAGCGTGGCGGTACCAGTTCAACGCTATAAACATATATTAGGAGCACTCAACCTAAAAAAGCAAACAACGAGCATCGACGACGCCGTATTTGAAGTCAGGCTCGAAATTTTAAAAGTATTCGGGATAGCCCTCTTTGTAACAGTCCTTTTATCAATATATTTGGCTAGAACTATCGCACGACCGCTCCATAAATTGGCAGCAGCAGCCAACCTAGTTCGCCATGGTCTAAGTCGCCAATACAGTATCCCAGATCTGGGCCTTCGATCCGACGAAATTGGTCGCTTGAGTGCCGCATTAAAAGATATGACTGAAGCTCTTTGGGAAAGAATGGATGCTATTGAGCAATTTGCCGCAGATGTAGCTCACGAAATCAAAAATCCTTTGACGTCACTTAGAAGTGCGGTTGAAACTGCGGCAAAGATCAGGGATCCGGAAAAACAACAAAAACTCATGTCTATTATTTTTGATGATATCCAGCGTTTAGACCGTTTAATTAGCGATATTGCCGATGCCTCCAGATTGGACTCGGAGCTCTCCCGCGCCAGGATGGAAAAATTTGATATGGGAAATCTTTTAAGCACTTTTAGCACACTAAACCGTAAAACCGGAGACTCCCAAGGCATCAAACTTTCCCTAAAGATAGCGGACGGCTCCCCCATGTTCGTGCTAGGGCTTAAAGATCGAATTATCCAAGTACTGAGAAATTTACTTGGTAATGCCGAAAGTTTCAGCCCACCAAATGGAACGATCACTGTAAAGGCTGAAAGAAATGGGAAATCTGTAGCCATCACCGTTGAGGACGAAGGCCCGGGTATACCTGAAAGCTCTCTTGAAAATATTTTTAACCGTTTTTATCAAGAACGTCCATCAGAAGAAAAGTTTGGCACTCACTCAGGATTAGGCCTAAGTATTTCAAAACAAGTTATAGAAACACACGGGGGAACAATTTGGGCAGAAAACCGAAAATCAAATAATGGTAAAATTTTAGGGGCTCGATTTATTTTCTGGTTGCCCGCAGAAAATTAGCAGTAAAACTGTGGCATCTAATTTAATAATTATTTCTGAACAAATACACGCTACTGCTGTTGAGTTATATGGTAGTGCAATACTTCTACGGGGAGAGCCTGGAAGTGGGAAATCCGATTTAGCACTCCGACTAATACATGAAGGAGCGAAGCTGATATCCGATGACCGTGTAGAACTAACTTATAAAAAAAGCCGGGTTTATGCGGGTTCACCGGAGAATATTAACGGTATTATCGAAGTTCGCGGCGTTGGTCTATTAGAGGTAGGGTTTACAGGACCTACGCCGGTTCAGTTCGTGGTTGACCTCGCCTTAGGATTATAAATTGAACGACTGCCAGAACCACAATTCGATGTGCTTCTTCGACGCAAAGTCAGAGTAATACAAATTGATCCTTTTTCGGTTTCTGCCACTGCAAAAATCCGCTATGCATTGAAGCTAGTAACTGGTGAAGTTATGAGTTTTGAAATGAACCCTTCCCAAATAACACCAGAAACCTGCTCCTCTGAAACTGTCGTTTTAGTTACTGGAATGTCAGGCGCGGGTAAGACTACCGCGTTAAAAGTGTTCGAAGACATGGATTTTGAGGCGATCGATAACGTTCCATTATCGCTTTTAGGAAACCTCGTTCTCGGCCGCCAAAAACCCTTTAATGCGCCCGGGTTATCAAGGCCCATAGCTGTAGGTGTTGACATCCGCACCCGGGACTTTGGCATTGAAGCATTTTTCACACGCTATGACACATTAGTTTCTGCTGGTGAGGTTGAAGCAAAGCTTGTATTTTTGGATTGCGATGATGAGGAACTGCGTAGACGTTATGAAGAGACTAGGCACCGACATCCCCTTGCTGCTGACCGGCCCGTCGCTGATGGCATCGCCCACGAACGCCGCCTAGTTTTAGCTCTCAGGGATAGAGCCGATCTCGTTATTGATACCACTGGCATGACAACGGGGGAATTTAAGAGGTTGCTCCAAGGTAATTTTACCAGCCTTCCCGATAATAGTTTGTCGATATTTTTGACCTCATTTTCGTACCGACGGGGCGTACCACGATCGTCCGACCTCGTATTTGATGTAAGATTTCTCTCAAACCCCCACTACGATGAATCATTAAGAGACCAAACCGGGCTTGAGGAGGCTGTCGGTAAATACGTTTCTAAGGACCCGAGTTTTGTGGAATTTTTTGATAGCTTAACCCACTTGATTGAACCCTTATTACCACGATACCGTGCGGAGGGAAAAAGCTATCTGACAATCGCTGCGGGTTGCACAGGAGGACGCCATCGATCTGTTTTTGTTATAGAAAAGCTCGCATTATGGTTTGAAAACACTGGGCAGAAGGTTCAAGTACTACACCGCGAATTGGCAAATTCCCCTTAATACATTAAAATTTGAAGGTTTTGGGAACTCCGGATTTGTTGAAAGAAGATGAAATGATTGGCCTGGTACTCGTTACACATGGACGACTTGCTGATGAATTGATTAACGCGTTGGAACATGTGGTAGAATCCCAAAAGAATATTGCTTCCGTTTGCATTGGGCCAGATGATGATATGGAAAGGCGAAGAAGCGATATACTTAAAAGCGTGGAAAAAGTGAATGCTGGAGCATGGGTTGTTGTTCTGACCGACATGTTTGGCGGCACGCCCTCAAACCTAGCAATCTCGATAATGGTTAAAGTACCGATCGAAGTAATAGCTGGCGTCAACCTTCCTATGCTCGTTAAGCTAGCGAGTATTAGGAAAACGCTCAATTTAGGTGAAGCTGTTGCAAGGGCCCAAGAAGCCGGCAAAAAATATATTAATATAGCTTCTCAACTCCTCATCGATAACAAAACCTGAGGCGAGCGTTGCCTGATAAGCAGCAGCGGAAATAGGGGTTTTTGCCTAAAGCCTATTTGAAAATAGACAACCAGCAGGGGCTTCATGCTCGTGCTGCTGCAAAGTTCGTAAAAATTGCAAGTAATTACGACACCGAAGTCACTGTTTCGAAAGATGGGTAGACCGTTTCTGGAATTTCAATTATGGGTCTGCTAATGTTGGCAGCCATGCCAGGAGATAAGATCGTGTTGGAAACCACAGGGGCTCAAGCGATTGAAGGGCTTAAAGCTCTTAGCAACCTTATCAAAAAAAAATTGGGAAATTGTGAACACATTTCCTGACAATTCAAAATTCATTCCTATAATTGTTGTAACCGGTAACGTCTGCTGATACATCCATCAAAATGTGGCTAATTAACAACCCGCAATACTGGAGCGATATATAATGGTTATACCTGTTGATTACAAAATTGCGGATGTTTCATTAGCCAATTGGGGTCGCAAGGAAATTGTTATAGCTGAAACCGAAATGCCGGGTTTAATGTCCCTACGTCAACAATATACTGAAAAAAAACCTCTTAGGGGGGCACGTATTGCAGGTTGCCTGCATATGACAATTCAAACAGCAGTTCTCATCGAAACACTGACTACGCTAGGCGCAGATGTTCGTTGGAGTTCGTGCAATATTTTTTCAACACAAGATCATGCGGCAGCGGCAATTGCTGAGACAGGGGTGCCGGTCTTTGCTTGGAAGGGGGAAACTGACGATGAATTTTGGTGGTGTATAGATCAGACCATCCGGGGACCTGAAAACTGGGTACCCAATTTGATCCTAGATGATGGCGGTGATTTAACGCAAGTTATGCATGAAAAAACACCGGAACTTCTTGAAGGTGTAAGGGGTCTTTCTGAAGAGACAACCACGGGCGTGCATAGACTTTACGAAATGGAAAGCGCAGGTACCCTCAAAGTTCCAGCTTTTAACGTGAACGATTCTGTGACGAAATCAAAATTCGATAATCTTTATGGATGTCGGGAAAGCCTTGTTGACGGAATTAAGCGTGCCACAGATGTTATGGTCGCCGGGAAAGTTGCAGTAGTGGCGGGATATGGAGATGTAGGGAAAGGATCCGCCGCTTCTCTCAAGAGCCTAGGAGCTCGGGTACTTGTAACCGAGATTGACCCTATTTGTGCGCTTCAAGCGTTAATGGAAGGATACGAAGTAGTCACCATGGACGACGCTGCAAAAATTGGTGATATTTTTGTAACTACTACAGGCAATATTGATGTAATCACTCTAGATCATATGCGAATAATGAAAGACCGGGCTATCGTATCTAATATTGGACATTTTGACTCGGAAATTCAAGTTAAGGCGCTCAGGAACTATAAGTGGCACAACGTTAAACCTCAAGTGGACGAAGTGGAATTTCCAGACGGTAAAAGGATTATTCTTCTCGCAGAGGGTCGCTTAGTTAATTTAGGGTGTGCAACAGGTCACCCAAGCTTCGTTATGAGCGCCTCTTTTACAAATCAAGTTTTAGCGCAAATTGAGCTATGGAATAATTCTGAAAAATATAAAAATAAAGTCTATGTTTTGCCCAAAGATCTGGATGAACAAGTTGCTCGATTACACCTTGGCAAGCTTGGAGCCCAACTTACCGAACTCACCGCAAAGCAGGCCGATTACATAGGCGTCTCCCAGGACGGTCCATATAAGCCCGATTATTACCGCTACTAAAAATCATAATAATGTTTGAACTTTAAAAATCTCCCAGCAGATCCCATTCTAGGTCATCGGTTGGAAAATGCCTTCGTTTTACAATACTCAAATCAATTATGAAATCCGAGGACACCATTATTAAAATCGGGAAATTATTTAGGGAGTATAGAAGGTGTTTGTCGGGAAGCTAAGTAGGTTATGCTTAATTAATTATCCAAAGCAGTCTTTCGTTCCCATCGGATGAGCAGTAAAAAGAAGGTATGTTCGGAGATGTCAATCTTGAAATAACTGCAACCAGTGAGGCCGACACTCAACACTTAGCCGCCACGCTAGCTCCGTTAGCAGAAGTTGGGGATATTATAGCTTTGTCCGGGGATTTAGGAACGGGCAAAACCGTGTTCGCACGGGCGTTTATCAATACTTTAGGAGAAAATAGAGAAGTCCCGAGCCCAACATTCACTTTGGTTCAAAGCTACTATCTAAACCCCACAACTGTGCATCATTTTGACCTCTATCGTTTGGAAAAGTCCGAAGATGCTTTTGAATTGGGAATTGAGGAATTATTTGTAGATGGCATCTCACTCATTGAATGGCCCGAACGGCTAGGTTCTTTTTTACCAATGGATAGGCTAAATCTCATATTTTCCTACTCAACTCATTTATCCGGAACAACCACAACCCGCCAAATCAAAATTAATGGTCCTAGATCCTGGCAATCCCGAATAAATAACGCTTTCCAAAAGCAAAAACATGGCTGATCGAAATACGATTATTTCCGAGTTTTTAGCTGCTTCTGG
This sequence comes from Alphaproteobacteria bacterium MarineAlpha3_Bin6, assembly GCA_002938035.1. Lineage (GTDB taxonomy): Bacteria > Pseudomonadota > Alphaproteobacteria > Rhodospirillales > UBA2165. Next base: position 9,026 of record PTLH01000027.1, read on the forward strand.
TTGGAAAAACGCCATTCAAACACATTTAGCTGGCGATGCTTCTTTTCGTCGCTACCAAAGGATCTCGCTGGGACAAAGGCGGGCTATCTTAATGAATTCACCACCGGATAAAGAAAATGTGGTCCCGTTTGTGTTTATCACCAAGCTTCTGCGATCATTGGGCTATAGTGCACCAGAAATTTATGCCAAAGATATGGAAGCCGGCCTTATATTATTAGAAGACTTTGGAGATACTACCTTTACGGTTATGATATCAGCGAGCGCCGACGAAAAAAAACTTTATGAATGTGCGATAGATTTATTAATCGATTTGCATAGTCGCCCCCAAACGCAGGCAATCCCGCCGGGCTTACATTTCTATGATAATAGAACTCTAATACGCGAGGCCTTATTGCTAACCGATTGGTATATTCCGCAAGTTGCGAAAAACCGTCCAACAGGTGACGCCAAAATGAGGTACGAGATGATATGGGAGAACCTTTTACCGTTGTGCCGCACGATGAATAACACGCTGGTACTTCGGGACTTTCACGCCGATAATTTAATGTGGCTGCCGGACAGAACTGGTATTGCGGCTTGTGGACTGCTTGACTACCAGGATGCTGTATCAGGGCCACCAACCTATGATCTAATGTCATTGCTCGAAGATGCAAGACGTGATCTCAACCCTAATATGGTTAAACATCTTCTACAAAGGTACCTGTTAGCCTTTCCAGATCTAGATCCGGATGATTTTCGCAAAGCATTTGTAGTCCTGGCCGCGCAACGCCACTGCAAGGTCATCGGGATTTTTTCACGTCTCGCGATTCGTGATAATAAAACTGCCTATTTGTCTCACATTCCAAGAGTGTGGCAACTGCTTGAAGAAGCTTGCTCTTCTTCAATATTATTACCTCTCAAAATTTGGCTCGATCGGTTTATTGAACCGGAGTTAAGAGGAAGAGCGCTACTTGACAAATTCAAATGACTAATAACTCACCCAAAACAGCAATGATACTAGCGGCTGGGTTAGGAAAAAGAATGCGTCCTCTTACTTATAAGATCCCAAAACCTTTATTGACTGTTTCTGGACGCACCTTACTCGACTATGGGCTCAACCATTTAGCGAAAGCTGGTATAGAAAAAGTAATCATTAATATACACCATTTAGGAAATCAAATATTACAACATGTAGAAAATCGTACAGATGTAAAAATTATTATTTCAGACGAATCTGATGAGCTTTTGGAAACCGGTGGCGGAGTTGCAAAAGCATTATCACATATCGATGATGCGCCATTTTTTGTACTTAATGGCGATATTTTATGGTTAGACGGCCCAACTGCTGCCCTAAGCCGATTAGTCAGGTGCTGGAATGAACGTGAAATGGATGGTCTGCTTCTACTTCATTCCACCGTGGAGGCTTACGGCTATTCCGGAGTTGGTGATTTTCTAATTGATTCCGTTGGAATGCTGTCAAAAAGACCTGAACAGCAAGTTTCCCCTTATGTTTTTACAGGTGTTCAACTTCTTCATCCGCGTTTATTCAAAAACGGCTTCCATAGCTCTTTCTCACTGAACTACCTTTACGACCGTTCAATTGCAGGAGAACGTTTGTTTGGGATAATTCACGACGGCGACTGGTTCCACATCGGCACCGACGGCGGGTTAAACCAGGCAGAAGTATATTTTCAACAGCGGTTTCCTAGAACCCGGCGCAGATAAGTTAAGGATCATGTTAAACATTCAATCTTCTAAAACGAATATTTACACGATCCACGCTGGTTTACCCTTTGTCGACGCGCTTGCCGATGGACTAAACAATAAGATTGAAAAAACCAATGACCAGCTCTGGGACTTTACAATTTTGTTACCAACGCGCCGGGCTGTGAAAACCCTGAGAGACGCCTTCCTTAGAAAATCCGCCGGAAAGCCGCTTTTATTGCCGCGGCTAATTCCTTTAGGTAATCTTGATACCGACGAGCAAGCGATATCCGGATGGGAAGAACCGAGTTTATCGGCTGGAGTTGATATAAAACCCGCTATATCAGATCTCGAGCGAACGCTTTTATTAACAAAACTGGTGCAAGCATTTGCGCAAAAAGGTTTTTCTGCTGATCAAGCTGTTAGCCTAGCAGCAGACCTAGGGCGGTTGCTCGACCAAGTCCAAACACACCGTCTGTCATTCAAAGACCTACAAGAAATTGTGCCGGCGGACTATGCCGAACACTGGCAAATTACTCTTAAATTTTTGGAAATAGTTACGAAGGCGTGGCCGGCCATATTGGATAAATACGGCTGCCTGGACCCTGCTGACCGGCAAAACAAGCTGCTTGAAAGACAAGCTAGTATTTGGAAAACGTCCCCCCCCCAAGGCTACATTATTGCCGCCGGATCAACAGGAAGCATACCCGCAACTGCGGATTTGCTGAATGTTGTTTCAAGGCTTCCAAACGGCTGTGTGGTCCTTCCTGGGTTGGATCAGACTTTGAGTGAAGCTGAGCTAACCAAACTTGAGCCAACCCATCCGCAGTATGGCATGGCACACCTTCTTTCCAAGATGGGCGCTAGATTGGACGAAGTAAAAATTTGGGAAGCCCGGGGTTTTGAAAAACATCAAACCAGTAGGGCGGAATTGATTAATATTGCTTTACGTCCACCCTCTTCCATTGAAATGTGGCAACACCTTGAATTATCGCTAAACCACGGGTTCAAAGATGTGGAATATGTGGAATGCGCTGACCTGGACGAAGAAACTGGCGTGGTTGCCCTTATGATGCGGCAAACGCTAGAGAGGAAAGGCAAAACGGCAGCTCTTATTACTCCTGACCGAGAATTAGCTAGACGGGTACAAAGCCAGCTGCATCGTTGGAACATCGAGATTGACGACTCCGCTGGACAGCCCTTGTCCAGCGTGCCGTCAGGAATATTCTTAAGCTTGACCGCTGAACTAATAATTGGCCAGTTCAAGCCAGTTGACCTTCTGGCAGTTTGCAAGCATCCAATTGCCGCTTGTGGATTTTTTCCCGCTAAGTTGAGAGAGCTAATACGCCGGCTTGAAGTGTCGGTTTTACGCGGATCCCGACTAGAACCTGGTATCGATGGGTTGTTGGCTGTACTGGAAGATAGCCATATTGATTTTCGCGAGTTTCTCGAAAGGTTAAAGAAACGATCAAAGTATTTTTCGCAATTATCAGCGAGAAGCGACGTCACTTTTCGCTCTATCCTGGAAGCCCATATAGAATTTTCAGAATATCTTGCGGCCAGCAATACAGAAACAGGAATAGAACGCCTATGGGCGGGTACTACTGGAGGAATCTTGTCGAAATTTATGTCCGAACTGGCGAGTTTTTCCGACGCCATCGACAATCTACCAGGATTAATTTATCCTTCTTTACTCAAGAGGTTGATGTCGTTTCGGAGGGTGAGACAGCAGTATAGGACTCATCCAAGATTACATATTTGGGGATTGTTAGAGGCGAGATTTCAACAGGCTGACCTGCTGATCCTGGGAGGGCTCAATGAGGGTACCTGGCCGCCCGAGGTCAGTGCGGACCCGTGGATGAGCCGCCCCATGCGCAAAAAATTTGGCCTGCCTCTCCCGGAGCATCGTGTAGGCCTGAGTGCCCACGATTTCACTCAGGCTTTTTGTGCTCCAAGTGTTGCCCTCACCCGTTCCCGGCGGGTAGGAGGAACACCGACCGTCCCAGCTCGATGGCTGTTGCGCATTACTCAGCTACTTGATGGACATAATTTATTATCTGTTCTTTGTCCCAAGCACCCGTGGAAGGACTTGCAAGCCCTTTTGGATAAACCAAAGAAAATGGAGAGCATCACACCTCCTGCGCCAACCCCCCCGGTTTCAGCGCGCCCGAGACAACTCTCAGTCACACAGGTGGAGACCTGGATGCGTGACCCGTATTCAATCTATGCAAAATATATCCTTAAACTGATACCATTACCGGCTCTTAACCTGGCTCTCGAAACCGCTGACTATGGAACCTTAGTCCACCAAATTCTCAACCAGTTTTCTGAGACTTGCCCAGCCCGTCCGGGCGACCCATTACCCGACAATGCCGAAGATATCCTGATCGAGTTAGGACGTCAAAAGTTTGGTGCAATAACAAATTTTCCCGCCGTTTGGGCTTTTTGGTGGCCAAGATTTTTGAGTATTTCAAAATGGTTTATTGACCAAGAAAGAGCCGCGCGGCCAGAAATAGTTGACATCAAAACTGAAGTTAAGGGACAGTTAGAACTGGTAGGGCCGCACGGTCCATTTACACTAGTCGCCGTTGCGGATCGGATAGATTGTCTCGAGAGTGAACGGTTACGTATCATCGATTACAAAACAGGGGCACCACCAACACAAAAAGAAATATCGGCGGGATTTGCACCTCAACTCCCCTTGGAAGCTGCAATTGCCAATTCGGGTGGCTTTAAATCTATTTTAGGAAATAACGTCTCTGCACTTAATTACTGGCGATTGAAAGGAGGCACGCCTGCTGGTGAAATTTCTAGTGCCGGAGAGAACATTCATAAGCTTGCGAAAGATGCTATTGAAGGTTTGGAAAACTTGATCAAAGCTTTCGACCATGAAGACACCCCTTATGAAGCTCGGCCAAGACCAGAACAGGCACCAAAATATTCCGACTATGAGCATTTAGCTCGCGTCAAGGAATGGATTGTATCAGATATGTTGTCGGAAAATAGTGAAGAATGAGTGAACCAGATCAACGCCTTGTTGACAGGGCCGTCTTGTCACAGCGCAGTGCATCAGACCCAACAACGTCTGTTTGGGTATCAGCTTCTGCTGGGACTGGTAAGACAAAGGTTCTGACAGATAGAGTTTTAAGTTTATTAGTCGCGGGAAATGATCCGCAGAAAATAATTTGCTTAACTTTTACTCGAGCCGCTGCCGCCGAAATGGAGAGTCGCATTGCCAAGAGGCTTGGCAAATGGTCAACGATAAGAGATCAGGATCTTAGAATTGAGCTCCACCAACTTACCGGTACGCACCCCAGTAAGCACCATATGCTACGAGCTAGACAGTTATTTACCCTAGTTTTGGAAACACCTGGGGGGATGCAAATCGAAACCATTCACGCCTTTTGCCAATCTTTGCTTAGACGTTTCCCATTGGAAGCAAGTATTGCACCCCATTTTAAGCTAATGGATGAAAGAGATACGAACGAGCTACTGGTACAAGCAAGGGAAGACGTTCTTGCACGTGCAAATACCAGGCGAGAAAAAATACTTACTGCCGCACTTGCTGTTATTACCAGTCACACACACGAGGCATCTATTCCAACCCTTTTGGCATCCTTGACCGCTGCCCGAGGACGTCTGCACCGTTTGCTGATTAAGCATGGAGACATAGCAAAAATTCTTCAACACGTCCGTAAGTTGATGAGGGTTGATGAAGAAGAAACATCAGAGACCATATTGTCCAGCGCTTTGACCTCCCACACCAATGATAAGCCACGCCTTCGGTACGCTGCAGAGATATTATCTACCGGTTCGAAAACTGATATTGAACGGGCCAAGAAGATCCAAAGTTGGCTGGATTGTGATAAAAACCCCATAGAAAAATTTGAACTCTATGCTGACGCATTCCTCACAGCTGCGCGATATACCGGCCCCATTGAAATCAGAAAATCTTTAGTTACAAAGAAAATCAAGGAAGCCAATCCTGATGTAAAGGATATACTTGAAGAAGAAGCAAATCGGTTGGCTAAGATATTGACGCGGGTCCGTTCCGCCATCATTGTCGAAACTACCGAGGCTCTTCTACACTTTTCTGATGCATTTTTGACCTCTTATCAAAAACGAAAGGAGCAACACTCCCTGATCGACTATGATGACCTAATCCAGGAAACTGGGCGTCTCCTAAATCGTGAAGGGATAGCGCCTTGGGTTTTGTTTAAATTGGATGGCGGGATAGATCACGTCCTGATTGACGAGGCTCAAGACACCAGTCCTGAGCAATGGGGAATAATAAAGGCTTTGGTAGATGAATTCACTGTAGGGAACAGCGCACAAGAAAATGAACGCACCGTCTTTTCTGTTGGTGATTTAAAGCAGTCGATTTATAGTTTTCAGGGTGCTGACCCGGGAGAATTCCAGGCAATGCAATCATTTTTTCGCGAAAGGGTTTCGAACGCCGGACATAATTGGCGGGAAGTTAATTTAACGGTATCCTTTCGATCAACGCCTGCTATTCTGATGACTGTAGATGCCGTCTTCACAGCTATTGGCGCCCAAGATGGGGTCATGCTCGACGGGAATGTCATTACACATGAAGCGGCCCGGGCGGGGGATGGTGGCCTTGTGGAGCTTTGGCCCCCCGTTGAACCGCGAGAGGCCGACACACCAATCGCTTGGAAACCCCCGATTGAACGTATTCAACGCGATTCACCCCCCACACGGCTTGCACGGCTAATTGCTGAACGTATCCACCGTATGATCAAAAATGAGGAGAATCTTTTATCGCACGGTCGGGCCATTCAAGCTGGTGATATCATGGTTCTAGTGCGTCAACGTGGCACAATTGTCGAAGAATTAGTAAGGGCATTGAAATCTCGTAATATCGGTGTGGCCGGCAGCGACCGCATGGTGTTAACGGAACAAATTTCTGTGTTGGACCTCATGGCATTGGGACGTTTTTTATTACTGCCGCAGGATGATCTGACGCTGGCTATCGTACTGAAAAGTCCGTTTATCGGATTTGATGAAACAAATTTATTTGATCTCGCTTACAACCGATCTGGATCTCTTTGGCAGGAACTAAATACACGCTTTGGTGACGATAATATGTTCCAAAAGGCATATGAGTTTCTGTCTAATATGCTGTCTAAGGTGGATTTTGTTACACCTTTTGAACTTTACAGCTACCTTCTGGATGCGAAGGAAGGACGAAAAAATATCCTATCTAGACTCGGTTCCGAAGCCGCTGACCCAATTTCGGAGTTTCTCAACTTGGCGCTAGCTTATGAACAGAACCACACTCCCTCTTTGGAAGGCTTTCTTGACTGGATGGAAGCTGGCAACGTAGTAATCAAACGTGACCTCGAACAGGCAAGACCAGAAGCAGTCCGCATAATGACCGTGCATGGAGCCAAGGGTTTGCAAGCTCCTATAGTTTTTCTTCCCGATACAATGCAGATGCCTGTCCATTTACCCCCGCTTTTATGGCCACAAGATCAAAGAGGCGGTGACATTGCATTTATTTGGCCACCAAGAAGAAGCTTGTTTGATAATATTGCCGAGGAGGAACGGAAGAAGGCGATAAACAAAAGGGATCAAGAATATCGTAGACTGCTTTACGTTGCTATGACACGTGCTCAGGATCGACTTTATATCTGTGGGTGGCACACAAAAAAGGCCGTTTCAGAAGAATGCTGGTACAATAAAATGGAAATGGCAATCTCTAGGATTGGAGAAAAAATTGAAGATCCGTTGTTAACAGAGTTAAAGGAAACCAGCGACAACCAAATAATACGAATTACATCTCCTCAAAGATCTATAGTCAGGGTTGTTAAGACAGCAAAAGAAAATATCGCACACAAGCTTGATCAATGGGCCTTGTCACCAGCACCGGACGAACCCATCACACATTTACCCCTTACACCCTCCTATTCAAATAAATTAGAATCAGCTGCGTGCTCCCCCTTAAGCGATGATAAAAGTCAGCGCTTTAACCGAGGAAACATTATTCATAGATTGCTACAAACGCTGCCAGATGTGGCTGATGGCTCTAGGCGGGAAGCCGCTCGGAGATATTTGGCACTAGACACTCATAAATTAAGTAACAACGCACAAGCTAAGATTTTAGAAGAAACTTTAGCCGTCATAAACGATCCAAAATTTCATACAATTTTTGGTTTGTCATCCCGAGCGGAAGTGCCTTTGGTGGGTGAGGTAAACGGCAAGGTTATATCCGCCCAGATCGATCGACTGGTGGTACAAAAGGATCGGATTATGATTGTTGATTACAAAACGAACCAATTTCCACCGACTGATCCTATGGACGTACCTGAAACCTATTTGCGTCAAATGTCAGCTTACAAAGTCGCCCTCGAACAAATTTATCCTGGGCGCAACATTGAGTGTCTTTTGTTGTGGACGAATGGACCAAATCTGATGTACCTCAAAACAGAATTATTAGCTACTTATTCACCTTGACGTCTTAGACATGCATAAATAGATTCAGGCTGAATACGTGTAATTTCTATAAATACTTCCAAAATCACTCATAGGATTGAACCTTATGGCTAAGCAAGTTACCGACGACACCTTTGAACTCGATGTCCTACGGGCTGATGGGCCTGTTCTAGTTGATTTTTGGGCAGAATGGTGTGGCCCATGTAAACAGATCGCGCCTTCCCTGGACGAAATTAGCGAAGAATTAGAAGGAAAGGTGTCACTTGCCAAGGTCAATATTGATGAAAATCCTGAAACACCTTCAAAATACGGCGTACGAGGTATTCCTACTTTGATGTTGTTTAAGGGCGGAGAAGTGGCCTCAACCAAAGTAGGGGCCTTGCCGAAGAGTAAGCTTAAGGAGTGGGTGGAGTCAGTAATTTAACCAGTATATTTGTAATATTTGATATCGAACCTGTTGGGTTTGCCTCACTTAAAAGACTAATGTTGAACTCGTCTATTTGACGAGAGCTTGTATGGATGACCGACGAATCCACGCCAGCAACACCCTATGATTGGGGTTTGAATGGTGAGCTAATGTATCTCTGGCGAATTTCTACCTAGCTTTATGACTAGTGTAATTCCTAAGCAGATTAAAGCTCCGCCAATAAAGTGAAATGATAATAGGTACTCTCCAAGAAAGAAGATAGCCAACATTGCGCCAAATACTGGGATCAAATTTAAAAATATGGATGCTTTGTTAGCTCCAATGGATCGGATACCGGCATTCCAAAGATAAATTGAAAATACTGAGACTATGATACCTAGATATATAATCGCGATTACGGATTCAAACGTGAAAGGAACTGTTTTAACATTAAGACTTTCCCAAATGTAAAATGGCAAACTTGCCAAACTACCTGTGGCTAAAGTTAGGAAAAGAAAGGTCGTCATTCCCAGTTCCCGAGGCATGCGGTGCATCATGGAAGCGTAAAAACCCCAGCCAATAATTGCTAGAACCACAAACCAATCTCCAGTGTTTACATCAAATCTCAACAGTGTCGCAAAATCGGCTCGGCCAACGATAACCATGATACCAATCAATCCTGTTATGATGCCTATTCCTTGTCCTAAAGTAATTTTATCCCTCATCACAATCCATACAGCAATTGCCGTCGTCGCTGGCTGTGCGGCGTTAATAACCGCTGCATTAATTGCTGTAGTAAAATTAACACCTACCACTAGCATTGTAGAACTACCCACCTGAAGCACACCCATTAAGCAAAGCCAACCAAAGTGCCGTTTAATGAGCCTGTGCTTACGAAATAATTCTCCCCACACGAAAGGCAATAAAAATATAACGCCCAGAAACCATCGCAAAGATGACAGTCCTAGAGGTGGAATTTCTTCATGAACACCTCTAATAGTTACAATGCTCAGCGCCCATAAAAAGGTGGCTAGTGTTATGAGGAAGTAAGCAAGGGTGGGCGTTGGTTGAAACTTTTCAAGCTTATTCAGCAAAGGTTTGATTAGATATATTTCCTTTTTCAATCGTATTCATGCCAACAAAATAGAATGATCTATTAATTATGCTTGTCTAAAACTTGCCCTGCTAGATACAAGGAACCACAAATTAACACCCGTGCCGGACTAAGGGACAACACCATAAGTTTTTCAATTGCTGCCCTAATAGAAGGCATTGGTGTTGCTCTTAAACCTTTTTCATTAACCAATAAAGCAAGCTCTCCCGCTTTTATCGTGGATTCCTCCGCCTCAATCTCTACGGTCATAATCTCGGCAAGATAAGGACATAATGGCGCAATAAAAGCACCAGGATTTTTTGTCTTTATCATCCCTAAAATAGCAAAGAGAGGTCGGTCGCTCCAAATGCGAGCTTGTTGAGCTAGAATGGTTCCTGCCGCAGCATTGTGCCCACCATCGACCCAAATCTCCCATCCGGCAGAAAGGCTCTCCATCAAGGGTCCAATATTTAGTTGTTGCAGACGTCCCGGCCACTTCGCATTTAGTAAACCAAATTCGACATGCTTATGAGAAAATGTAACCTTTTTTAACGCGTCCAAACACGTGATAGCTTGAGCTGCATTTTGTAGTTGATGAGCACCTTGAAGGTTCGGAAGTGAATAATAAGAATTTCGACTAGTTGTTTGGATATTGAATTTATCCTCAGGTATCCCAAAATCCCAATCCTGGCCCTGGAACTGACAGAGTGCGCCCACGTTGGATGCAATGGCTGCAATAACCTGATTAACTTTACGCTCTTGGTTTGCAATGACCGAGATAACACCCTTACGCATAATGGCCGCTTTTTCCGCTGCAATATTTGTGACATGAGACCCAAGAAATTCAACATGATCGACTGAAATGGGTGTTAACGCAGTGACAGCAGGTCGAGTTAGGACATTTGTCGCATCCAACCGCCCTCCTAGGCCTGTTTCCAGCAACACCAAGTCTGCCGGTGTTCGTGAAAACGCCAGGAATGCGATTGCCGTTGTAAGTTCAAAAAATGTTATCGGGTGACCTTCATTGACCAATTCACATTTGTCCAACAAGGCAATTAGCTTATCATTAGAAATGATATCACCAGCTATTCGAATCCGTTCGTTGAATTGAACGAGATGGGGAGAGGTATAAACATGGACCTTCAGACCGGCGGCTTCTGAAATTGCGCGCATGAATGAAATTAAAGACCCCTTACCATTAGTTCCGGCCACATGAATGACTGGGGGAAGGTGCTCATGAGGGTTACCCAGGTTTTTAAGCAGCCGTTCAATTCGCCCCAATGACAAATCAATTTTTTTTGGATAAAGCCGGTTGAGACGTTGAACTAAATCCGAACTATTCAGTGGCATTTTCCTGTGCATTTTTGGAAATTGAACGGATACCCTCCGATATTTGGCCGACAAAATCTAGTACAGCGGTCACACAAGCCGATGTCGGCTTACCATTGGCATCTAAGTTGT
>PTLH01000028.1 GCA_002938035.1 Alphaproteobacteria bacterium MarineAlpha3_Bin6
GTAGCCTGTGTGCCAATAATAAATTTTGTTGCTTCTCTTGTTTCCAGTAAGTGCTACTTTTTCAGCGTTTATCACTATGATGTTGTCTCCACAGTCAATGTGAGGCGTAAAAATTGGCTTATGTTTACCACGCAAACGCACTGCAATTTGACTTGCCAGGCGGCCCAAAACGACGCCTTCGGCATCAATCAAATACCATTTTTTTTCAACCTCGGAAGGTTTTGCTGAATAGGTTTTCATCATTAGGTTCAAGCCAGTAATTCTCGTCAAAGACGTTAACTATCCAAAAAACAAAACGGCTGGGCCTCCATTAACTCGGAGAGCCCGCCGTTAATCGGTGTTAACTAAGCTATCTAACACAAAGATGTCAACTAGATTTTAAATAGTACAATAATTTTAATTACTTAACAGTACGGTATCATATTACCTTACTGCAGATGAGCAGTTGATAAACCTTTGCATTGTAACATCATAAAATTACTTGCAGGAAGCTAATAAATCGAGGCAATCTTCATGTTAAGATCATTCAGACAAGAATTTTAGGGAAATACCATCATGCCACCAGACACGCACTTACAGGCAGATGAACAAGTGTTATTGAGGAATGACGCGGAAGGGATCTGCACTCTAACCCTCAACCGACCCGATAAGCGGAATCCACTTTCTACCCAGATGCTGAGTGCCCTTCAAAATACACTGGATGACATTGCAGACGATAAAATGGTGAAAGTCGTCATCATAGCTGCAAAAGGTCCAGTTTTCTGCGCTGGTCATGATCTTAAGGAAATGCGGGCAAATACCAATTATAACTTCATTCATGAATTATTCCTTCAATGTAGCCGAATGATGCTCACCATGACCCAACTCCCTCAACCAATAATCGCGAAGGTACACGGTGTAGCGACTGCTGCCGGGTGCCAATTAGTGGCAAGTTGTGACTTGGCAATTGCTGCAGAAAGCGCCAGATTCGGAACGCCAGGTGTCACTAACGGGCTTTTCTGCTCAACTCCCGCCGTCGCGGTGAGTAGAGCTGTAAGTAGCAAACACGCTATGGAGATGCTTTTATTAGGCGATCTATTCAGCCCAGAAGATGCTCTCAGATTTGGTCTAATAAATAGGATTGTGCCGGTCCAAAAACTCGATTCCACAGTTTTGGAATACGCCGAAAGTATTGCGAGTCGATCAACACTGACAATGTCAATGGGCAAAGGTGCATTTTACCGCCAGTTAGACATGGAATTGGAAGAGGCATACACCTACACCAGCGATGTGATGGCTAGAAATATGATGGAGCGTGATGCCCAAGAAGGTATTGACGCGTTTCTGCAAAAACGGCATCCCAAATGGACTGGTCGTTAAGTTCCTTAATTTGTTAACGGCGAAAATGACCTATTCGGACAATTTTTTGGCTGAAATTTTTGAGTCTGTTAAGACCATCGCAATGGTAGGTGCAAGTCCCAATTGGGTGCGACCAAGTCACTTCGCCATGAAGTACCTTCAACGCAAACGATTTCGTGTAATACCCGTAAACCCTAGCGTAGAAGAAAAAAGCATTTTAGGTGAAAAAACTTATCCAAATTTAACATCCATACCTGAAAATTTTGAAATGGTAGATATATTCCGAAATTCCGACGCCGCTAGTTCCATAACTGATGACGCAATAGAGCTTGCAAAATTAAAAGGGATTAAGGTGGTATGGATGCAGTTGGATGTACAAAACGATGAAGCTGCCTCAAGAGCCGAAAAAGCTGGATTAAAGGTGGTCATGAACCGTTGCCCAAAAATCGAATTTGCTCGGTTATACGGAGAGTTAAATTGGAGCGGTGTCAACACCAACATCATTTCAGCTAAACGACCACGCCTGAAAAGCTGGGCATGAGTTATGGGTAGACGTCCACAAAGAGGCAAATACGGTTTTGAGACCCTTTCTATTCACGCAGGTGCGAGGCCAGAGCCAGTGACCGGCGCCCGAAATACGCCAATTTATCAAACTACATCCTACGTGTTTGAAGATACAGAGCACGCGGCAGATCTTTTTGACCTTTCTCGATTTGGTTTTATTTATTCAAGAATGACTAACCCCACGGTTTCGGTTCTGGAAGAACGGGTAGCATCGTTAGAAAAAGGGCGTGCTGCTGTAGCTGCCGCATCTGGACACGCCGCCCAATTTTTAACCTTTTTCACCCTCTTAGAACCAGGAGATGAATTTGTTGCTTCGCAAAACTTATATGGGGGATCTGTTACTCAGTTTGGGCTCAGTTTTAAAAGACTAGGATGGTCATGTCATTTTGTTGATCCTACTAAACCTGATAATTTTCGCAACGCCATTACTCCTCGGACGAAAGCCTTGTTTTTGGAAGTGCTCGCTAATCCAGGAGGAATGGTAATTGATCTAGAGAAAGTTGTAGCGATTGGCAAAGAAGCCGGCATTCCAGTAATCGTAGACAATACAATGGCAACCCCATACCTGCTTAATCCCATAGAATGGGGCGCCGATATAGTGATCCATTCCACCACTAAGTTTTTGAATGGCCATGGGACGTCTATGGGCGGCGTGATCGTTGAATCCGGCAAATTTGATTGGATTAAAGACGGTCGATTCCCTTCGATGACAGAACCCGACCCCGCATACCATGGTCTAAAATTTTATGAGACATTTGGAGATTTTGGATTTACGACTAAAGCCCGCGCCGTCGCGTTACGCGATTTTGGCCCGGCTTTAGCACCTTTGAATGCTTTCATGACAATTACGGGTATTGAAACTTTGCCGTTACGCATGGAAAGACACGTGAGTAATGCGCAAGCGGTGGCGAAATTTCTCGAGAGCCACAAACAAGTGGATTGGGTGTCCTATGCCGGATTAAAATCCAGCCCCTTTTTTGACCTAGCCAAGAAATACCTCCCAAAGGGTGCTGGTGCCGTTTTCACGTTCGGAGTTAAGGGTGGATATGATGCCGGTGTAAAAGTCGTCGAAGCCGTTAATTTGTTTTCCCATTTAGCCAATGTTGGTGATACACGCAGCCTAATAATCCATCCAGCATCGACAACACATCGACAGTTGAATGAAGAGCAACAAATTGCTGCAGGCGCTGGACCCGATGTCATTCGTCTTTCTATCGGGTTAGAAACAATTGATGATATAATTTCGGATTTAGATCAAGCTCTCTCTAAATCGCTAAAATAAAGGTTGAGCTGATGTCCCTTCGTGAAAGAACGCATCTATTTTTTGAAATTGCTGGACCAGAGGACCGAGCTAGTCATTACTTTGATATTTTTATGATCGCTCTCATCCTGAGCAATGTAGTCGCCATAATTTTGGAAACCGTTAATGCAGTAAATACTATATTTGGTTCTTTTTTTTATTGGTTCGAATTATTCTCAGTTATAATTTTTACTCTCGAATATGTTCTCAGGGTGTGGTCATGTTTGGACGACCCGTTAGGACGTTATAAAAACACCGTGACCGGCCGGCTCAGATACATGATATCTCCTATGGCCGTAATTGATTTAGTAGCTTTCCTGCCATTTTATTTAACAGCATTTTTTGGAATTGATTTACGAATTCTAAGACTAGTCAGATTGTTGAGACTTATGAAATTAACCCGCTACTCTCCAGCGCTCTCCATCATTGGATCAGTTATGGTTTCACAACATCGAGCTCTAACAGCGGCATTCTTCGTAATGTTAATGGCTCTTTTATTCTCGTCCAGCATCATATTTGCCTTGGAACATGAAGTTCAACCTGAAAAATTTTCTAGTATTCCCTCCGCTATGTGGTGGGGCATGGCTACCTTAACCACGGTTGGTTACGGCGATGTCGCACCCATGACCCCCTTGGGGCAGTTTTTTGGGATTATAACTATGATTATTGGTATTGGCATGTTCGCCCTACCAACTGGTGTTATAGCAACAGGCTTCGCAAATGAAGTTGACAAACTTAACTTTGTTGTTAACTGGAAGCTAGTCTCAAGCGTACCTTTATTTAAAGGTTTAGACGTTACCGAAATTGCGGAGGTTGTGTCCCTACTAACTCCCAATACAGTACCCCCAAATTATGCTGTTATTAAATTAGGTGAGAAAGCTGAGGGAATGTTTTTTATTGTATCTGGGCAGTTAGAAGTAGAACTAACCAAACAATCTATTACGTTGGAAAGAGGTGAATTTTTTGGCGAAATGGGTGTGTTAGATGATTCTCCCAGAACTGCGACTATCGTGTCATTAACAGAATGCAAGCTATTAGAATTAAAGGCAGAGGATCTTCAACACTTGATGGACACACATGCTCATATTCGGGAAACCGTTGAAGAAGTTATGGAGCAACGTCGTACAACTCTAGATGCTGACTTTATCAAAGACTAGCTGCGGCTATGAAGCCAGTTTTGCAAGTCAGCCAATAACGTTTTGAACACTGACTGCCAGTCTCCTCTTGCAACCTGTCGATAGACTACGACTGAGGAATGCCAGTCATGTCCACAACCCTCCATACCAAATCTCCATTCAGGAAGGACATTCAGTAATGTCCACGTGGGTATTCCTTGAGAACCAGAAACCTGAATGGTTGAATTGTCGACAGATATGACTAAATCCATAGCAGCTACCTGGGCAAACCAATCTTCTGCATTCATTAGCGGTTTAATTTTCTTATCATGAAATACCTCTATACCAAGGCGATTTCTTAGGGCTGTTAAATCTGTTTCAACCTCCCCATATTGGAGGGATACAAATTTACAATTGGGCTGTGAGATAATTTCATCCCACTGCTCCAATGGGGCACTACGTTCCATCCCGGCGATTGGATTGCCACTCCGCCAGCAGATACCTATAAAAGGCCCCTTACCTGACCCCATGTAACGACTGCGTAATTCCGACAGTCTACCTGGATCGGCAGTTAAATATCGTGTAGGAGCCTGATGAAAAGACTCCTTAGTATTCCTATAATAGGTGCAAAGAGATGCCATAGGTATCTGATAGTCAACCTGTGCTTCGCGAATTAATTTATCGGGTGGATTTTGGCGGGCTACTACAATCGCGCCTTTAAACGATCGAGAAAATAAAGGTACAAGTCGCTCCCCACATTCCAATACCAGTTTAGCACCATCAACCAAAAGGTCAGAGATAGGGCTGGCAAACATAATCTCATCACCGATACCCTGCTCGCTCCAGACTAAGATAGTTTTACCTTTGAGCGCCTCTCCTCGCCACCGTGGATAGGGAAAATCCCGCCAAGTGGATGGGAAATCTCGACATTTCCAACGCCACTCATTTTCCCGCCAACCTTCTTCATAAAATCCCTGCATCAGAAGAATCCGACTTAAATTAAAGTGTGCCTCGGCAAAATTTGGAGCCTTCACTATAGCTGCGCGAAGATTCTGTTCAGCTTCCGGGTACATGACTCTCCCTGCCAATGCTAGACCCATATTATTTAGTGCCTGGGCGTTATTTGGGTTTTGTTTAAGGACGTGTTCAAGGTGCTCTATGGCAGCTTCATTCAGATTGAGTTCCAACAAAGCACTACTCATATTTACAAGAGCGGTTACAAAATTCGGATCAATAGTTATAGCGCATTGAAGCGACTCTAGAGCATCTTTAGGCCTACCAAGCCCAAGCAATGCTAAACCCTTTACATCATGAGGGTGGGGATGTTCATTGTTGAGACTTAGAGCTTGATCAGAGACTATGAGTGCTTCGTCATGCTTTCCAGATTCAGAAAGAACAAACGATAAATGGCAATGTAGCTCCAATCGCTCGGGCAATGACGAGATCCCAGACCGAAGAGCGCTTGCGGCGTTGTCATACGCCCCAGTTTTCCAAGACTCTTTTGCAAATAACACCAACGATCGAACAAAATTGTCTCTTGTATCCTTACAATCAACTCCAACTTTTAAAGCTCGTTTAAACTGTTCTAAAGCTTCACCAAAGCGCTGTCGTTGCATTAGGATGAGACCTAGACCATTCAGAGCATCCAGATTATCTGGCTTCCTAGCTAATATTTTTTGAGCCAATATCTCCGCTTCGTTAAACTGAGCGTCTAAAGCCTTATTCTCATTAACCATGATAAAATTAAATTTGCTTCCTTATAGGTTAGCAAACTAAAGGTTAGGCAGGTGCAAAGTGCCGATGGTCGAGATTTGGGGCTATTTTTGATTGCCCATAAAATCGGCCAGGGATATTGCTCCAGACAAGTGCTTCCGGAAAATCTAACAATTGATCGCAGTCCTTGCAGTAAGAGATATCCTCGAACCGTCCTTCCCTATGTGCACGCCTTAGTTTGTCGTATGCTTTACCAGCGACCACCTCTTTGATGCTTTGGTCATCCAAATGTCCTAGCACAGCGGTGGTGTCTTTTCCCAACACCATACAGCAAGCTACCACAGCTCCAGTATGACCATCCAGACCACCAGCTCGAACCTGCAACAACTCAGCAAACGGTCTGCCACATGATCTAGGTTTAGACGCTGGCACCATTTTCGATCGAGAATAAGGAGTGACGTAACCGCCAGACCAATTATGCATGAGCCAGATCTCTGCTAAAGCCCCCGTAAAATCCACCCAGTTATGCCGATAACTACTCGTTTCCTCTTTCTCCCTATCTACACTGGTAATCAAATGATAGAGATGAACCTCTGAGCTACCCCCCATTTCCAAATTAAGCTCGATAAATCGTTTGACGTTTGTCCTCACTGTTTCAAATCCGTCCATACTCATCCACCGATGATAGCTTTCCCGATCCCACCCGATTGCAGATACCCGAAGAACATCAATTCCTGCTTCAATCAATCTTCGTGACAAATTTTCATCAAGCCGGTAACCGTTGGTAAAGGAGATGCACTTGAGGCCTCGATGTTTCACGGCACTAACAACGTCCGGCATATTAGCATTTAGGGTCGGTTCGCCGGAGCCATGAAGGGAAACAGATTTAACACCATAGACGACAGCTTCATCTAGAATTTTTTCTATTACATCCAAGGGTAATACTTTTAAAAATTCCTTTTCGCGGCCGTCTACTTGTGGGCACATTTCGCATTTATAATTACAGCCTCCATTCAGTTCCAAATCTAATTGTGTAATTCGAAGATTCTCTGGGACAGGCATTTATCATCTACCGGCATTTTTTGCTGAAACAATTAGGTCACAGACTTCACGTACTGCTCCGTCTCCACCTTTCTTATCTGTAACAAAAAGCGCTGTGGCAATAGTATCTTGGACGGCATCAGCGACAGAAATCGGACATCCTACCATTTCCATGACTGGTATATCGTTTAGGTCGTCCCCCATATGAACTACCTGATCAAATGAAAGCCCCAAATCGGCACAAAGCTCGGTAAGTTTTTCTCGTTTATCACTAACGCCTAGATAGATGTGGTCGACGCCCAGTGCTGCAGCTCGATGCCCGATTGACGGCGTCGAGCTTGAGGTGATAATTACAACTTTCACGCCTTTGGCTTGTGCAAGCTTAATGCCCATCCCATCCTTAACATTAAACTTTCGGATCTCTTCACCGGCGTCATTAAAATATATTCCGCCATCTGTGAGCACACCATCCGTATCAAGGGAAAGGAGTTCTATACCAGCAAGGTATTCTACAATATTTTCTCTTGATAGCTTATCAGTGCTCATGTTACCTCCATCTCCTCCAAGAGAAGTTGCACTCGTTCAGCATCCTCTGGGGTATCAACGCCAATTGAACCTGGAGAGACCTTTACGCAAGCCACCCTTTCCCCATGTTCCAAAAACCTTAGTACTTCTATACTCTCTGCCTTTTCAACGGGCCCCCGTTCCCAAGAAGCATATTTTGCCAACGCTTCGCCGGTAAAAGCGTAAAGTCCCACGTGAACAGTCCGCTGCATTGGTTGCGCCATAGGGTACGGCACTGGAAGGCGAGAAAAGGTAATCACCGTACCATCTAAAGCCGGGACTAAATGAACAACGGAGGGATTATCAAGTTGATCATCCGTCGCTATCTCAATGTAGCCAGTCGAAACTTCTATTCCTCTTTCCATACCTTCAAACAGGCATCTCGTAACCGCTTCTATAGAGCTCGGTTGGATCAGTGGTTCATCACCCTGCACGTTTACATAAACGTCTGCCGATATTTTGGTTGCAACTTCAGCAAGTCTATCTGAACCGGTTACGTGGTCGCTGCGGGTCATAAGTACATCCATATTATTGGCACTACAGAAATCAGCAATCTTTTCGTCGTCTGTGGCTACCACAACGTCGTTAACAGATGGGGTTTCACATACCCTATCCCATACCCGTGCAATCATTTCACGCCCTGCCAGTTTGACCAGTGGTTTGCCTGGAAATCGCGCCGATTTCCATCTTGCCGGAATTACCGCTAGAACGCTCACCAACTGTTACTCATTTTACAAGCAGCTCTTTTAAAGCTGGATGCAAGTGTATAACGCCCTCTAGGCGACCGTTCTCATCTAAAACCGGCAGATCAAAAATTTCTCGATCTTGCAAGAGTTTAAGCGCTTCTTCAATATCCATGTTTCGGTCCACTGAAGTAAATTCCGTACGAGCATGAGTAATGATGTCATCGGCAAATAGTGCAGAAATAGGCTTTTGACTTTTGAGCAGAAGGCGACGCAAATCCCCATCAGTGAAAAGCCCAATCAGTTTGCCGTCGTCATCAATGACACAAGCAAGCCCTAATCGCTTAGCCGACATCAACTCAAGAGCTTCTTTCACCAATGTCCGAGCAGACATCGCAGGGATATCCGTCGGCGAAAGGAGAATATCTCTAATTGTTCGATTAGTCGTTAACGTGGACATTGTCATCTCCCCACCGCTCCGCCAGTTCAAGCCGTGTCTCATGGGTCGCCTTTGCCTGTGACAAAATATTTTCTAAATATCTAATATTAAGCTGTGTATTGGCATCTGATAGCGCCTCGTCAGGGTTGTCATGAACTTCCATAAACAAGGCGTTTATACCGCATCCCACTGCAGCACGGACTAAATAGGGAATAAACTCTCTCTGACCACCGGAAACATTTCCCATGGAAGTCGGTAATTGAACCGAATGAGTGGCGTCAAAACAAACGGGATAACCAGTCTCCATCATTATAGGAAAGTTTCTGTAATCGTTGATTAACATGTTGTAACCAAAAAACGTACCCCTATCGGTCAACAATATTTGTTCATTTCCAGTGGATTCAATTTTACGCACTGAGTTTTTCATATTCCAGGGGCTCATGAACTGGCCTTTCTTAAGATGAATGGGTTGGCCAGTTTTACCTGCCGCCGTAAGAATGTGAGTTTGGCGGCAAAGGTAGGCGGGAATTTGTAAGAAATCCACAACTTGGGCCGTCTGGTTTGCGAGGTTCGCATCAGAGAAATCGCAAACAACTGGTACTTTTTGGGATTGTCGAATTTCAGCCAAAATATCTAGGCCCTCTTCAATGCCGACACCATGGAAAGAAGTAACTGCCGAACGCGAGTCCTTATCGTAACAAGATTTATAAACCCAAGGTATGTTAAGACGGTCACAGATTTCACCAATGCGCTGGCACATTTCTAAAGCATGTGCCCGTGATTCAATAGCACAGGGACCACCCAAAAAAACCAACGGCTCGCAGCCGCCAATTTTAATTTCAGCGACGTCCCCCCCGCCGACATTAATAATTTTGGATTTCATTACACAATTATTATAGTCTTTCCCTTGTTAAGGAAGCGCTAAATATCGGAGCAAAGGGCCGCCATTCAGAAAGAAACTTTCATATAGTCTAAGTGATAGATGTCCATTCTAGTGAGGGTAAATGTTAAGTTTAACATTGCTATATGAAATTAGGAATAGGGGGGATTTGTTAAGTCGTTTGGTTAGGTTACTTTACCAACCTACCATTTATACTTTTCCATTCATAATCAAAATTTTCTATGAAGACCCCACTCGTATCTATTCATCTATTCAGTTATTTTTTTCTCCAACCCATTGTTTTTAATAATGTTTCGATGGTTATTGATCCAAACGTTGCTTTCGCTATGTCATCAATCTCACCAAGCACAAGTTGCAGAGCCGGTTGAACTCCCTCATATCCTCCCTGCACACGGCCGACTGTTTCGTCACTACCGATATCTTCAAAAATATTAATAATATCCATTAGGGTAGTGCGCCTAGCATTACCAGAGAAAGTATATCCTCCACCAGCACCTCTGACTGCATCAACCAAGCCTGCACGACCGAGATCCCTCAGCACTTTCGCCAGATGATGGGATGAAATACCATACAAATTAGCTATATCTAGAACTGATAACTGCCGTTCTGGATTACGCGCCAATTCCAATACTGCATAAAGACCAAACTGCGTGGATTTTTGGAGTCTCATTATACCAATATTACCTATCCGTCACTTCAGTGCTAATTGAAGCATTAGACTATCTCAGGGACTTTTTAAATTTGCTTTCCATTATTCGTGTGGGTTTCAGTAGTTATGCATTCGTGGGTAAAGTGGTTGCTAGTAAAATTAATTTATTAACGATCTCAAATGACCCAGATAATCGTATACCTTTAATCTACCGACATCTCGAGTTCGATAAATGGACCCGCCATCATGCCTTGGGACCGAAAAAACGACATATTTAAATTGTCTTCCCTAGCAACCATGGTCCTCACTGTCTGCACACCATCATCTTTCATACTTTTGCAAATGGCTTCAAATAATTGTTCGCCAATACCTCTGCCCTGATATTCTGGCTTCACCAAGATTGTTAGAACCCAACCACAGGGTTGCGAGCCAAATTCCCAAGCTCTAATTTCACCCACTATAAAACCAACCAATGGTATTTGGGTTTCACCACCATTTCTGTTTTCAGCAACCAGAAAATAGCGTCCCTTCTTTCCAACAAATCGCCCAAAGGTATCTTGCCAATAATCTATCTTTTTAATTGTAGTAATCTGTGAATCCAAATCAATCACGTTTGGTAAATCACCCGGAATAGCAAATCTAGTCTCTATCATAGGTTGCCCCAAATTTGAGAAGTTTTTACCTTTCATAATCAACTCCTTAGAAAACGGGGTTAATTTTGAAATCAAACACTTGACAGGATGATATATTACGTTTCCTATGTAAATAGGTATTTAAGTACCGATTTACAGAATAATTGATTTCTTGTTGCATAAAGAAAGTTGTTGGCAACTTATTGAGGATTATTTGTTTACATCGACAGTCACGGACCCAAATTTAATTCAACCAGGGATGTTGCTGAGATGTTTTTAAACACAGAGGGCCTTGAATGATAAATTTTTCCACTCACCCCGATCAATATCAACACTGGAAAATCGACTTCCGTGGGCCGGTGGCCGTACTGTCGATGGACGTAGCAGAGGATGGAGGAATGACACCGGGTTACGATCTAAAACTCAATTCTTATGATTTAGGTGTCGATATTGAGCTATATGACGCCATACAGCGTCTTAGATTTGAACATCCTGAAATACGTTGTGTTATTCTTACCTCCGCTAAAGATAGGGTTTTCTCCGCGGGAGCTAATATTGCGATGCTGGGTTCATCTTCACATGAACACAAAGTCAATTTCTGTAAATTTACCAATGAAACACGTAATGGAATAGAAGACGCATCCCAGAATTCTGACCAACGGTATATCTGTTTGGTTAATGGCACAGCAGCGGGTGGCGGCTATGAACTCGCTCTTGCTGCAGAATATTTGATGCTAATTGATGACGGGGCCTCTGCCGTGTCACTTCCAGAAGTCCCACTTTTAGCAGTCCTTCCCGGTACTGGTGGATTAACCCGGGTGGTTGACAAACGGCATGTTCGACGCGACCGGGCTGACTATTTCTGTACATTGGCAGAAGGCATCAAAGGTAAGCGTGCCCTTGATTGGAATTTAGTGGACGAACTTGTACCCCGTTCCAAATTGATGGATATAGCGATGGAACGCGCTGAAGAGTTTGCAGCCCAATCCTCCAGACCAACCGATGCTGCTGGTATTGTATTAAAACCGATTTCTCGAGAGATTACCGACAGCAACATTATCTATAATACGCTTTCAGCTGAACTTGATAGGAATCTTTTTAAAGCCGAGGTCACAGTTCACGCCCCGAGTAATGAACCCCCGCAGGACAACGAGGGCATTTACGCATCTGGCTCTGGATTTTGGCACCTAGCATTTGCCCGTGATTTTGATGATTTTATTCTTCACATGCGGGCCAACGAACCGGAGATTAGTATATGGGTATTTAAATCATCAGGTAATCCAGACTTCATCGAGGCTGGAGACAAGGCACTATTAGACAATAAGGATAATTGGCTCGCACGAGAAATCACATTGTTTTTGAAAAGAACCTTGAAACGTTTGGACGTCTCTTCACGCAGCATCATAACACTAATCGAGCCTGGTAGCTGTTTCACCGGCACCCTTCTTGAACTGGTTTTAGCATCGGATCGCAGTTACATGCTCGATGGTGTGTTTGAGGATTCAAACCTTCCAGCGGCAACTGTTAGACCAACAGGCATGAATTTTGGTGCCTTACCAATGTGTAATGGTCTTAGTCGACTAGAAACCAGAAACCTCTCTGACTCCTCCAATATAGAACAAATCCGGGGCGAGGAAGGAAATGATCTAGCAGCTGACCGCGCTGACGAACTAGGTATAGTCACTTTTATTCCAGATAATTTAGATTGGGAAGATGAAGTGCGCATAGCTATCGAGGAACGTGCAAGTTACTCAACTGACGCACTAACCGGGATGGAAGCCAGCCTCAGGTTTCCAGGGCCCGAGACCTTAGAAACGAAAATTTTTGGCAGATTGAGCGCATGGCAAAACTGGATATTCCAGCGACCAAATGCCGTTGGGGAAGAAGGCGCTTTAAATCTATATGGAACCGGAAAACAAGCAAATTACGATAGAAAGAGAGTGTAGATTAATGAGTACAATCGATTACAAGGAAACAATCCCCAACAACGTTAATCTTTCTGGAGACAGACGTCTCCAGCGCGCACTTGAAAAGTGGCAACCGGCATTCCTTAAGTGGTGGGATGAGTTAGGCCCTGAGGCAAGCGCGAACCATGAAATATTCTTGCGTACAGCTATTGATGTCAGCCCCAAAGGTTGGGCACATTTTGATATGGTGAAAATGCCAGAATACCGTTGGGGAATATTTTTAGCCGCGGAGGAAGAGGAACGAAAAATAGGTTTTGGTCAACACAAAGGTGAGAACGCCTGGCAGGAAGTTCCTGGTGAATACCGTTCTGAACTTCGTCGCCTCATTGTTACACAAGGGGATACGGAACCCGCCTCAGTGGAACAACAGCGGCTACTTGGGCTTACCTGTCCATCTCTCTACGACCTACGCAGCCTCTTCCAAATCAACGTTGAGGAAGGACGCCATTTGTGGGCTATGGTATATCTTCTACACGCTTACTTTGGGCGAGATGGCAGAGAAGAAGCTGAAGAAATGTTAATGCGCCATGCAGGCGATGAGGATAAGCCTCGTATTCTAGAAGCCTTCAATGTACCAACTAAAGATTGGCTCTCATTCTTTATGTTTACCTTTTTCCAAGACAGAGACGGGAAATTCCAACTAAGTTCTTTAGCAGAGTCTGGTTTCGATCCGTTATCCCGTTCATGTCGTTTCATGTTGACTGAAGAAGCTCATCACATGTTTGTTGGCGAGAATGGCCTTGGCCGAGTTGTCCTGAGAAGTGCTCAGTTGTCTGCCGATAACGATACACTCGAAATTCAGAAATATGGCGGCATTCCGTTGCCTATGATCCAAAAGTGGATGAATTTCCATTTCTCTATCTGTTTGGATCTATTTGGCCAAGAAAAGTCAACGAATGCAGCCAACTTTTATACTATGGGTCTAAAGGGTCGTTATATGGAGAATAAGATTGACGATGATCATCTTCTTGAAAATGACAGTTTCTTAATACCGGAATTTAAAAATGGTAAAGTGATGATGAACGAAGTCTCTGCGTTGACTTCAATTAATGAGAGGTTACGCAACGATTACCGTGACGACTGCCAGCGGGGTGTTGACCGATGGAATAAGATCATCTCCGAAGCGGGTATAGAATATTCACTGACTTTACCGCATACCGCTTTCAACCGTAACATTGGTACGTTTAGAAACATGTATTTTACACCGGAGGGAAGGCCAATCAGCAAGGAGAAATTCGAAAACCAAAGAAATACCTGGATGCCAAGTGCCGCCGATCGCGAGTTCGTCATGTCACTTATGGTGCCAGTGACTAATCCAGGTGAGATGGCTGGATGGCTTACAGCACCTAGCCGCGGTATCCACGGTAAGGACATTGGCTATGAGTATGTACGGCTTCATTAGTGCATAGAGACTAAAATACTCTTTGGCTTGAGCCTTGATTTTTCTTATGATTAAGGCTCATAACCTCTTGGGGGGAGATTGATGAAAGATAATATCGTCACGATAGATAACTCAATTTTCCCAGCCAAGTTAGAGTTTTCGCAGAATTTTAATGTAGCCGTTCCCTTCATTGATAGACACCTGAAGGAAGGCCGCGGGGAAAAAGTAGTTATTAACGTCCATCGTGGCAGCGTGGTCACTTATGCGACACTTGCCGAGCATGTGAACCGAGCTGGTAATGCCCTTTTGGAACTTGGCGTATCTCCGGGTGACAGAGCACTGATGGTAGTTAAAGACGCCCCAGAATTCTATTATGTATTCTGGGGTGCCATTAAAGCCGGGATAATTCCTGTACCACTGAATACTCTACTACGCGCAAAAGATTATACCTACATGGTGGTTAATTCAGAAGCCTCCGCTGTTGTATACTCACCTGAATTTTCTGACGAGGTTGAAACGGCACTTAAAGCAGCATCACACAAACCGAAAGTTGTTCTCCCATCTGAGGGAAGTGGAGAAACCTTGGCAAAGCATATGGCAGGATCCTCATCCGCCTTAAACCCTGCACCTGCAAAACCAGATGACGACTGCTTTTGGCTCTATTCGTCAGGTTCTACCGGCAATCCAAAGGGCGTTGTTCATGCTCAGAAGGACATGGTCGTGACCAGCCAGCGTTACGCTGTCGAAACTCTAAACATGACCAGCGAAGATATTAATTTTTCTGCAGCAAAGCTTTTTTTTGCTTATGGCCTCGGCAATGCAATGACGTTTCCTCTCTGGGTCGGTGGAGAAGCAGTTTTATTCGCGGGGCCGCCTACACCTGCGGATATGCACGAAATCATTGAGGAATATAGGCCTTCAATTTACTATGCTGTCCCGACGCTCTATGCCGCTCAACTGAGGGCTTTAGAGGTAAACGACGCAGATCTTTCATCAATCCGTGTTTGTATTTCAGCTGGAGAGGCCTTACCTCCTGATCTTCTCAGAAGGTGGAATTCAAAAACGAAACTCCCTCTATTAGACGGTATTGGCACGACAGAAATTCTTCATATATTTCTTTCCAACAGGGAAACGGATATTCGACCTGGTGCTAGCGGTAAGCCCGTGCCCGGTTATCAAGCCCGCATCGTTAACGAGGACGGTAATGAAGTATCTGATGGAGAAGCCGGTAGCCTGATGATCAAGGGGGAGTCACTCTTGAAACTTTATTGGCAAAATCCTGAAAAAACTGCAGAAAGTTTGAGGAACGGATGGATGTTCACGGGAGACACCTATTACCGAGACGAAGATGGGTTCTTTTTCTGCTGTGGACGGAGTGACGACATGCTAAAGGTGGGTGGTATTTGGTGTTCACCGGTTGAAATCGAAGCCAAATTAGTGGAGCATCCTCAGGTGCTGGAGGCCGCAGTGGTCGGACGCGCAGATGACGATAAACTGATTAAACCCGAAGCATTTGTTGTGCTTAACAACATCACAGATGCATCCGAAGAACTATCCAATGAATTACTTGAATTTTGCAAGAACGGCCTCGCCCGCTACAAGTATCCACGTTGGTTCAACTTTGTAGATGATTTACCAAAAACAGCTACCGGAAAAATACAAAGATTTCAATTACGTTCTTAATAGACCATCTATAGTTTTCTTTCTGACGAACATAGAGGACTTAATCGGTCCAGAAAAAAATAGGTTTTACTTGGGAGCAGTCTTCCCCCAAATTGCACCTCTATTTATATTAGAAAAAAATTGTAATATGATACGCCAACAATCTAAAATCTTATAATAACGCACATCTAGGAGTTTTTCCTCAACTAAGAAAACACATTAACTTGACTAAAAAAGGGAGATAAAACAGATGAAAATGAAATTAATTATGGCAGCCTCACTCTTAGCCGCTACGTCCTTGGCGACAGTGCCTCAGCCTTCAGTCGCGCAAGACAACGAAGTTAGGGTCGGCTTCATGGCTGGTTTTCCCGGCGGACGCGGAATCTATGGTCGCGACCAGCGAGATGGCTTTTTGCTGGCACTGGATCAACTTGGTGGCAAACTGGGAGGGCTGCCCACAAAAATTATAATCGGTGATACTCAGCACAAACCCGATGTCGGCCGTCAGGTTATGAGCAAGTTTTTGAAAAAGGATAAAGTTCATTTCGTTGCCGGTATTACCTGGTCCAACGTTCTCGCGGCTGTCTACAAGCAGGCGCTTAAGAACAAGACATTTCTCATTAGCACCAACGCTGGATGGTCGGGAATGGATGGCAAACATTGCAACCCCTATTTCTTCCGATCCTCCTGGAACAACGACGCGACACCGGAAGCAATGGGCAAGTTATTCCAAGCAGAACTAGATAACGTGTACTTGTTGTCGGCTAACTACCAAGCAGGAAAGGATATGCTGACAGGATTTCTGCGCCATTATAAGGGTAAGATTGCCGGCCGCACCCTTTATAAACTGGGCAATTCGGATTGGGCAGCAGAACTAACAAAAATAAGGGCAGCCAAACCCGGTGCCATTTTTGCCTTTGCACCGGGTGGAATGGGGCTTTCGTTGCTTAAACAGTTCAACGCTTCAGGGTTGAACAAAACAATGAAGCTATACACCGTATTTGCCGTCGACTGGATGATGCTTAAAGCTTACGGCAAAGCTGCTATCGGCAACATCCACACGAGCTTCTGGGATGCCGATTCTAATAGCCCGGCGAATGTTCGCTTCAAACGGGATTATGCTAATAAATATAAACGCCCTGCCTCTATGTTCGCTGTGCAAGGGTATGATGCTGCCCTGTTAATTAACCTCGGTATCCGTGGTGCAAGTGGTAATCTTAAAGATCATGATTCAATCCGAGCCGCCATGCGAACGGCCAGCATTGACTCTCCACGCGGTGGATTCATTTACAACAATAATCATAGTCCTATTCAAAACTACTATAAGCGGGAAGTAGTTGCAGATGCTGATGGCAACCCAAAAATCGTGACACGGGGCACAGTGTTTCGCGGTCATAAGGACGCCTATCACAAACTGTGCAAAATGCAGTGGTAGAATTAGAGAGGTATTAAACCAATTCCTCTTTAATCATCCAATCTTTTTGCTAGCTGGGGGAGAGTTTTCTCCCCCAACCTTTTATTCTGTTTTAGGTTTTTTTGTCTATTTGAAATAGATATCACCGATGACCCTTTTTCTTGAGCAACTCCTAAACGGGATGCAATTCGGTGTATTCCTGTTTTTAGTCTCCGCCGGACTAACCCTGGTGCTCGGTATTATGAACGTAGTTAACCTGGCTCATGGCTCTCTATATATGTTGGGAGCCTATTTTGCAGCGACGTTTTACGCTTGGACTGGTAGCCTATGGATCGCCTTTTTTTTAATGGTTCCATCATCCTTATTGATCGGAATCATAGTTGAAGTTGTTACCTTGCGGCGACTTTATTCTCGCGACCATATGGATCAAGTTCTAGTTACCTTTGGCCTTATACTTTTCTTTAATGAAGGAGTAAAACTGATCTGGGGTGCCGAGGCCCAGTATATGCCAATCCCAGAATCTTTGAGCGATCCCACCCAAATTTTCGATATCCCATATCCAACATACAGATTAGTAATAATTGGTGTCGGCCTACTCGTGGCTGCAGTTTTGTACATATTAATTTCGAGAACGAAGACGGGGATGCTTATTCGAGCAGGCGCGAGCAACGGTCCAATGATCCGGGCATTGGGCGTTAACATCCGCCTCTTGTATACAATCATTTTTGGTATGGGAGCTTTCCTCGCCGGCCTGGCAGGTCTAATGGCGGGACCAATCCTCTCGGTAGAATCAGGCATGGGCGAAGAAATGCTTATCCTGGCGTTTGTCGTCATTGTTATTGGGGGCATAGGATCGATCCGGGGTGCATTGGTCGCTTCTATCCTGGTCGGTGTATTTGATGTGGTCGGACGGTCCTACTTGCCAGACCTATTGTTGAGAGTAGTGCCATCTGACATCGCCGAAACAGCAGGGCCTGCCTTAGCCTCCATGCTAATCTATTTACTGATGATATTGGTTTTATTTTTCCGACCCGAGGGATTATTTCCCGCTGGAGGAAGGTGAGCCATGAAACTCAATAGAATAAAGGTATGGCTCTTAGTCACCGTCAGCGGCCTTCTTTTAGTTACGCCACCAATTGCTCTCGTCTTAGATGAGCCATTTTACTTGACCGTTATCGGGCGCATCATGATCTTTGCCATTGCCGCCCTTAGTTTAGACCTAATTCTTGGCTTTGGTGGAATGATCAGTTTAGGTCATGCCGCCTATTTGGGAATTGGTGCTTATGCGGTCGGCATTTTGTCTTTTTACGGCATTAATAACGCATGGTTGCAACTTCCTGTTGCTATCTTTGGCTCGGCCATCGTCGCATTTATCATTGGTATCATTTGTCTCAGGACCAGTGGGATATATTTTATAATGATCACCCTTGCGATGACGCAGCTGTTGTATTTTCTCGGAATAAGCCTGGAAACATATGGTGGTGACGACGGACTTCCTATTGACCGCTCCATTTTTTTCGAAGCCTTTGACCTGGGAGACGAGACCAATCTTTATTATCTTATCTTCGCCTTCTTAGTGATCATAACTCTCTTTTCCTGGCGACTGATTAACTCTCGTTTTGGCGTGGTGATTCGCGGGGCGCAAGAAAACGAGATGCGGATGCATGCTATCGGTTTTTCAACTTTCCGCTACAAACTATTAGCCTTTACGATAGCAGGCAGTATGTGTGGTTTATCTGGCTTCCTGTACGCCAACTTGAACGAATTCGTAACTCCGGAATATATGCATTGGTTCCGTTCCGGAGAAATCATGATAATGGTTCTGGTTGGAGGAATGGGAACCCTCTTTGGTCCCCTATTTGGTGCCGCAGCATATCTATTATTTGAAGAAATAATCTCAGGCTGGACCGAACACTGGATGGTTATATTTGGTCCATTGCTCGTCCTCCTTGTTTTGTTTGCAAAAAAAGGTCTTTGGGGTTTTCTTCCAGATAGAGATCAGAACGATGCCTGAACCGACATTAACGGTAGAAGGACTAACCAAGTCTTTTGGGGGCGTGATTGCTACTAATCAACTCGATTTTGAGATTGAGCCGGGTGAGATACACGCAATCATTGGTCCAAATGGTGCGGGGAAAACAACCTTGGTTGCCTTGCTTTCCGGTATGCTAAAACCAGATGGCGGGCGAATTAAGTTTCTTGGCAAAGATATTACTCGTGAAACAGCAGCGACCAGGTCACATTTAGGACTGGCTCGCTCGTTTCAGATTACCAGTATATTCAGGAAATTTGATGCATTATCCAATGTTGCGCTATCAATTCAGGCACACCAGGGACACAGTTTTCATTTTTGGAAAAATGCTTCCAACGACCCCAAACTTATCGAACCGGCGCAAGAAATGTTACAGCGTGTCGGTTTAGGGAAACGAACTCGC
>PTLH01000029.1 GCA_002938035.1 Alphaproteobacteria bacterium MarineAlpha3_Bin6
CGGATCGTATTTTCGCAATTCAAGTTTTTCAGTTTGAGTTCGCGGATTTTTCTTGGTCACGTAGTAGTAACCAGTGTCTGCGGTACTCTCCATTTTAATTGAAATTGTACTAGCTTTAGCCATTACTAGGCTCCAATTAATCCGTGATTAAGGTATTCGCCAGGGTTGGGCACGATACGCATCTAGTCATCTCTGTCAAGTCACGGAGCCCCCGCGCTCTCTGAAAATGAATTTTGTGTCATTAATTTTGAACGGAGGCTATTGAATTGGATATACCGAGTATCCGGCTATAAAGGGTGGTGTCTGAAATTAATTTTTCAGCGATCAAAATATCAATTCTTCTCAGCTTAGTGTTAACTGGGCAGTTTTGTTTTAAAGTCATTCGTGCATGCTTATTATCCACGCTGACTTTTCGCCATGCCGCCATTAATCGACTTAAATCTGAAGCGTTTTTTAAAACTTCGGCAACTATGCTTTCAGCGTTATCATGCTCACTTATAGAGCAAATGTTAGGGGGCACGCCCAGGTTATGCAGGACATACCCGGAGGGCGTGACAAAATGTGACCAAGTTAGTGTTAACTCACCGTCATTGGGTAGTCGGCTGACTGACTGAACCGATCCCTTGCCGAATGACGGTGTGCCAACAATGATAGCCCTTTTTTGGTCTTGAAGAGCGGCGGCAACAATTTCCGATGCCGAGGCCGAATTTCCATTTATCAAAACTATTATAGGGAGGCCGGTTAAAATATCATTTTCTCTTGCCAGATATTCATGTTGGCTTGAAGGATGTCTGCCTCGGGTAGTGAGTATTTTCCCCTCCACAAGAAAAAGATCAGCTACTTTTATTGCTTGATTGAGCACGCCACCTGGATTTCCTCTTAAATCTAGGATCATTCCCGCGACGGGTTTTTTTGCCCATTTAAGGGCTTTCGTTACTTTTGAAGCTATTTGTTGGGCAGTGCCATTATTGAAGTTGCTAATTACGACATGGAGGGCCTCATTCTCTTTAATCAAATTTACAGTGGGGAACAAAATTCGTTCGCGCTTCAGAGAATAGTCTATCATTCCAACAATTTTACGCCTGATTTTGATTTTAATATAGGAACCAATCTCGCCATGGACAGCCCTAACTAAGCCTTTGTTGCGCCAGCCTTTAACTGGAATATCGCCAATATGGGTGATAATATCATTGGCTTTAATGCCTGCCAGAAAGGCGGGTGTAGATTCTAAAACTGTTACGACCAATGCGCCATGGTCGACTGGTTTTAGGACGACCCCTATGCCTCCAAAACCTGATCTCTTTTGTCGGTTTTCGCTTGCTTGTTTTGCTCCAGAATAGCGTGAAAATGCATCTAAGAGAGAAACCGCGCCATCTAATACAGCTGTAATAACCACCTCTTGGCTGGCGTTTCCAATGGCAGATGAATGGGAACGGGAATATTGTAATGCGGCAACCATTATTTTTGCCCATGCATTCGAATTCCCGTTAAGGGGCCTAGGGTGCGTCTGGTGACGTTTTTGGGACACTTTGACAGTAATACTTGAGGGTGTAACCTCCACCTTGAAACGATTATCAATGCTTTCTAGTCCTCGTAGACCTTCAATTGCAATATCTGAAACAGGGATGGGCTGAATGTAGCGTTCAGATATTTCCTGTAATCCTTTACTGAACGTTTTATGGGCTAAAGTATAAAAATCTTCATGATCAACAACCGGAGGTGGTGAGGTACATCCAGTTGACATGATCACCAAGATTACAGTGAACCATCCAGCTTTCTTATAGCAGTTAAGTTTCATTGACCTAATAAAGAGTCCAGATAATGTTTCTATCAAAAAAATAACAATAGCTCTAAATATTGATTAATTTAAATTTAAGTACAAATCTCAGCGCTTTCTTTTCTTAAATTTATGCATTTTGTGGTGATCGGCTGATTTATTATTTGGGTAGTCAACTAACTTCAGGGTGATAGACCTGTTAATTGGGTTGGCCCCCTCAATCAATACGTTAACGCTATCACCGACTTGAAGTACATTCCCCGTCTTTTGGCCTTTTAGTGATTGTTGGCTTTCATTAAAATGGAAATATTCATTGTGGAGGGAGCGGATAGGTACGAGGCCCTCAGACGCAAAACCATCCAAAGATACAAACAAACCAAATTTTGCAACTCCAGAGATAACACCGGTCATCTGTTTCCCAATTTTTCTAATAAAAAAAGCGGCTGAAAATCGATCTATAGTATCTCTTTCAGCGTGAACTGCGCGCAGTTCCGTAATCGACAAATGGTCACCGATTTGGCGTAGTTCTATTTGATCAGTCAGGCAACCGCCGTCACCTAGGTTTAGAGTGGAAATCAGAGTTCTATGAATGAGGAGATCAGCATAGCGTCGGATGGGTGAGGTAAAATGACAATAGTGACGTAGGGCAAGCCCAAAATGGCCATGGTTTTCATTGGTATAATGAGCTTTTGATTGGGCGCGCAGAACGGCACTACCTATTGCGGAGCCAATACCCATTTTGGCAGCATGTTCAATAAACCTGTTGAAGTGGGATGGTTTTAGTATTTGAGATTTTGAAATTTTTAGTCCTAGGCTTCCAGAAAAGTTTTGGAAGGCTAGCAGCTTATCTTTTGGTGGATCGTCATGGACACGATACAATAAAGAACAACGTTTTTCTTCCAAAGCCTTGGCCGCAGAAACATTGGCGGCAATCATGAATTCTTCAATTAATTTATGACTGTCCAGGATAGGCCGTGCTGTTATGTCTTCAACATTTCCTCTAATATCTAATTTGATGTCAGCTTCAGGGACATTTAATTCTAGGGGTTCCCGTCGGCTTCGCGCTGCCGACAAACAATCGTATGCGTTGAAAAGAGGGTTAATCACCAAATCCATTAACACTTCAGTTTGGGTGTCTGGAGAGCCATCGCGGGCTGATTGAACCTGTGTGTAGGTGAGACGTGCTTGAGACCTTATTACTGCCCGTTCAAATTGGTGACGGATAATATTGCCTTTGCCGTCAATCCAGATATGTGCGGCAAGGCAGGGGCGGTCTTCGTCCGGTTTTAGGGAGCACCAGCCGTTGGAGAGCGATTCGGGTAACATCGGCACCACTTTATCTGGGAAATAGACGGAATTTCCGCGTTTTCGCGCTTCTATATCTAAGGATGTTTCTGGACGGACATACCACGCAACATCAGCTATCGCGACGACGATATGCCACCCATTTTTCATTTCCTGCCACGGTTCTGCAAAAACGGCGTCATCAAAGTCGCGAGCGGTTTCACCGTCAATTGTCACCAAGGGTAATGTCCTTAAGTCGGTCCGGTTCTCTTGTGTAGCTTGGACGCATGCAGCCGCCTGTTTCAAGGTCTCCTCCGGAAACCTAAAAGGAATATCATGCAGATGTATAGCAATGTGGCTAAAGGTGTGGGCGCCACCCTCCTTGCCCAAACGTTCTATGATTACTGCTTTTTGCCGCCCAAGTTTTCGAGAGGATACTACCTCTCCAACTACAAGTTCTCCGACCTCGGCATTTTGGGTATCATTTGGACCAACCCTATATTCATGTCTTTTGCCACGTATTACTGGCTGTATACACCCGTTTTCGCCAAATATACCGAGAATAGTCTTAGGTTTATTTTCTAATGGCCTGATGACAACAGCGTTATATGTCCCATCATCGTGCCGGGTGAGCCGCGCCAGCAGACGATCTCCTGGTCCAAGTGCGGAATGGATACGGTTTGAAGAGTTCACATAAATCATGGGTAATTCCTGGTATTCTTGCCAGTTGAGAGGTCTGGAAAGAACATCTCCGTTCTCGTCACTTCCCGTGACTTCGATCACTGTAACCCGTGGGAGGGTTCTGGGTTTGATGTAGAGACCCCCTTGGGAAAGAGTAATCAGCCTTTCATTTAGAAGCTCGTTCAATTCTATATTCAGAAGATTCCGGATTTTGGTACCCTTAGAGAATGCAAGGTTGATTTCGCGTTTTCCGATACCATCAGGATAGCGCCCAATTAACTGCAGGAGGTCTTGTTTGGAATAAGTTCCTCGGTGGTGCTTAGTCGACCGGGCCAACGATTCAAATCAGTGTTGTGTTTTGGCCGTAACGGCCTTCTTCTTAGTAGCGCGCTTCTTTGACGAGGCTTTTTTTGTTGTTGTTGTTTTCTTTTTTGCTGTCTTAGCTTCGATCAATTCTATGGCAAGTTCGAGATCTATTGTTTCTTTATCATTTTCTTTGGGCAAAGTCGCCCTTACGTTGCCATGTTGCACATAAAGTCCAAACCTCCCCTGGCGAAGAGTGATTGGTTTTTTGTCTTTGGGGTGTGGACCAACCTCAACGGGAGCAGGCCGGCGGGGGGCATCAGCCAGCAATGCAACAGCGCGGTTAAGACCAATTTCAAGGACATTGTCTTCTTTTAGGGAGACATAAGTTCCACCCATTTTAACGTACGGCCCAAACCTGCCAATTGCCGCTGTAATCATATCAGCTGTTTCGGGGTGAAGACCAACCTCGCGGGGAAGTGCCAAGAGATCTAGTGCCAGCTTGAGATCAACGTCATTGGGATCCATGTCCTTGGTCAAAGAGGCGCGTTTAGGTTTGATTTTACCTTCGGGTTCACCCAACTGGATATAGAATCCATATGGCCCCCGCCGGAGACTGACGGAAAACCCTGTCTTGGGTTCTATTCCTAATTCTTTGGGTCCGTTATCTGTGAGGGCGGGAGTGGGCTGTAGTCCATTTGCTACGGTAAGGGGGCGTGTATGATTGCACTCAGGATAATTTGTACATCCTATGAACCCTCCGTGCTTATGTGATGATTTAAAAGATAGCCTCCCATCTTTACAGTTTGGACACTTACGTGGGTCTCCGCCTTCCTCATCCGTTCGAAAAAAATGTGGACCTAGTAATTCATTAAGGGCATCTAGAACCTCTCTGTTACGAAGTTCACTCGTTTCATTGATAGCTTCGCTAAAGGAAGTCCAGAAGTCCTGTAAAACAGATTTCCATTCGATATGTCCCCCCGATATGTCATCCAGCTTCTCTTCGAGTTCAGCGGTAAAGTCATATTCGACATATTTTGAAAAAAATTTAACCAAAAATGCGGTCACCAATCTTGAGCGTCCTTCTGGATAAAATCTTCGGTTTTCAAGCCTTACATAATTTTCCTTTAGTTTAGAAATGATTGAAGAATATGTCGAAGGCCGGCCTATTCCCAATTCTTCCATTTGCTTGACCAGGCTCGCTTCAGAGAAGCGTGCGGGCGGATTTGTGAAATGCTGTTCGGGGAAAACGGAAGCTCTTGATACGGCTTCACCTTCTTTCATATTAGGAAGGACACGATCTGCCTGATTATCATTTGTTTTGTCTGGGGCGTCTTTGTACACGCGCAAATGACCGTCGAAGGCAATTACGGAACCCGTTGCCCGCATAGTGACGTCATTAAATGTTTCTGGCTTTCCAATGGGGCGCAAGTCAATTGCCACCTGGTCCATCACGGCAGATTCCATTTGGCTCGCTACAGTTTTATTCCATATCAACTCATAGAGTTTTCTTTGGTCGTCGTTTAATGATCCTAATTCTTGTGGTCGGATACCAAAGTTGGTTGGCCTGATTGCTTCATGGGCCTCTTGGGCGTTCTTCGCCTTCGTCTTGTATATACGGGGGGATTTAGGGAGATAGTTATCGCCAAATTGAGATTTTATTTGATTTCGGCAACTCCCAATTGCCTCCTGAGCAATTGAGACACCGTCCGTCCTCATATAAGTAATAAGTCCAAGGGTTTCGCCATTCACATTGACACCCTGGTAAAGACTTTGTGCAACCTGCATTGTTTTTTTTGCTGTGAAATAGAGCTTATGTGCAGCAGCCTGTTGTAGAGTTGAAGTAGTAAAGGGGGCTCTCGGGTGGTTTTTGGTTTGTTTGCGTTCGACCATCGAAACAGCAAAGTTATTTTTTTCTATTTGTTCGACAGCCTGGTTTGCAGCGGCTTTGTCATTTAGAGAGAACTTATCTAACTTTTGTCCATTTAGGTGAGTGAGTTTTGCCAGAACGCAAACATTTGCTGAGTTTCTAAATTCAGCTTCTACCGTCCAATATTCTGTTGGGATAAAATTTTCAATCTCAATTTCGCGCTCACAGATTAGTCTCAAGGCAACGGATTGTACTCTACCTGCGGATTTGTTGCCTGGTAATTTACGCCATAATACGGGCGATAATTTAAAACCGACCAAATGGTCTAAAGCGCGTCTTGCGAGATAGGCTTCGACGAGGTTTACATCAACGTCTCGAGGTTGTTCTAACGCGTCCAAAACCGCTTTCTTGGTAATTTCGTTAAAAACAATTCGCTTAACATTTACGTCTGCTAGCAGGTTTTTTTCTCTCAGAATTTCCTGCAGGTGCCAGGATATGCCCTCTCCCTCCCTATCCGGGTCAGTTGCAAGATACAAATTGTTAGCATTTTTTAGGGCTGCAGCTATTTCCTTGATCTGTTTTTGGGAGTTCGGGTGAACTTCCCAATCCATTTCAAAGTCGGCGTCGGGACGCACGGAGCCGTCTTTATTCGATAAATCCCTTATATGGCCAACGGTGGCTAATACCTTATAATCATTACCTAAATATTTGTTGATTGTTTTTGCCTTTGCAGGCGATTCTACAATGACCAAGTTTGACATAATTTATTCTTCTAAAATTTTGAATCTTGTAACGTTAAGTATTTTGGCCACCGTTTTAATAAGCTAGCCCAAGCTTCTTATTCCTATTTTAAACTAAAGGACCTGAATGGTAACAATGGACATGTGGCACTAGCGAAGGGGTTCGTCAACCATTAGGAACGCCGGATTTGATATTGTTTTCTCCCAAATTATCTGTTCAGTGTAAAAATTTTGGAAAAATAAATCATTTTTCTTGGCCATTACTTGTGGTTCCATTTTCTGATTTCTTCCCTAGCTTAATTTTACTTTCTTTACCTTTGATTAGGCGCCACATATTTTCCTTATGCCTTAGTATACTGAGGCCAGCAATGAGAGTTGTCATAATAGATACATTTGTATCAGGCAAATACCAGGCATAAACTGTTGATAAAGTCAGTGCAAGAATTGCAGCTAGAGATGAATAACGGAATATAGCCGCAATTATTAGCCAGGTTGCTACGGCTGTTAAACCAACCTGCCAAGCAATCGCAAGAAGTACGCCTAAAACAGTGGCTACCCCTTTTCCACCTCTAAATTTTAACCAAATTGGGAAAATATGGCCGACAACGGAGCAGACGCCAGAAATAACTGCGAGATCAAGACCATGGCTCTGGGCCACAATAACCGTTACCCCGCCTTTGCTACAATCTAGGATAAGCGTAGCAATGGCAATATTCTTATGTCCGGTACGCAATACATTTGTCGCACCAATGTTTCCTGAGCCAATTTCTCTTAAATTTCCAGCCCCTGTGATGTTTACCAAAATTAGGCCAAAGGGTATCGAACCGGCCAAATAGGCAATTATGGCTGTTAAGACATAGGTTTGACTGATTGATTCCATTTTATGCTATCGGGGCTCCACCAGGTGAGGCTAGCTATCTACTCTGTAGACGGTTCGTCCGTCTATGACAGTGCGCAGTACTATCCCCTGAACAGGGCGGCCATCAAAGGGTGTGTTTTTTGCTTTACTGGCTAGGTCATCGGCATTGACCTGCCAACCCCGGTCCGGATCGAAAACCGTAAAGTCGGCTTTCCCGCCAGTCTGCAACCTCCCTGCCGGCAAACCAAGTAAATTCGCCGGAGAGCAGGTAAGTTTGGAAAGCGTCTCCAGTAAGGTCATATGCCCATTATGGTAAAGTTCGAGAGACACTGAGAGTAATGTTTCCAAGCCGACCCCACCATATGCTGCCTGGGAGAAAGGAACACGTTTGCTGTCTTCATCCTGTGGAGCGTGGTCGCTGGCAATTACATCGATAGTTCCATCAATTATGCCCTCTACCACAGATTTTCTGTCCTCTTCGCTTCTGAGTGGTGGAGAAAGCTTGGCAAAAGTTCGGTATTCGCCCACAGAGGTTTCATTCAGGGCAAAATAAGGGGGAGCTGTATCACATGTTATCTGCAGGCCCTTCGCCTTGGCTTTTCTTATGGCATTGATTGCTTCAGAAGTCGATACATGGGCAAAATGCAGTTTGCCTCCGGTTAATTCCACTAGTCGGATGTCCCTTTCTACTATTATAGTTTCAGCGACTGGAGGTATCCCTGAAAGTCCAAGACGGGTGGCCACCTCCCCTGCATTCATTACCCCGTTAGCTAAGCTTGGTTCCTCAGCGTGTTGAATGATTAGCAAGTCAAAAGTTCGTGCATATGTAAGCGCACGGCGTAAGACCTGTGCATCGGCAATGACTTGTTCGCCGTCGGTAAATGCGACGGCGCCTGCTTGTGCCAAGATGCCCAGTTCGGCAAGTTCCAACCCTTGTAGCCCCTTGGTAACGGCAGCGTAGGGATAAATTTTACTTAATCCAATCAGTCTAGCGCGGCGCGCTACAAACTCCACTACCGACATATCTTCGATGATGGGAGCAGTATTGGGCAGGCAAACCATGGTAGTGACGCCCCCAGCAGTTGCGGAGCGTCCTGCCGATTCAATTGTACCTTTATGCTCTTCACCTGGTTCTCTTATTTGAACCCGGATATCGACCAAGCCAGGTGCGAGGCACTTGCCTTTGCAGTCTATCGTCGGAATATCTTCTGGCGCGCCATTTGTAAAAAGGTGTTGGCCCACATCCGCAATGGTTTCTCCATCGGTCAAGAGGGCCCCTTCTTCGTCCATACCTGTTGCAGGATCTAGAAGCCGTGCATTGATATAAGCACGTTTGCCGACAGTATTATCCGGCATGGCAGCTGTCCAGGTTCTGTTCAAGGTCTTTGATCCTTTAATTTAAAACTTCTCAAAGGTTTCCAAGCCTCTCTTCCTGGATATTTTGGGCAAGAATATCCAGACAAGCCATACGTACAGCGACACCCATTTCCACTTGTTCACGAATCACACTGCGGCTAAAATCATCGGCAACAACAGAATCTATTTCAACTCCGCGGTTAGCGGGTCCCGGATGCATAATCAGGGCATCAGGCTTGGCTACGGAGAGCTTGTCATAATCAAGGCCAAAAAACAAAAAATATTCCCGGATTGAGGGAATAAAATTACCATCCATGCGTTCGTTTTGCAGACGCAACATCATCACGATATCGCAATCCTCGAGGCCTTTTTTCATATCGTGAAACACTTCGACGCCCATCTGGGCGACAGATGAGGGTAAAAGTGTTAGGGGAGCTACCAAGCGCACTCGAGCCCCCATGGTTACTAGAAGGTGGATGTTGGAACGTGCAACGCGGGAGTGCACAATGTCGCCGCATATTGCGACGACAAGACCTTCCAGATCCCCCCGCCTTCTGCGGATGGTGAGAGCGTCTAATAGAGCCTGTGTTGGATGTTCATGGCTTCCATCACCCGCATTTATTACTGCACAATTTACTTTCTCTGCTAATAGTTGAGTGGCTCCACTTTCGCCGTGACGGACGACTAGTATATCAGGGTGCATGGCGTTAAGGGTCATAGCTGTGTCAATTAAGGTCTCGCCCTTTTTAATTGCGCTGTTAGCAACGGACATATTGATAACGTCGGCGCTCAAACGCATGCCTGCAAGTTCGAAAGATGTCAAAGTACGGGTGGAGTTTTCGAAAAACAGATTGACGACGGTGCGCCCTCGTAAAAGATCAACTTTTTTGTCGGCTTGTCGATTCTGTTCGACATACTGCTCTGACTTGTCAAGAAGCGCTGTGATTTCTTGTCTAGAAAGTCCTTCGATTCCTAGCAGGTGACGGTGTTGATAATTTGGATTGGCCGGATTTGTTGCCATAAAACCGAAATATATGTTGCCTAGACTAATTGGTCCAGAGCTTAAATATGCGATACTAGTTGTAGGTGACTGTTACGAGGATAAAGAATCTAGCGCACCTTGTAAAATATATGCGGCTGCCATCTTATCAATAATCTCGGAACGACGGTTGCGGCTTAAATCTGCTTCTTTAATCAACAGTCGTTCCACGGCTGAAGTTGACAAGCGCTCATCCCAAAATGTAATTCCAATTTCCAATATATTGTCGAGATTGACAGCAAACTGACGTACCGATTGGCATGCAGGGCCTTCGTTACCGTCCATGCTGATGGGTAATCCGAGCACTAATCCGTTTACCTGCCTTTCAGTAATGATAGCGTCTAAATTTTTAACATCCTTAGTGAACTTGCTCCTTCGGATTGTTCCGACGGTCGTGGCAATCTTCATATCACTGTCGGATACCGCGAGACCAATAGTCTTCCTGCCGACATCAAGGCCTAAAAGCCTGCTTTTTTTTGGCAGGTATTTGATTAGCTCGGAGAGTGACTGAAAAACCATAAATAATTAAGGATCTTAAATGTATTCAGTAAATAATGGGCGTGCCAAAATATAAAGCCCCATAATGAGAAGTGCGATAAAGAATACTTGCCGGAAGCGGGCATCATTCAAATGTTTACGCACTAAAACCCCCACTAACATTCCCAAAAAAGCGGGCACGAGGGCAAAGGCGGAAAGATAAAATTGGTTTATCGGTATTAAACCGTGTCCACCAAGGGCGACGCCTAGGGATACAGTTGCCATTGTAAAAGTGACGCCCATGGCTTGTATGAACTGTTCACGGGGTAAGCCTAGAGCTTGTAGATACATTACTCCAGGAACAACGAAGGATCCAGTTAAGCCCGTGAATAGACCGGCGAGGGCCCCCACTGCCGGCGCAGCCGCTGATTCCCATTTTGTTGGCAGGTTGATTTGTGGTGTAGTTAGGCTAAGCACGGCATAGGCAGATAACAATATCCCCAGAAGCGCAGAAAGGATTGGGGAATTGGAACTCGCCAAGATACCCGCACCGATCCAAGTACAGAGAAAGGCGGCTATTATGTAGACCCACATCCTCTTAATTATGTCTTTTAAAAACCCACCGGATATCCCCTGCCAGACATTAGTTAATAGAGCTGGCAACACTAAAATTGCCATGGCAGGCTTGAGGCCCAGGGTGGCTACCAAGAGAGCTAAAGACACAGAAGGTAGGCCAAGGCCTATAACCCCTTTGACGAACCCCGAAACAAGGAATACCACGGTAATAATAACGAACAATTCCAGGGAAGGGAGAGGCGACATATTTGGCATAGTGTAGCTTCAAATTTTCCCCGTCTAGAGTTGAACCCGGAAAGTAGAAGGACGACGGATACAGATATATCTGATAGTGGATGAGTTATAAAAACCTAAAATACGAGAATGTTTTATTAGTCGAAAGCCTCTTCCCAAGAACCCTTTGTAGCAGCCTTGGAATATTCTGTTGCGCGGTTTTCAAAAAAGTTTGTGTGCTCAACCGCATTGAGCATCGTGTTAAGCCACGGCAACGGATGTTTCTCTATTTGGTAAATTGGCTGCAGTCCCAATTGAGCCAGTCTTCGGTTAGCTATGTACCTTATATAATCTTTGACGTTATTAGGTGTTAGTCCCTCAACAGAACCAAGTTCAAATGCCAAGTCTACAAAGGCGTCTTCGTGGATGACGATCGTTTCGCAGGCCTTGTAAAGTTCACTTTGAAGGTCTTGTGTCCAGATTTCTGTATTCTCCGATACAAATGTTTTAAAGAGTTTAATGAGTGAAGCGCAATGTAGACTTTCATCCCTTACAGACCAGGTGACGATTTGCCCCATGCCTTTCATCTTATTGAATCTAGGAAAATTTAATAGGATTGCAAAACTAGCAAAAAGTTGAAGTCCTTCTGTGAACGCGCCAAAGACTGCTAGTGTTAATGCGATGTCTTTTTTGGTATCGACGCCAAATTGCTGCATGTAGTCGTACTTAGCCTTCATCTCCCTATATTGAAGGAAAGCAGAGTACTCTGCTTCCGGCATGCCAATTGTATCAAGGAGATGTGAATAGGCGGCAATATGGATGGTCTCAATATTGGAGAAGGCTGCAAGCATCATCTGAACTTCCGTGGGCTGGAAGACCTGGGAATAATGCTTCATGTAGCAGTTATTTACTTCAATATCGGATTGAGTAAAAAAGCGAAAAATTTGTGTCATCAAATGGCGCTCGCTTTTACTCAGTTTATGATGCCAGTCTTTAACATCGTCGGCCAGAGGCACTTCCTCCGGCAACCAATGTACACGTTGCTGAGTTAACCAAGCATCATAACACCAAGGATAGGTGAAGGGTTTATAAACTGGATTTGCGTCAAGTAGTGACACGTTGCTAGACCTTCAATTTATTTTGTTTCCACTTTACTGGCACGCGAGA
Organism: Alphaproteobacteria bacterium MarineAlpha3_Bin6; assembly: GCA_002938035.1. GTDB lineage: Bacteria > Pseudomonadota > Alphaproteobacteria > Rhodospirillales > UBA2165. Next base: position 12,343 of record PTLH01000029.1, read on the forward strand.
CACTCTTCATAGTCAGTACTCTCGAGTGATTCAGATGGCGTGCGCGCGGCTAAAGGTATATTTAATTTGGTCGTGGTTGGCTCTTGCAGCGCGTTGGGACTGGCCTTGGAATTTGTTTCGAGCAGCTCCTCGGTAGAGACATCCTCCGCACGTTGTATTGATTTGGAACGGCAATAATAAAGGCTCTTCATACCCCGTTTCCATGCCATATAGTGGATCTGATGAAGATCTCTTTTATGGACATCAGCTGGCAGGAAAACGTTTACTGACTGGGATTGATCAATATAGGGCGTTCGGTCAGCGGCAAGATCAATTACCCAACGCTGGTCCAATTCAAAGGCAGTTTTAAAGATTGATTTTTCGTCATCACTTAAAAACTCTAAGTGCTGGACTGAGCCCTGGTTCACGGTGATGGAAGACCAAATATCCTCGTTATCTTTGCCTTTGTTCTTGAGTAGCTTTTTTAGGTGACGGTTACGGACGTTAAAGGAGCCTGAGAGTGTTTTGTGGATATAGCTATTTCCATTTATTGGCTCAATGCCGGGGGATGTCCCGCCGCAAATTATCGATATACTTGCGGTCGGTGCAATAGCTGTCTTGTTCGAGAAGCGTTCATTAATCCCGTAATCACTGGCATCTGGGCAGGCGCCTCTCTCTTCAGCTAGCAACGCCGATGCCGCGTCTACACCGGCCTTAATATGTCGAAAAATTTTTAAATTCCATCCCTTAGCCAACGCCGATTCAAAGGGTACAGAATTGGCCTGTAGAAAGGAATGTAGCCCCATGGTGCCCAAGCCGACCGATCTCTCTCGCATAGCAGCATATTTAGCCCTCTCCATGCAGTCGGGTGCGCTATCTATAAAATCCTGTAATACATTATCAAGAAAACGCATAATATCTTCTATAAAACTTGGATTATTTTTCCATTCATTAAAAGTCTCTATATTTAAAGATGATAAACAGCAGACAGCGGTTCGCTCTTCACCCAAGTGGTCAATTCCAGTAGGGAGAGTAATTTCGCTGCAAAGGTTGGAGGTTTTGACTGATAAGCCTGCTAGCTTGTGGTGTTCAGGTATCATCCGGTTTACCTGATCCGAGAAAATAATATATGGCTCTCCTGTCTCAATACGAGCGTTTAATAGCCTGATCCAGAGCGAACGGGCAGAAACTTTTCGAACGGGAGATTGGTCCTTGGGGCTAATAAGGCCCCACTCCTCGTCGTTTTCGACAGCCCGCATGAAGGCATCCGGCACTAATACGCCATGGTGAAGGTTCGGTGCTTTACGGTTGGGGTCACCGCCGGTAGGTCGACGTATTTCCATGAATTCTTCGATTTCTGGATGGGACATAGGGAGATAGACGGCCGCTGAGCCTCTCCTTAAAGAACCTTGACTGATGGCGAGGGTCAATGCATCCATTACTCGAATAAAAGGGATGACGCCCGACGTTTTACCGGAAACACCTACCTTCTCACCAATGGAACGCAGATTGCCCCAGTAGCTGCCGACGCCGCCGCCAGAAGACGCAAGCCAAACATTCTCGGTCCAAAGATCAACGATACCATTCAAACTGTCTTTACTTTCATTGAGAAAACAAGAAATTGGAAGTCCCCGGGTAGACCCTCCATTAGATAACACCGGTGTTGATGCCATGAACCAATGATTGCTCAGATAATCATAAATGCGTTGGGCGTGAGATGTGTTATCACCGTATGTACTGGCTACCCTGGCAAATAGTTCTTGATAGTCTTCACCCGGCAGGAGGTAGCGGTCTGTCAAAGTCGCTTTCCCAAAATCCGTTAGTTTTGCATCACGGCTTTTGTCGACTTGGACTGTGGGTCCTTTTAAAGTTTGAATGGCGGAATCAAGCAATTGTCGCTCCCTCAGTTAACTTAACATTCCTACTGTAGGCAGTTTACTTTCTGCACAGGTGTTTCCATTTCCACTGGGTTGAAAAAAGTTAGAATTGAAGCCGAAGTTAAAATTTATTTTATTTTTCAATGTTTTAAGATCCTTAAGTTAAAAATTTAAAATGTACGCTGTTGGAGGTTCTGGTCTGTCTTCGCTATTTGATCCCGGAGTTGTAAACCAATATTGGTTCGCTGAATTTGGCCGAAGGCGCTGGATTTAAGCAGATATCAACATGATTTGGCGTGCGGTTGACGCCTCTCGTCCTCCCCCTAAAATAAGTTATTAGAGCTTAGTTGGAACTAGATATAGTATTACAATTTAAAAAAGCGTCAACAGATAGTTAGGCAAAGACCAACATTTTCATAAATTGGGCCTTGAAATTGCGCATAGGCTGTCGGTGTTAATAATTATTACTTAATATAATCAAGAGCTACCAGGCATTATTGGAGAGGAAACCATACAACGGTTTCTATGATGTAAAGTCATCATAATTTATGTATTTTGCTCCATTAATTAGGGTGGAACCGCAATTTTGGTTTGATTACCCCTTATATTCATAGTAGGCGCGATAAATCAAAATCTAATCCGACAGCAATCATCAAATTCAGCCCATAAGGAGAAATTTGGTTACAATTTGTCAGTTATGATTTATTTGTATTGAACTAACGTTGTTAGCCGCTAGATTTTTTTGGAGGTTATGTACATTGGATACGATGTGGGAAGAGGGCTTTAAACATATGGAGGAATTTGTTCGCACCACCGGCAATGCCAAGGTACCGGCGGTTCATGTGTGTGCTGACGGCTTTGATCTTGGAAGGTGGGCTGAACGTCAAAGGGCATTTCGGAATTCAATGGATGCCGAGCCGAAGGCGCGCTTGGAAGCCTTCAAAGGTTGGATCTGGAATATTCGTGATCTTGTATGGGAAGATGGATTTGAGCATTTGGAGGAATTTGTTGCTGCGGATGGTGACGCCTCTGTTCCATATAAGCATATTACACCAGATGGGTTTGATCTTTGGAGGTGGGTTGAACGCCAAAGAATTGCTCGAAATACCATGGATCCGGTTCGCAAAAGACGGCTTGAGGCCCTGATAGGCTGGACTTGGCAGGTAAAACGGTAATCCCTTCAGGTAATTAGGAGGCTCACCGAATAATGAGAAAACACGCATAATCATTGTTGAAGTATGGGGCTTTCTCCTTTTGATCGACATCTAATCATGATATTGCTGCTTGCACTTGATCGTAATCACCTCAGGGTCTCATCATATGGAAATCATTGGCATTTCTCTTGACGCTATACAGTCATTTCTAGCGTATTTGGTAACAGCGACAGCGCTGACATTAATCTATGTATTTGTGTACATTTGGGTGACACCTCATCCTGGATTGACTCAAAGAAAAGCGGATGCGTTTCTCGAGTCAAAATTCGCTAAAATATTATAGTTGGCGAATAACCCTAAACTCAACATATGTCGCAGAGATAGGTGTTGATTGTGTCTGTCCACTTGGGTTTGACATCACCTTAAAGTGGTTGAAACATAGACTACACCAAAGCCTTTGGCGGATCGGTTAAACGTGATGGCCCTACAGAAGAGTTGGAGAGGTGATGGAAAAATTTGGGGCTGAACTTATATTAGATTTGCATGGTTGCGACCCTGGTACATTTACGCGCAAAAGTATTAGTAGGTATTTAGCAAGCCTCTGTAAACTCATCGATATGAAACGTGAGGCGTTATACTTTTGGGACGATTTGGATGTTTCTGTGGAAGAAAGACAAACGTCTGCCCATACTCAGGGTACTTCAGCCGTCCAGTTTATTTTGACGAGTTCTATCGTAATCCATACGCTTGACCAGTTGGGAGCTATTTACATTAATATTTTTTCTTGCAAGGACTTTGACCCCAATATTGCGGAACAGTTTACGGTCGATTGGTTTGGTGCCACCGACTGCTCTGCCAGGTTTATTGAACGAATTTGAGGGGATGCAAGTGAAACTGATCGAGAGGCAAGTAAGGATCCCTGTCGCGCCAAGTCATCACAGCCTGATTTCTCATATTCAAAAGACAATTGACGTAACGCTCGGTGATACGGTGCTTCCAGTACGTTTCGTGATTACCGGTGTAACTGGTGTTGAGTATAATTGCGAACTAGGCACTCTCGAAGGCATGGAAGTCGAAAAGACAAGAGGGCTTAATTCCATTTTTAGCTTTTCGCCCCGCAAGGTAGAAAGGACGGATACGTTTAATGCTGTCTTTTTGGTGCCGACGGGTATTGGTGCCGAGATTGGAGGCCATGCCGGCGATGCAACGCCAGCCGCAAGGGTGATTGCAACAGCTTGTGATACGTTGGTTACCCATCCCAACGTCGTAAACGCTTCTGATCTCAATGAAATGCCGGAGAATGCACTTTATGTTGAGGGTAGTTCAATTACCCAATTATTAATGGGGACGGCTGGGTTGCAACGTGTCCGAGCAAATAGAGTACTAGTACTCATAGATGCACATGAAACTGAAGTGTTTGTTAATGATACGGTCAATGCCGTAAGTGCTGCCCGCGCGACCTATGGATTTGATTGCGTTAAGGTTGTGAAGCTTGATCCGCCACTCCGCATGACCTCGTGTTTCACGGACTCCGGCAGGGCAGCGGGGGAGATTGAGGGTTTATATCGCGTCTGCACGGTGTTGGATGAGCATGATGGTGCGTTTGATGCCGTAGCCATCGCATCTGTTGTTGACGTCCCCGATGAATACCATAAAGAGTATTTTCGCCGCGATGGTAAAATGGTGAACCCGTGGGGCGGTGTCGAAGCAATGTTAACCCACTCGTTATCGCTGCTTTATGGACTGCCAACAGCACACTCACCAATGCTTGAAAGTCAAGCAGTGGCAGATTTTGATTTGGGATTGGTTGAGCCGCGGCTAGCGGCTGAGGCTGTATCCTTCACCTTCCTGCAGTGTATGTTGAAAGGTCTACATCGTAGCCCACGCATAGTCAGCCACCCTGAGGCTTTGGGCGAGGCCGGAATTTTTACGGCTTCTGATGTTTCTTGTCTAGTTATTCCTGATAAGTGTGTTGGCCTACCCACGTTGGCGGCTCTTGAACAGGGTATACCTGTCATTGCTGTGCGTGAGAATGATAACCTTATGCAAAATGACCTTGAGGTTCTTCCCTGGGCGAAAGGACAGTTGCACGTTGTAGAAAACTACTGGGAAGCGGTTGGCGTGATGAGCTCTCTCAAGGCGGGAATTGTGCCGGGTACGCTGCGCCGCCCTCTAGATGTCACGACTGTAGAAACTAGAACCTTCGCGTCGGCGACAATCAACGATGTTTGAGTCTCTTGATAAGTAAGTAGATTAGGGATCTTAAAAAGTCGTATTGATGCTGGCGCAACTGTGCCGGTGAAACCAACTACACTAAGACGTGTTATGTTCCGGAACGTTTGGTGACGTTCTTACTCTGATAAATACTGAAAACTGGATATTTAATGATGAGGCGAGGCGGCCTAGGTACTCTGGCTTTCAATAAACTTTTTAATAAACGACCGGTATTTGGTTGCTGGTCGACCAAGAATTGTCTGGAGAATTAAGTCATTACCATATTTATAGCCGTGGTCATTGTAATGACGACACATGTTTACATAGTTACGTATAGCGTAATCTGTCCATTCCTTTTTGATCGCCCATGCCTTCCAATCCTCAATGTCACGATGAACTGCGTCCACTTTTTCCCCCAGTTCTTCGCTGATAATACCAGCCATCTCGTTGTGGCTCAGGGTTTCAGAACCACATAATTCATATGTCCCCCCCCAGAACCGATGGTCTAGCAATATATTGGCCATGGCTTCACCGAGATCATCAGTATCAATGACGTTCATTTGACTTTCTGGCGAATAGGGTCGGGGGTAGGTTCCTTCTTTAATTATCCGTGGCCATTCGACGCGCAAGTTCTGCATGAACATTGAAGGTTGTACCACCGTATACATGAGATCAGAGTTAATAAGATGCTCTTCTAACTTTAGTTTTTGCCAATGGTGGCCCAGCTGCTCCATCTGAGGATGGTAGGCTGAGCAAAAGCAAAAATGCTCGACTTGTTCATTGCACGCTGAATCTACAACGCGCTTTCCTATTTCAAACTCGTCTTCTCTAAATCGAGCCGGAATATAACAGATTGAGCTTGCTCCCTTCATGACATTTTTGACGTCTTCATCGGAATGAAAATCCCCGATAATGGTTTCAATCACGCCAAGAGATTTTAGATTTGTTGCCGAGGCGGAGTTTGAGGTTAAGATCCTTAAATGGGTATCACGGCGTGTCAGTTCTTTGATTAGAGGTATGCCCACTGCACCCGAGGCACCAATAATAACTATCATTATTTTGTTCCAGTCATTAGGCAATTTTACCTTACGTTATTCCAGTTATAATAGGTCCGTTAGATATTAAAAAATTTGCTATATAGGCAAACATTTACTGACATACGTTTTTGCCATAGGTGTTTAATTTGGCGAGCCACTTTATTGCGTTTATCTTGAGATTAATAGATGTCATACAAAAGCCAATGCATAGAATATTTCATTTGATCTGACGCATATGTCCGAAGAGTTTAAAGAAAATACTCCAACCAATACGTGGCGGGGAAATGTGAAGGAGGAGTGGTGTGATTACAATGGACACCTAAATCTTGCCTACTATGTTGTTATTTTCGATTTGGCGACTGATGGGCTTTACGACGCTGTAGGTTTAGGCGAAACATATAAAAATATCACAAATCATTCCTGGTTCACTGCGGAGTCACACGTGTGCTATGTATCTGAAGTATTTGCAGGTACGGAGGTATACTGCACTACTCAATTAATTGGA
>PTLH01000003.1 GCA_002938035.1 Alphaproteobacteria bacterium MarineAlpha3_Bin6
CATGAATAAGTTCAATGTCTGTACCAAGTTCTCTTGCGATGCCAAACGTTTGGGCATTTCGGCCTGGATTATTGTCAATAAGAACGGATTTAGAATTTTCCATAACAGAAGCTCCGAAAGATTTGATCTTTAATAATTGTAGCTAATTACGTCTTCGCACCATCTTTGATGGACTACGGATTGCACTTTTCTCCCGATGGGATTGACCAAGTGATCCTCATAAATTTGGAAATGATCTATCATTCTTCTTTGGTTCCTTTGTTTTTTTTAAATGAGAATGCAATTATTGAGATTATGCATATCAGGATTACAACGGAAACGGGTCTACCCAATATAAAGCTAAGAGGTTGATAATCAGATATTATAAGGAGGTTTCTCATACCATCTTCTGCGATGGGTCCCAGCACCAATCCCAAAAGTACGCCCGCGGGCGAGAAATCATGTTTTTCCATAAAGTATCCAAGAACTCCTAGGGCCATCATCAACCATACGTCATAAACGTTATTGGATCCGGCATAAACTCCCACAATACTGAAAACAATTACTAAGGGTCCAATAATACCACGCGGAAATAGTGTGAGATAAGCATAGCCCCGAGCCAGTATCACTGCCACAAATGCCATCAAAACATTAGCACCGATAAATCCCCACATGATTGTATAAATTACTTCCGGATGGTTCTTAAAAAGACGCATACCAGGCTGAAGACCATGAATTGTAAGAGCGCCCAATATCACTGCAGCAGAAATACCACCTGGAATTCCCAAAACAAACATTGGTATTAGAGAAGTTCCGGTAACGCCATTATTTGACCCTTCTGTGGCCGCTAGTCCCTTTATCTCACCTTTTCCAAATTGATCGCCGGGTTTGGCCCTTCGTATTTCCCATGAGTAGGCAATCCACTGGGCTATACTTCCTCCAGCAGCAGGAATGATACCAACTACCAAACCGCACAACCAACCTCTGCAAAGTGACCACTTTACCGGTGCAATATCAGACAATGTTGGCCATATACGCCAGGATAATTTTTTTAATCCAGATATATTGGTGTGAGGATCTCCCTCGCATAGTTGCAAACCCTGGGCAAAGGCAAATAAACCGATAATCGTTGGCATTATGCCAATACCGCTTTCAAGGCCGATAAAGTCAAAGGTGAAACGAGGAAAACTTGAAAAATGATCAACACCCACTGTGCTTAGGCAAAGTCCCAATAATCCCGAAATCAGACCTTTCCAAACTGAACCAAAAGAAACTGACGCGATTGCTGAAAGACCTAATAGAGCAATCAAAAAATATTCGGCTGGACCAAACCATAAAGATACCTGCGCCAATGGTCGGGACAATAAAAGGAGGGCGAAGCCACTTAGCAATCCACCTATCACAGATGCAAAAGCTGAAATCCGAATCGCCTCTATAGCCTTTCCGCGTTTAGTTAATTCGTAACCCTCAATTGCGGAAGCTGCCGACGCAGATGTTCCTGGAGCCCGCAAGAGGATAGCTGAAAACGAACCACCGTAAATACCCGCTGCAAAACAGGATACCATCAGTATTAACGCTGTCTCCGGACTGAAAGAGAATGAAACAGGTATCAGCAAGGCAATTGCCATTGGAGGGCTTAACCCTGGTATAGCTCCGATAATCAACCCCACCGAAACCCCAAGAAGCATAGCCAATAAATTATTCAGGGACAGAATATTGACTAAATAAATTAAACTATCATCGATCAAAGTTCCCCCTCCCAGGGATTCTACTTAGTTTTTTCCAAAGTTGATCGGCTATATGATCAAACCTCGAGGCAGACCTGCCTGAAGAAATAGTTCAAAGAAAGCATACATCATGGGTAAAGTGACAATTATGGTCAATATGACCGCCTTTGAATTGCGAACACCAACTAAGAAACATCCTAAGATGAGGAAAATCGTTGTAGAAAAATAATATCCAAGAAAAAAAATGGAAATGACGTAGAGAATTGATAGAAATAGTAAAAAAAAATGTTTGTTTGCATGATAACTAAAATCAAACCTTACTCGTTTTTTTTGCGTGCCCATTAAATCTTTTAGCAGCATTACAAACAAAATCGCTATTGCAATAGCTGCGCAGAATTGTGGCAGTTGATTTCCATCAGCTGGGAATTCATCCGAGGTTATCCAAACATATACAGAAATTGCTATCAGAATTACTGATGTCAGAATTTTTGAAAATTTTACAGACATCGATTTGAGATCATTGTTTTACAGTTTTTCTTCACAATGATTAGCCTCAATTAAACTTTTAAATTATTTAGAACCGTACTGGCTTTGCCAAGATGACTACAGCGCCTGATCTTGATGACTAGGCGCTGTAGTCTTAAGCATTTTTTTGTCTATTTTGGCAAATCCCAAAATTTTACTTTCCCAACTGTAGCAGCAAGTGCGGTCAGAAAATCCTTCAGTTTTGTACCATCCACTTTCCAAAGAGTGTTGTGACCCCTAAGCTCTCGAACGCCGTATTCGGGGGTATCCATCGCCTTTTGGATGGCCGCAGTTAGTATCTTGTTTTTTTCATCTGGCAATCCCGGAGCAGCCACTAAAACCCTCGCAGCGAAATTATAATTCTTCACTCCTGAAGCCTCTTCGAATGTAGGGACTGTTGGCAAATGGTTTGATCTTTGTTTTGCCAGCACCGCCAGTGGACGCAGCTTACCTTCCAGCATATGAGGCACAAAATAACTGATATTACCTCCTACCGCGTCAGCAGTTTTGCCGTAAAGTTCCTGCAATTTTTTGGCATCGTTATTGCCAAAAATCTTCTTCACCTTGAAACCCGGAATGAATTTTTCTGCAAAGGCGACAGCTTGATGATCATCGCTTCCAAAGCCGCCGACGCTAATTTTGATCTCATTTGGGTGAGTTTTGACATAGGCGATAAATTCTGGAAGTGTCTGAAATCTTTTATCACCTTCCCTTACAAGCCATGTGCAGGGATCAATACTATGACCAGTCAGGAAATTGAAAGAATCAAGGTTATTCTTATTTTTCATTTTTGGATTGAGATAGGAAAGCATGTGAGGGAAATTTACCCATCCAATGGTATGATCATCTTTCTTGGGATCCCATTTCGCCATTTTTGACCAGGCGACCCATCCGCCACCGCCACCCATATTGATAACCTTTACAGGTACACCCAGTGTTTTAGAGAGATAGGGCGCAAAAAGTCGGGCAGTCCTGTCTGTCCCACCACCGGGTTTCCAAGGAACTACCATTGTAATGGGTCCCTTTGGGTATTGTTCAGCTTTAATTTCCGTTGCCGTAAATACTACCGACAACGCGACGGCAATAAACACGACTTTTGACTGAAAATTGGAATACATATCATGCCTCCTGTTTATTATTGATGCAGTTAGGTTAGCCATTAAGCGTTCGTGTCGTCAACCTACCCTCAGACCTTACCTCAACTGCGGCATCACTTCCTTAGAGAACAACTCCAGGTTTTTGACGGTTAATTCGTGGGGCAGGGTGCCAAATTGTAGTGTACAGACGATATGTTCCAGGCCAACTTGGTCATGACATTCCCCCAGAATTTCCTGAACAGTATTGGGACTACCGCAAATGAACATACGGTTATCCATAAGGCGGCTTATTTCCCGTCCGCCGCTCAGCATTTCCCGCTTAGCTTCTGCAATTTTTTTCATAGATTTGAGAGTTGTATATCCTGGTGGTAGCAGCATCTCGTTGGTCATACGTAAGAACTTATTATAAAAAGCTTCAATGTGGGGTTTGGCCTCTTTAAGAGCGATCTCATCAGTTTCTCCCACGTAGATGGGTACAGCCCAACCAAGCTGTTCCCCGCTCGCTTCATAATTCCATTCTTTTTCTGCGATATCCCTATACATTTGGAAGAAAGTTGAAACGGCTTCAAAAGGACTATAGGTGTTGAGATATACATATTTGCGGGTAGGTTCAGAAGCCCAACGAATTGTTTCTTCACTGCCCTGGGAGGGGATCCAGACTGGAGGATGTGGCTGCTGAAATGGGCGTGGCCACGTATTAACGTATTCGAAGTGATAGTGATCACCTTCGAAGGGGAATGGGCCAGTCTTGGTCCAGGCCTCGATGATGAGATCGTGAGCTTCTTGGAAGCGTTCTAGTGAAAATGCAGGGTTCACACCAGTTGCATGATATTCTACGCCAATTCCTCGTACGAACCCTGAGATTAACCGCCCGCCGCTTATGTTATCGATCATGGCGTATTCCTCGGCAATGGTCAGAGGATTATTGACCAATGGCAAAGCTCGGCCTAATACCGCAATTTTGGCTTGCGTCGTGGTGCGTGCCAGTGCACCTGCAATAACTCCAGGCGACGGCATCAGCCCGTAGGCGGTCTGATGATGCTCGTTAACGCACACACCGTCATACCCGAGTGCATCTGCAAGTTCGAGTTCATCCAGATAGCGCCGGTAGAGTTTGTTTCCTTCTTTGGGGTTAAAATAGCTGTTGGGGAGAACCAAACTGGCAGAGGAGTATTTTTTATCATAGTCCAAATCCAATGGGCCGTAAGGCATTAGGCCAAAATAATAGAATTTCATGAGTTTGTTTCCGACAAAAACGATTTTAAACTATGGTAAAATGCTTCCGGCTGATCCATGTGAGGTACGTGTCCGCAGTCTTTGAGAATTTGTGTTTGAGCATGTGGGATCAGGTTTTTGAATGCAGATGCATACTCGACAGGAAAGATTTTGTCCTGATCGCCCCAGATAATTAACGTAGGTACATCGATACGATGGAGCCACTTTTCAAGGTCGGGGTTATAAAACCGGGGGTGCCAAGCGTATCTGGCAGCGGCAACACGGTTTTTAACCATAAACTCCAGCTCTTCGCTAGTCGGTTCTTGCGACAAAATATCATTGATAATATCCTGATTAACATAAAGGTTTCTGACGAGTTCTTCCGGGGACCAGAGGAATGGATCACCCTTGGGCACTCCTTTAACGTGAATGCCTGCCGACGAAACTAATGCGATACTTTTCACGTTAGTAGTAGAGCGGATGGCTATTTCTGCGGCGATCCAACCTCCCAAAGAAAACCCCACTAGGTGAATGTCTTTAAGGCCTAATTCCTGGATGAAATCCAAGTAGTAGAACGCTAGGTCAGAAACCGAACTTAACCGTTTGGACTGGTCGGAGAGCCCGAAGCCGGGATGGTCTGGTAGGAGGACATCAAAATCTTCGGCAAGTTTTGAGGCTAATTCCTTTAAATTAGCCGACCCACCAGCGCCATGAAGTAAAAGCAAGGTCTGACCAGAACCGCCACGGGATATATGAACCATAGCGTCATAAATTTCTAATTGATGGTTGTCCTGAGTAGCCAAAACCGTCTCCCAAAACGATTACTTCGCTCACCGCATCTTATAACTTAAATTCCGTATAGTCAGGCGCGTCAGTCGAATTTTGATCTCCAGAAAATGATACATAAAATGAGGTTCAAGAAAGAGTTAATTTGCAACGTGATTGCTACCTGAAAATCATAGTTTCCCGAAACAATGAACCCTTCCAACAAAAGAGGGGTGAGTCAAAGCCGGGAATGACCAAAGACCGATTGTATGCCGATGTCTTATTTCCTATGTATTATGATTAATTTGGAAGATTACTCCGCAAAATTTTTCTGTATTAGTCCTCTAATGAAACAAACCTTGTCTCTGATTTGTACGCTTGCTGCTACCCTCATCTGGGGAACCACCTTTATTGCTCAAGATCAGGGAATGGGGCATATTGGGCCCCTTACATTCAACGCTGTTAGGTTCTTCTTTGGTTTCCTGGTTTTATTACCATTAGCATTCATTTTTGAATTTAGTTTAACGAATATTCAGATTATTACCGAAAAACGGGTTATACCCAATTTGATTTATATAGGATTATTCCTATTCTTGGGTAGTATTTTGCAGCAGTACTCACTTTTGTATACCGACGTTGCGAACTCTGCATTCTTTACTATTTTGTATGTTGCTTTTGTTCCTTTAATCGCCTTTTTCCTATACTCAAAAAGAATCCACTGGTCAGTGTGGCCTTCAATTTTAGCGTGTTTGATCGGCGGTTACTTTTTAAGTGAATTTAGCAATGCAATTGTGAGAAAAGGCGACACTTTGGTCGTCGTAGGGGCCTTATTTTGGGGTTTACATATTGTCTTTATTTCAAAAATTCTTTTAATTTTTAATTTTCCATTATTAATAGCTTCAATTCAGTGTTTAGTAGTTGCGATTTTATCTTTTATTCTTGCTCTAATTTTTGAGGAATTTTTAATTCAAAACATCCAATTAGAAATTTCAGAAATTCTATATGCCGGAATATTGTCGAGTGGTTTTGGTTTCCTGTTACAAATTTATGGGCAAAGATTTATTTCTCCTGCACCGGTAGCAATTATATTTTCCATGGAGGGTGTGTTTGCTGCTATAGCTGCGTGGTTTTTTCTGGAACAGATACTCAACTTTGATCAGATTTTGGGATGTTTTTTTATACTGTTGGGGGTCTTGATTTCCCAATTGTGTCCTATGATTAGTCGCAAATACTCTTCAGATTAGGAATTTCATATTTTTAGAGATAATGCTAGGCGTATAGAATACACTAGAGATCACAACAGGCACTCAGACCAAATCTTTCTGTTTCAGTGCTAATGTCCGCCTAAGTTTGACATTCACGGGGCGATCCTTGTGCTGCACTAAAAACTTTAATGCGGTCTCAATAATATTTTATTCAATAGCCAATAAACTTGGAATTATTAAGGTTAGGGAGGGGACGGAAATTATCAAAGCTATTCTGATGAAGTCCGACGTTATGAAAGGAACTACACCCTTAAAAGTATCAATCATGGGAACGTCTTTAGCCATAGAATTAATGACAAAGACGTTCAGGCCTACGGGTGGAGTAATGAGCCCCATCTCCACGACGATCAACGAAATAATACCAAACCAGAGTTTGAGATCTTCACCTTCGAACCCAAATCCAAAATCAAGGCCTGCAATAATTGGCCAGAAAATGGGTACTGTAAGTAAAATCATGGACAAACTATCCATGACAAAACCCAATAAGATATAAAGGGCTATCATACCGAGCAGTATGGTGAATGGTGAGAAACCGGAATGTTGGAAGAAGTCTGCAGCAAAATTAGGAAGTTCAGAAAATCCTAAAAAAGCATTGAAGATGGCCGCGCCTAGGAGGATTAAGAAAATCATCGCGGTGGTTTGCCCAGTGCTTATAAGAGCGTCAAAAAACCCCTGGAGACGCATTTTTCCTTTGGTGATGGCAATGATAAATGCGCCCACCGCTCCTACGCCGGCACCTTCGGTGGGAGTAAATATGCCTGCATAGATACCGCCCATAACAAGTATAAAAATTGCGATAACCGGCCAAATTTCTGCTAAAGCTGCCCATTTGACCGAACGTGTTTGGCGTTCTCCTGCTGGTCCAGCGTCAGGATTGATCCGGACTACAATAGCGATGGTTAGGATGTATCCAAGAGCAGCAAGTACCCCTGGTATAAAGGCTGCTTGAAATAAGGCGGCGACGCTTGCTTCTACCATTACTGCGTAAATAATTAAAATTAGGGACGGTGGAATCAGTATTCCCAGTGTTCCGCCAGCGGCCAACGCGCCTGTGGCCAGTGAGCCGGAATAGTTAAAACGCCTTAATTCCGGAAGTGCAACTTGTCCCATTGTCGCTGCTGTTGCTAGCGACGATCCTGTAATTGCCCCAAAACCAGCGCAACCACCAACCGCAGCCATAGCAACGCCACCTCTATGATGTCCCAACCAAACATTCGCAGCATTAAATAGAGCCTGACTGAGACCGGCCTTTGCAGCAAATTGCCCCATAAGAATAAAAAGGGGTACAACCGATAAAATATCTGAGGTAAAGCGCCAATACGTCTCCGTTTTTAAATAACTTAATAGTGCTACTGGGCCGGCAATCGTAACATACCCCACCATCCCGACACTTATCATGGCCACGCCTATCGGGATGCGTACTGCGAGCAGAAGTAACAGAATACCGAAACCTGATACACCAATTTCAAAGTCACTCATGTTTTGCGTCTCGGTTATTCGTTGAAGTAGCGGTTTGCTCTAGTTTCGGCAATGCTACGGCCGAGTGTATAGATGATGATAATAACCAGAAAACTCATGAAAACTATTGAGATAGGAAATGTGCTCCATCGGGGAAATCCAATGGTCATAGAGACTTCGTTGACGTCGTGCATATCTATCGCACCATAGATCATTCGCCAGGTTAACATTAATCCGATCGCTAAAAAGATGAGGCCCGCAATAATGTCTGCAATTGTTTTTGCTCTTGTGGGGGCGTTATTCATGAAAAAGTCGACCAGGACGTTACCACGCATAAGCTGGCAATAGGGCAAGCAGGCAAACACCGCAACACCCGTGCCTATGGCGACCAACTCAAAATCACCTGGTACGGGAGCATCTAAGAATTTGCGACCAAATACGCTAATGGTGGTTAGGATAGCAAGAATGAACAATATCACTCCTCCAAAGACCGCCATCCATTTAGATATTAAATAAAGAACCCGGCCCACAGGATCTTTGGGCCGGGCTTTTGTGTCACCTATTTCCGACACAATTTTATGTCAACAAACTAAGGATGATAAAATCCTTACTTTGAATATTTTTCAATCATTGCGCGGGCATCCTTTACCAGTGCAGGTCCGTCTACACCAATCTTTTTCATCTCATCATACCAACGGTCAAAAACTGGCCCCGCAGCTGCCTTAAATCGGGCAACTTCTATTGCAGGTATTGTATGAAACTTATTCTTTTTCTTTGACGCAATGATTTTACGACCAGGCTCTTCAATCTTGACCCAAAGCTCTCCTGCAGCCTTCGCAATATTGCGGCCGGAATTGGCATCCAGCACGCGCTTAAGGTCATTCGGTAGCCCCTCATACTTCTTTTTATTCATCAGAAGAGTGAAAACGTTTGTGCCTAAGCGAGGTTGGTGTCCCTCTAAAATTGAAAAATGACTAACCAAATCCTGGGTTTTTACGGCTGGTGCAATTTCGTAAGGGAGTGTCACACCATCAATTACTCCCTTTGAGAGTGCGCCGGGTATACGCGGCAAGGGCATGCCGATGCCTATCGCACCAAATGCTTGTAGCATCCAAACCCCGGCCCGAGACGCAGCGCGAATTTTCATGCCTTTGAGATCTTCCATTTTTAGGACAGGCTTTTTAGTTTGAAATAAGAAACCTGCATGCACATGGAGCAACAAGGGATGATAATCTTTTAGGTCTGGTCCAAGATGTTTAGCCTGGAAATCTTGCAGAGCCAACGTTGTGGAAACAGGATCCTTGTGAACAAATGGGAGCTCAAAAGGTTCGACGCGCGGCATTCGACCCGGAGTAAAACCGGGCAGAGTCCAGACAATATCGACAACCCCGTCTTTTGCTTGATCGAGTAGTTGGGTAGGTTTTCCACCTAGTTGCATTGTCCAAAACAACTTGACTTTGAGCTTGCCGCCAGAGTCCTTGGCAATTTTCGCTGCCCAAGGTTTATAAAACTTAGATGGATTGGCAACCGGCGGGATAAAAGTATGCCACTTTAATGTGACTGCTTGTGCGTCAGTTGGCACCCCGTTGACCGACATGCTCGCTAAAACGGCAGCAGATAAACTTAGTAGTGAGAACTTCTTAAGCATCGTAACCTCCCTCAGAAACTTAGATCAACTAAATATGTTTCTCTTAATTTGATGAACCAATTAAACCAAGAATGCAAATTTCAACCATAGGTTTGCAGTTCATCCCACTTTAATCAACGCCGATCTTACCGGTCAGCCAATAAAAAAGCCAATCAAAATGATAAGTACGGAAAATAACCTTAAATCTATCATATAAGTATAAACGATTTATCTCGCGTCTAAATACATATCTTGATATTAATGTATAATCTGAATTTGTAATCCAATGTATTTTATCACTTGAACCGATGCGGTGGCGCTAAATTTCAGCCAATAATCTTCCCTAATCTCCCAAGCTTTAAACCATCAAACAAATTGGTCGACAATTAATATTTTTATGTAGAGAAGGTAGCAAATATCCGCTTGGGTTAATTTCTTTTTCCAAATTAAGGCAAATCTTTAGATTGGGTCGAATAGAAATGTTGTAAACGAGATGCGACGGCAATCAACTTAAGATTGCTAAAAGCTTCAAAGATCAATTGGTTTCCAATTCGCACCAAACTGGCGTGTGATCAGAAGGGCGCTCCCATCCTCGTGGCGACTTATCGATGCCTACGTCATTTAGTCGGTCTGCAGCGTGAGGTGATAATAATAAATGATCAATACGGATGCCGTTATCTTTATT
This sequence comes from Alphaproteobacteria bacterium MarineAlpha3_Bin6, assembly GCA_002938035.1. GTDB lineage: Bacteria > Pseudomonadota > Alphaproteobacteria > Rhodospirillales > UBA2165. The sequence goes on from PTLH01000003.1 coordinate 10,344, forward strand.
CCACGCTCCACCTTGGTAATCCCAATAAGAATAGTGTCCCTCTTCCTGATTTTTAGCCCGAAAAGAATCAGTAAGTCCTAGGTAAATAATCTTTCTCCACTCTGCATGGGTTTCAGGCCGGTATAGGGCATCACCTTCCCAATTGCCGGGTGCATAACAGTCTCGTTCCTCAGGAATAACATTGTAGTCGCCACCCAAAACAAACGCTTCTTCATGAGAGAGTAGAGTTTTAACGTGGTTGTGTAATCTCTCCATGAAGGAAATCTTATAAGGAAATTTATCTGTTTCGACCGGATTGCCATTTGGGACATAAATTGAGGCAACCCTGACGTTAAACGTAAATCCTTCAATGTATCGCGCCTGCAGGTCTTCTCTATCACCTGGTAGTTCCGTTAAATCAATTTCTATGGGTGATTTAGAGAGGATGGCTACACCGTTATAGGTTTTCTGGCCTTTGACAGCTATGTTGTAGCCCTTGTCTTCAATTTCTTCACGTGGAAACGCCTCTTCGATGCATTTGAGTTCTTGAAGCAATAAAACGTCGGGGGAAAATTCTTCCAGCCAACGAAGGAGAAGAGGCAACCGAGCCTTTACAGAGTTAACGTTCCAGGTTGCGATTTTGATCATTAAAAGACAAGTTAAACGGAGAAGGAAATGCCACACCCACAGGAAGCTGTTGCGTTGGGTATATTTAGGCGGAAAGAAGCACCCGCAAGGTCATCTGCGTAATCCAGCTCTGAGCCTCCCAGTAACTCTAGAGACATTTCATCTATGATCACCTTTATGCCACCAGTTTCAAAGATCTTATCATCACTATTTTGGGTCTTATCTAGATCGAAGCTATATTCAAACCCAGAGCAGCCTCCGGCAGAAACCATTACTCTCAGCATAAGGCTTTCTATACCTTCGCTCGCTACTAATTCTCCAACACGTTTTGCAGCACTTTTGGTAATTGAAATTTGCTGTGATGTGCTCATAATAAACTGCTACTATCTCCAAGGTTTACCAGATGATAACATTTTATAACCTTCTATGTAATCACTAATAAAAAGCTGTCAAACAACAAATAAAATTGTCATGGATATTATTGAATTTGCTCCCTACGCAAGTTTTCCTCACTTAAGTCGTGGTCGCCTGCATCGAGAAGAGGAAAGCCCTACGCGGACCACTTTTCAGCGAGATCGCGACCGAATTATACACTCCACTGGATTCCGAAGACTTGAGTATAAAACACAGGTATTTGTAAATCATGAAGGTGACCACTATCGAACTCGTTTAACACATAGTTTGGAAGTTGCCCAAATCGCCCGTTCCATTGCCAGATCTTTGCAGCTAAATGAGGATTTATCGGAGGCTTTGGCTCTAGCCCATGATCTTGGGCATACTCCCTTTGGTCATGCCGGCGAACATGCTCTTTCGAAAATGATGGAAAATTTTGGAGGCTTTGATCATAATGCACAGTCACTCGCTGTCGTCACCAGGCTTGAACGATGCTATCCTGGCTTTGAAGGTCTTAATTTGACATGGGAGACGTTGGAGGGATTAGTCAAACACAATGGGCCATTAGTCATGGATGGGGAACGGGGGTTTTTGCCGTACCACATTAAAGACTTTGTACGTAACTACGATTTGGAATTACATACTTTCGCGAGTGCCGAGGCTCAGGTTGCAGCGTTAGCGGATGACATCGCGTATAATAATCATGATATCGATGACGGCCTGCGGGCCGAATTGTTTGAAATTAAGGATATGAGTGAATTGCCATTGGTGGGCAGGATTTTTTCATCGGTGGAAGAGGAATATCCCAACATCGACACGTCTTTAATTATCCACGAAGCGGTAAGGAGGTTAATCGGCGATATGGTTTCTGACTGCTTAGCAGAGACGGAAAATCGCCTAAAGCAATCTGCACCTAAAACTGTGACCGATATACGCAACCTCAATTGCCCTGTGGTCGGATTTTCTGATGATATGATCGATATAGATCGAAGTCTAAAAGAGTTCTTATTTGAGAACATGTACCGGCATGAAAAAGTCAATACAATGACCCAAGAAGCTTCCAAAATAGTCTGTAGATTATTTGAAGAATTTATCAATGATCCAACGAAATTACCCAAGGAATGGCAGGCTAAGTCTGATATTAAGGGTGGTGAGATAACAGCTCGTGCAGTGGCTGACTATATTGCGGGAATGACGGACCGGTTTGCTTATGTTGAACACGCCAAGCTAATTAAAACCTAGAAAATTACGACGTGAACTATTTTTCATACCTGCGACAAAAAATCCTAGAAATATTGCTTAAATTGGAAAAGGATGAAGTAATACCAAAGGGGCTGGATCACTCACATATTACGGTAGAATCTCCACGTGATCCTAAGCACGGAGATTTATCCACGAATGCAGCCATGGTTTTGGCTAAGCTTGCAAAATTGAAGCCGAGTGATTTGGCGGGTCTTATAATTGAACATTTAACACTACTACCGGAAGTTAATGATGCAGATGCAGCCGGCCCGGGTTTTATAAATATTCGCCTTTCTTCAAACTTTTGGTGGGATAGGCTTCGAGAAATAGTTGCAGAAGGAACTAACTATGGAAATTCAGACATTGGTAGAGGCATTCCTGTTAACATAGAGTACGTTTCTGCTAATCCCACCGGACCACTTCATGTGGGACACGCCAGAGGGGCTGTCATAGGGGATGCCTTGGCCTCAATATTATCTAAGGCTGGATATAATGTAACCAAAGAATACTATATTAATGACGCCGGCACGCAGGTAGATGTCTTGGCGCGTTCTCTTTATCTGCGATATCAAGAATGTCACGGCGCTAAAATCGAACAGATGCCTGACGGGCTTTATCCTGGATCGTATTTGATCGATATAGCTAAATTGCTAAAAGAAAAGGACGGCGACAAATGGATGAGTGCAAGCGAAAAAGAGTGGTTAGCGCCGTTCCGAAAATTTGCCATCGATGCTATGATGGACTTGATCCGGGAAGACTTGGACTTACTCGGGGTGCGGCATGACCATTTCAGTTCAGAGACAATAATGGTTGAAAAGGGAAGAGTTAATGAAGTCGTCAAATATCTTGAAGGGCAGGGATTGACATATACTGGCATCCTTGAAGCTCCGAAGGGGAAAAAACTGGATGACTGGGAAGAGAGACCACAAACATTATTTCGATCTACGCAATTTGGCGACGATATAGACCGACCAGTCAAAAAGTCTGATGGCAATTGGACCTATTTTGCTTCTGATATGGCCTACCATTTAGATAAATTTAAACGCGGCTTCTCTGAGATGATCGATATAATGGGTGCAGATCACGGCGGTTATATCAAACGTATGGATGCTGCTGTTAGCGCGCTTACACAAGGTCAGGGATCTTTGGATGTTAAGCTATGTCATATGGTCAATCTCATGGAAAATGGTAAGTCTATCAAAATGTCAAAACGTTCAGGTGCATTTACTAAGCTTCGGGACGTATTAGATTTAGTTGGTAAAGACGTTGTTCGTTTTATTATGCTAACTCGAAAAAATGATGCCCCCCTCGATTTTGACCTAAGAAAAGTTATGGAAAAAAGTCGAGATAACCCAGTATACTATGTTCAGTATTCCCACGCACGTTGTCATTCGGTTCTTCAGCATGCAAAAGAAGTTTTTGATAAATTAGAATTGACGCCGGATGCTATCGAGAAAGCGCCCTTGGAGCTTTTAAGTGATTCGGCAGAGTTATTGTTGATAAAGCAAATGGCGGCTTGGCCAAGGACTTTGGAAAGTGCCGCTGAAGCTCGTGAGCCCCATAGAATTGCTTACTATTTAATTGAATTATCTGGGACCTTTCATGCACTGTGGACCAAAGGTGCTAAGGAGGATACAAGTCTCAGGTTCGTATCCCATAATAATAAACAGCTAACTCTAGCCCGTTTAGTGCTTGTTGGGGCACTGGCCTCGGTAATCGCCTCAGGATTGCAGGTAATTGGAGTGGAACCAGTCAAAGAAATGAAATGATAGCACCCGCTGATAGAACATTGGATACCCCTGACGATGTAGAATCGGACGAAGTACCACTCGACGATATCCCTGAGTTGGATCATGGCGAAATAAGGTCGGATAATATTGAGTTTGAGAGAGTGGCGCAACGTTTACCAAAACGTCGTAAGGGTTTTCGCTTCATTTTATTAATTATCATTATCATTGTAGCCGCTGGGGGAACCTGGATGATATGGGGAAAATATTGGCTAAAACCTGATCCTAACCAAATCCCTCTAGTAAGCGCCCCTAATGGTGCCTTCAAAATCAAGCCAATCATACCCGGAGGGATGCCAATTCCTAATCGGGATATAACAATTTATGATGATGCATTCAGCAATGATCCAACGCGGCCGGAAGGGGAAAACGTTCAGGAAGGACCAGAACAACCACTGCCTGTGCCTGGGAATAGTTTATCGACTTTGAAAAGTCCTGACACCAATGTAATTCCGCCTTCATCTAAAACAGTTGAAACTCTATTGCCCAAGACCGTTAACCCTAAATTGGGCGTCAAGGGTAAGGCGGGGATACTTCAGTCATCTGTCGAACCCAAAACATCGTCTTCTGCAACACAGACCCCCATAAAAAATGGCAGTAAAGAAATTACGCCAGACAAGGAGAGTAGGGCTGGATTACCCGATGCCGCCACTCCGTTGCCAAGTAAGCCCGTGAGGAACTTAGAAGCTGTTCCTTCTTCGGTTAGAATTTCGACGAGATCATTTCAGATTCAACTAGCTGCGGTTCGTAAAGAAACGGCCGCGCAAAATGAATGGCGTCGTCTTAAAGCACGCCACCGCACCCTCCTGAATAATTTAGAGTTAAACGTTGTAATGGCCGATCTCGGGGCTAAAGGTATTTATTTCCGATTAAGAGCTGGTCCTCTAAAAGATGCGGAATCGGCAAAAAAACTTTGTAGGGAGTTGTCTAAAGTCAAGGTTCGTTGTCTAGTAATACGGCCGGAAAAATAACAGTGGGTCGCGAAATTCCGCTGGCCGTTATACTCGGCTGTGCTGGTAGTAAACTTTCAAAAAATGAGCAAGCCCTATTTAAGGAAACCAATCCATTTGGATTGATCCTTTTTGAGAGAAATTGTGTTAACCCGGATCAGGTAAAAGCTTTAACCAATGAGTTCCGGCATGTGATTGGCCAAGAGGGTGCACCTGTTTTTATTGATCAAGAGGGGGGGCGAGTGACCCGTCTTAAGCCGCCTCACTGGCGACATCCTCCGCCAGCCCAAAGTTTCGTAGATTTAGCTAATTTAAAAGGCGAGGAAATTGCAAGTAAAGCTATACAATTAAATTTTCGTCTTATTGCTGAAGATCTCCATGCGTTAGGGATTAATGTCGATTGTACTCCAGTTTTGGACATTCCTATAGGTTGTGCTGACCCGATTATCGGAGACCGGGCGCTAGGCAACGACCTTGAACTCATCAAAAAATTAGCTACCGCAGTTTGCGATGGGCTTCTCTCAGGTCGAGTATTACCGGTAATCAAACATATACCCGGACACGGACGGGCACTAGTTGATAGTCATATAGACCTCCCCACGGTCGATGCAACAATTGAGGAGTTGATGGAGACGGATTTTGAAGCGTTTCGAAGTTTCAACGAGATGCCATTAGCAATGACGGCCCATATAATTTTTTCAGAACTTGATGAAAATAATCCGGTAACTAACTCACGCAGGGTTATCGAAAAAGTAGTCCGAGGGTATATAGGATACGATGGATTACTGATATCGGATGATCTCTCGATGCAGGCTTTATCAGGAGGTATAAAGGAAAGAACCTGGGAGGCTCTCGATGCCGGGTGCGACTTGGTTCTTCATTGTAACGGAAAGATGGATGAAATGATATCCGTTGTTGCTGGTGCAGAGAATATGACTGATAAGGCTTGTGAGCGTTGGTCACGCGCCACCCAGTTATTACCCACTGCGGGAGATTTCAATGTGCAAGACACACTATCCCAACTTAATGATCTAATGGTTGGCTGATGGAGGAATACGGGTTCCTTTTCCGTATTTCAGCGTGGGTATTGCCTATATTAATAGCTATACCTTTGCATGAAGCGAGCCACGGCTGGGTCGCCTGGAAACTAGGTGACGATACAGCATACAAAATGGGACGAGTTACATTTAATCCTTTAAACCACATTGATCCTTTTGGAACTATAATTTTACCTGGTACGCTTTTAATTATTTCCGGAGGTACCGCAGCCTTTGGTTATGCAAAACCAGTACCCATCAATTATTGGAATCTTAAACATTGGAGGCGAGATACGATTCTTGTCGCTGCAGCCGGACCAACATCGAATTTGATTCTAGCAATTTTGTCGGCACTTTTATTCTACATCGTGCCGTTTGTCCCCCAACCTATTGGGCCTTGGTTAGGTGCTACAATATATTCATCAATGGTAATTAATTTAATATTATTTGTTTTCAATATGTTGCCGCTTCCCCCGTTAGATGGTGGTCGGGTTGCCGTTGCAATCTTGCCGTGGCAATTGGGGCAATTATTTGCCCGTTTGGAAAGAGCGGGTATTGTTATCATTCTAATTGCATTGTTCTTATTGCCCTGGATAGGTAGGCAGGTTGGTTTGGATGTTGATGTGTTCAATTTGTTGGTTTTGCAGCCCGCTCAATACTTGATGATTTTCATAACTTTAGCGGTGGGAATTTAAAATAAAATGGCCGAAGACATGGAAACAAAAATTAGTGAATTTGAAGATGATAATGAGTTTGCCCCATCATCTGACCACCGGTTGGTTTTGGATGTGGATGGTTTTGCGGGGCCGATTGATGTGCTTTTAACTTTGGCTCGTGAACAGAAGGTCGATCTGACCCAAATTTCAATACTCGAGTTAGCAGATCAGTATTTGGTTTGGGTGGCGAAGTTACGCCAAGCTAATTTAGAGCTCGCGGCCGATTACCTTGTAATGGCTGCTTGGCTGGCTTATCTAAAATCAATTTTATTACTACCTACTTCCACTGATGATGAAGAGCCAACAGGTGAAGAAATGGCGGCTGCCCTTCAGTTTCAGCTTTTGCGGCTTGAAAGTATGCAGGAAGCCGGTGAGAAACTTTTAGCCCGTGATCAGCTGGGTCAGGATTTCTTTCCACGGGGCAATCCGGAGAAATTTGGCTATAACCTGAACGGCGCCTTTGAGGCCAGTATATATGATTTACTAAAGGCCTATGGCGAACATACCCATCGATCAAATGTTAGAATTCTCCGCATCGAGTTGTCCGATCTTTATTCGACAGATGACGGATTAAAGTGGTTAACCAAAATGTTGGGTTCAATGCCTGATTGGACGAGCTTATTACAGTTTTTACCTGCTGAAATTAAAGGCGATTTAGTCAGCCGCTCTATGGTGGCATCTGCCCTATCGGCTGCGCTTCAACTTACCAAACAGGGTGAATTGAAAATACGACAAACCGAGACCTTTGGGACTATTTATGTGCGCGCAGCTCAAAACGCTAGTGAGTTTGGAAGAGACAAATCTATTCATTCAGTGGAGATAAAATAAAAATAATGAGTGAATTATTCCAATATCATTTGAGGTTATTAGAAGCGTTATTATTCGCTTCTGAAAACCCCATCCCAGAAAAAGTAATTGCCGACCGTCTTCCTGAAGGGGTCGATATTCAAACGTTATTGAGGAAGTTAACCGCAATGTATAAAAACCGCGGTGTGAACCTTGTTAAAGCTGGGAAAAATTGGGCTTTCCGAACCGCTCCTGACGTTAGAGCACAGCTTGTTGTCGAAAAGGAAATGACCCGCAAGTTGTCCCGTGCTGCTGTGGAAACCCTTGCCATCGTTGCTTACCATCAGCCAATTACCCGTGCGGAGATTGAAGAGATTCGAGGGGTGAGCGTTAGTAGAGGTACTTTGGATGTTCTTCTTGAAGCTTCCTGGATCAGGCCTCGAGGTCGTCGTCGGACGCCAGGAAGGCCAGTAACTTGGGGAACCACTGAGAGCTTTTTAGATCACTTTGGCCTTGAGGGTCTTGATGACTTGCCGGGTCTTGATGACTTAAAAGCTTCGGGCCTAATAGACAAACGCCCCGCTATCCAAACTTTAACAACGAGAGGTAACGTGGCGCTGATGAAAGATCCTGACATGTTAGAAGAAGTAACAAATACGGGAAGCGTCGTCTGGGAGCCTCTTGATCCCGACCAGGATGACGTCCTAACATCAGAAGAGGTGGATCGAAGGTCTAATACTGCGTCTTAAGGGAAGTACTGATTTGCGCTACGAGATCTTTGTTACTGTCTGGGGGAAGCGTTTTGTCAGGAAATTTGTAGAGTTTGCACTCGCCAGCCAATTAGCACCTGGAAATATTCCAGCACTTAGTGCAGCTGCAGATGTTACTTATAGAATCTACACAGACCGGGCATCTGAAAATTACTTCCAGCCGGAAATAACTAAGCTTAAAAAATTGGCAATCGTCGAGTTTGTATTTTACGAAGACCTGGCTTACCGAAGTGTTACTCTCTTGGATGCTATTAACAATTCTGATCCGACTATCATCAAACATAATGTCCAACGTGAGACCGCTCGGCATCATATGAACCTGGCGAAAGAGTCAAGCGAAACCGCAATTATGTTATTGGATTCGGATTTTATTTTTTCGGATGGTTCATTCGCACATATTCATGAACAGCGCGTTAATGGCAAAAAAGCTTATGCAGGGATGTTTGTTCGGTTAATTGAGGAAAAAGCTATACCAATTCTCAGGTCACTCCTACCTAAACCCCTATCGGCCCGGGAGTTAGTTCAAATTGGGATGGATAATATGCACCCCCTTCCTCGTTCGATGTTTATCGACGCCAAAAAACCTTCAATGTACCCTACCCAGATAAATTGGAATGTTAATGATAATGGTTTTGTCGCCAATTGTTTTTTTCCTCACCCTCTCATGTTTGAGCAGCGGCCAGAAATTATAAACTATTTTAGCACTATGGATTATGAGGTGCTTCTAAGGGCGGTAACCGTGAATGACGACCTTTATTATTGCCAATCCTCGGAAGACCTTATGTTTTGTAAAATAAGCCCAGAAAGTTATTTTGGAAGCATGGAGGTGGGATCGCTGCCTTCAATTGACGTTATGGCGCGATTTGTAATTTTTAATACGAACATTCGCCATCGTTTGTTCATGGGCAACCCTGTGCGATATTTGGCTAGAGAGGACGAGAAGGCTTTCAGAGCAGTCGAAAGAGAGGCTAGAAGTTACACCGAAGCAATTTATAAAAATGCTGAGCTTCTTCTCGCTGAATTTTCTCCACTTGACCCTAAAATGACGTTATATGCGAAATCTTTTTTGGGGCCGATCGAAAATTTCATATCCCCACAAATACATTCACGCATGAAAGATATTCTACCAAAATAAATAAACTTAAAAAAGTTGTATATAATATAATTCATTTACTTGTAGATTATCCAAAGTTTTGTATGAGTATTATAATTGTTTAAGTAATTTTAATTTTTTATATTAAGATTATAAGTATAATTCAAATTAATAGGACACCTTTAACCTTCAATTGAAAAGGTCTCCGTTTACGTTGCCCTTGGTTGCCGATTCTGCCATTATTCAGGCTGATCTTTTTAAATACAGCCATGGAAGAATTAAGCTATGGGAATTGGTGGAATTTGGCAGTGGGTAGTTGTCCTCGCAATTGTCCTAGTCTTATTTGGTGGGCGCGGAAAAATTTCCCAGTTAATGGGTGATTTTGGTAAGGGGCTGAGATCCTTTAAAAAAGGAGTCAAAGAAGACGAACCCGAGCCTGTAGAGGCTAAGGATGTTCCCTCATCAGCGACGGCTTCAACGGTGGAAGCTCAGTCTGAAAAAGACTGATGAATGGGCATCAGTTAAAAGGCCTGGTGTTCATCCGCGGTATTCATTATTCATTTTTAATTAGCCCGGGTCGCAATGTTTGATATTGGCTGGCCAGAATTATTCCTTATTGCGGTCGTCGTCCTGTTGGTCGTCGGACCAAAAGAGTTGCCCAAAGTCCTTCGTAACGTGGGAATTTGGATTAATAAGGCAAAGGTAGTGACTAGAGAGTTCCGAACTCATGTCGATGATATGATCCGTGAAAGTGAATTGGAGGAGGTACGTGAAGAGATTAATACGGCGGGCCAGATGAATTTAGAGGCGGTAACTGAAAATACGATTGGTCTCCAGGATGAAATCCAAGATGCTGTGGAGTATGATGACGATGGTGATTACTCCGTTGAGACATTTGAAGATGACTTGCATCCTCCAAAGGATGTGAGTGGTTCTGATGAGCATCATACTCCTATAGAAAAAGACGAAGATGATAATACTGAATCAAAAAAAAAGAATGATTTGAGCACTGATAAGAGTGCAGCTAATTGAGTAACATTAACGACAGTCATAAAATGCCTTTATTGGAGCACTTGGTTGAGCTTCGTAACCGGCTCTTGAAGTCGGTAATCGCTATTATATTGCTATTTTTTATTTTCTTTGCCTTTAAAGAACACTTATATGCGTTTTTGGTTCAACCTTTGGCAGATATTCTAGAGGAGCGGGGGGGCACCCGCCGAATGATTTTTACTGCCCTCCATGAGGCATTTTTTACCTATATCAAAGTGAGTTTCTGGACGGCTTTATTTGTAGCATTTCCATTTGTGGCAGCGCAGTTTTGGCGTTTTGTCGCTCCAGGTCTTTACGGCAACGAGAAAAAGGCGCTACTGCCTTATTTAATTTTATCACCTATCCTTTTCTTTCTTGGCGGCGCGTTGGTATACTATTTTATATTTCCGCTAGCTTGGCAATTCTTTATAAGCTTTGAAACAATTGGTTCGCCAGGAACCTTGCCGGTTCAACTAGAGCCAAAGGTCAGCGAATATCTTTCACTAGTGATGCGTTTGATATTTGCCTTTGGATTAAGCTTTCAATTACCAATCGTTCTCACACTGTTGGCCCGCGCCGGTTTGACGACATCTCAGAGTTTGGCCGCCAAGCGCAAGTATGCGGTAGTTTTTTCCTTCATCGGCGCTGCCATCATCACACCGCCAGATGTTATTAGCCAAGTGGGTCTCGCCATACCAATCATCGTACTTTACGAAGTGTCAATTATTGCTGTCCGAGCAGTTGAAAGAAAAAGGAAAGGCTTGGACGACGACGAAGAGGAAATAACAGAAGAGACAGATTTCAATTTGACCTAGTAAATTACTGATCCCTAACCAAGGGTGGGCAATTTTAAGATTTAGGAAACCATTATTTGTAATACCTCCCTTGCTGGTATTTGCAGCGCATCCTATAAGACCCTCTCGGGTTAACACATATTAAAACATTATTTGCTGGTTCCCTATGTTCGACATTAAATTGATTCGCGAAGAACCTGAGATCTTTGATACCGCTCTTAAAAGGAGAAAATTAGAACCTCAGTCGTCAACGTTAATAGAAGCTGACACGAAACGTCGAGAACAGGAAACCCGTGCCCAGCTTTTACAAACCCGACGAAACAAACTCTCTAATGAAATTGGCAAATTGAAAGCTGCAGGAAAGGATGCTTCCCAAGCTATTAAGGAAGTTGCCAATTCAAAAGAGAAACAAGCTGCAGCTGAGGAAGGTGCAAAACTCGCGAGTGACGAACTGAACAGGCTAATGGCCGGAATTCCCAATATACCGTTGCCTGATGTTCCCGATGGTTTGGATGCTGAAGACAATGTCGAAATTCGAAAATGGGGTGATCTGACGTCGTTCGACTTCTCGGTTAAAGAGCATTTTGATATCGGTGAAGCTTTGGGGATGATGGATTTTCAGACTGCAGCAAAAATGTCGGGATCACGATTTTGTATACTATCGGGATCACTTGCCCGTTTGGAACGGGCCTTAGGAGCGTTCATGCTGGATCTCCACACCACCGAACATGGTTACACAGAGATTAACCCGCCTGCGTTAGTACGAGATAATGCCGCCTTCGGCACTGGCCAACTGCCCAAGTTTAAAGAGGATTTGTTTAGAACTGAAAATGGTTACTGGCTAATCCCGACTGCCGAAGTTCCGCTAACCAATATAGTCAGTGGTGAAATTTTGGACGAAGTTGATCTGCCCCAGCGCTATACAGCTATGACGTCGTGTTTCCGCTCCGAAGCTGGTGCAGCTGGGAAGGACACTCGTGGTATGCTTCGGCAGCATCAGTTCACTAAGGTGGAATTGGTGAGCATCACGCACCCTGATGCATCTTCTATTGAATTGGAACGGATAACAAACTGCGCAGAGGAGGTTCTTAAACGCCTAGGTTTACCTTACAAAACGGTTTTACTCGCTACCGGGGATATGGGATTTAGTGCATCTAAAACCTATGATATTGAGGTCTGGCTTCCGGGGCAGAATGGGGGTCAGGGTAATTATAGAGAAATATCTTCTTGTTCAACATGCGGTGATTTTCAAGCACGACGTATGAAGGCCCGTTATCGCTCAAAACATCAAAAAGGCACTCGTTTTGTTCATACTCTAAATGGTTCTGGAATTGCTGTGGGCCGGACCCTCATCGCGATTTTGGAGAATTATCAGAAAGAAGATGGTTCCGTCGAAGTACCTGAAGTGCTTCAAAAATATATGGGTGGCCTCGATGTGATCCGTAAGGACACCTAAGTTTAATGGATGAGGCGCTAATAAATAAAGAAAATGTACGTATATTATTGGCTAATGATGACGGCATTGACGCACTTGGACTCAAAATTCTGGAGAAAGTTGCAAATACGCTTTCCAGCGAAGTGTGGATAGTAGCACCCGTTAAAGAACAAAGCGCGACCGGGCACTCGCTTACACTACGCCGACCGCTGCGCATTATAAAACGAGGACAGAGGCGATTTGCGGTAAATGGCACCCCCACCGATTGTGTTTTACTAGCCGTTAACCAAATAATGAAACATTGTAAGCCTGACTTGGTACTATCGGGTGTCAACAAGGGAAGAAATGTAGGCGAAGATATGACTTACTCTGGTACAGTTGCTGCTGCAATGGAGGCGACGCTTTTCGGAATTCCGGCGATTGCGTTAAGCCAGGATATGAATGAAGAGGATCATCGCGACCTAAGCCAAAATACAAAACGAATTTATTCGGCTGCCCAAGGTTATGCAGCACAGGTTATAAAGAAGGTGACACAAGTTGCATGGCAAAAAGATGTCCTGATCAACGTTAATTTCCCAGCTGTCCTGAGTAAGGACGTACGAGGTATTGAGGTGACACGGGAAGGACGTAGCAACAAGCTAAGTGACGAAATCATTGAGCACCGAGATCCGCGGGATAAACGATATTATTGGATTGGTCAGAGGCGCGGTAGTACAAAACACCCTGTTGGCACGGATATTAACGCCATCGAACGTAATGCTATTTCTATAACACCAATCTCCATGAATTTGACACACAAACCAACAATAAAAATTCTCAAGGGCGTGTTTGGTAGTGATTAACGTCGATTAGAGGATTATATGAACTTTGATCACCGGAGGGTCCAAATCGTTTTGGCACTTCGTCGCCTTGGCGTAACAGATACCGCTGTTATGGCAGCCATGGAGGCTATCCCGAGGGAGCTTTTTGTTCCGCCCTCTCTTAGACGCCATGCGTACCAAGATGCTACTCTCCCGATTGGCTACGAACAAACCCTTAGCCAACCGAGTGTCGTGGGTATCATGACACAGGCTTTACGTCTGACGGACAGAATGAAAGTGTTGGAGGTGGGCACCGGATCGGGATATCAGACCGTCGTCCTCGCCAGGCTTGCGCGCCGGGTTTACTCGGTCGAGAGGCATAAACCATTATTGGAAAATGCTGAAGCTAGATTTCAAGACCTCCAAATTAATAATATTACAACAAAGTGTGGGGACGGTACTATTGGTTGGAAAGAGCAAACCCCTTTTGATCGAATTATTGTGACGGCAGCTTCTTTAGATGTGCCGCCGGTACTTGCAGACCAGTTGACGATTGGTGGTGTTATGGTCGTTCCTATAGGTTTGGAATCCACCTTGCAGAAGATTGTGCGAGTAACCCGTACAATGAATGGGCTGGAAACCGAAGAGTTACGGGATGTAAATTTTGTCCCGTTAATACCAACGGAAGTATTGGCGAAGGTATGATTAGGATTAGCCCAATATTTTTTATGCTTTTAGTCGTTTTACTATCAGCTTGTGGAAATTTAGAATGGCCCCCTAAGAGTACTGGCATCGGTTATTCAGGCAATGAAATAGGTTTGGTAAATTTTGCTAGAAATACTCATAAATCCCCATTAACTTTATCTCCGCAAAAAAAAGCTAAAAATTTTCTTGAAAGTCGAATTGGAGAAAATTCCAGAGAACACATTGTTGCAAATGGAGAGACACTTTGGAGAATTGCACAGGCACATAATACTGATATTTACGAACTCGCAATCTTGAACCAGATAGAGCCCCCGTTTCGAATATATGTTGGGCAGAGTTTGATACTATCAAATTCTCCAGGAAAACCCCTTAAACTAGCTGCTTTTAAAAGAACTCAAGAGATCAGTAGGGAGGAATTTCCGCCTCCAACTAATTCAGAAAAAAAGCTCCTTACAAAAGGAGCACCGAAAATAAAAACAGCTAATGACAATTTGACTTTTTTAGCAATTAACCCTGGCACAAAGCCACAAACAAAAAGAGGGACTATTTCTTCAACCAACCCTCTAAAAATTTCTAAAAGAAAATTGGGAAAATTATATGGAACTATGTTGCCGCCGGTGCGGAAAGGCTCTTTATTCATCTGGCCAGTAAAGGGAACATTAATCTCCAGCTTTGGGGCTAAAGGTCGAGAGTTACATAATGACGGCGTAAATATTATGGCTCCGAAGGGGACGGTTGTCCGGTCTGCGGGCTCTGGTATTGTGGCTTATGCGGGAAACGAATTGCGCGGCTTTGGCAATTTGTTGCTGGTAAAACATGGTAACGGATGGGTTACGGCATATGCACATAACGAAATCTTGACTGTGCGGCGGGGTGATAAGGTAAAAAAAGGGCAGGCAGTTGCCCGCGTTGGAAGTTCCGGAAACGTATTTCGTCCACAATTGCATTTTGAGATACGGAAAGGAAATAAGGCGGTCGATCCTATTTTAAAAATCAGCAATATTAATGGCCGTCGTGCTACAGTGCACAAGCGCATTTCAAAAAGCTAAATAAGTGTTTTATTATCCGGCCTTTTTACCTAGGCGGCCAGCAAGGTCCTGTATAAACTGCCATGCGACACGGCCTGAACGAGAGCCCCTCGTCATAGACCATTCCAAAGACTCTGCACGAATCATTTCTTTGTCGAAGTCCAGCCCAAAATTATTGGCATAGGCTTCAACAATTTCAAAATATGTTTCCTGGTTCAATGGATGAAAACCCAGCCACAAACCAAAACGGTCTGAGAGAGAAACTTTTTCTTCAACCGCTTCCGCAGTGTGGATGGCGCTTGACCTTTCATTCTCGATCATCTCACGGGGCATTAAGTGGCGGCGGTTTGAGGTTGCGTAAAAGATTATGTTTTTGGGACGACCTTCAATCCCTCCTTCGAGTACAGCCTTAAGAGATTTGAAGCTTGTATCTTCTGCTTCAAATGATAGATCATCACAAAACAATATACACCTTCGTTTTAGATTTTTTAATATACTAAGTAAACGAGGTAGAGAGTGGATATCTTCCCGATGGATTTCCACAAGCGCTAGGTTATATCCATGTTTCTCATTTATGTTGCCATGGATAGCTTTTATGAGTGAACTTTTACCAGTGCCGCGGGCTCCCCATAAAAGAGCATTGTTGGCTGGTAAGTCCTCTGCAAAGCGTTTGGTATTGGCGTAGAGAATATCCGTCTGTGACTGGATACCACATAGTAATTCTAGATCAATTCGATTAACTTCAAGTATGGTCTCTAGGGCCTCTGGATCAGAATGCCAAACGAAAGCATCTGCGCCGGTTAAGTCTACGTCAGCAAGTTGTTTGGGCACCATACGTTCCAAGGCATTAGCGATGCGCTCTAAATAGGCTTGGGGGTCGTGTTCATTCATTAACATACTACTCCCATCTTAAGGGCGCGGGACCCTAACATATGAAAACTAAGGGTCAATATAATCCATTAGAATGCGCACCAATTCACGCAATCTTTTTTCGATTGTCGGATCCCCGCACAACCCGTCCGAGCCGAAGACGTTGTCCACACTAGCTACACTGACTGGTCCGGGTAACACAATTGCGCCGATGTGGGATAGCACACATCGAAGCTGTTCCAAACTTTTGATAGCTCCCGCTGAGCTTGCTGCTACGCCTAAAATAACCATTGGTTTTCCAGCTAAAACAGAAGGAAAGACTAGGTTTTCGATAATTAATTTTGCACGCGTCTCTCTCATCACCATCAATTCCAGGCCATTAAAGGCCTAGTTTTGATGGATCAATAAGGTCAAAAGGGACATTGTTAATCTTCAACTCATCGATAATTGGTAGGAGGGCTTTGGACGTATAACTGTTTGGTCGGGAAGTACCAAAAATTACGGTTATTCCAGCAGCTTCAAAATTTGGCTCATTCACTCTTTCATCCTTTATATCAAATCGTTTGGGTATTTATGAGCGTTATTGTCGTTGCAACATTCATATTGTTATTGGTTTGGAATTATTTACATTACAATTTCATAATTTGAATAATCAAAAGGTTTAGTTTGCATTGAAGGCCGACCGCTATATATTTCGCGCCATATTAAAGATTTTTTTGAGGAGTCATTGATGTTTATTTCGCCAGCGTATGCGCAGGGTGCTGGAGACGGAGGTGCCGGCTTTGCAACAATTTTACCGCTGGTCCTTATCTTTGCGGTTTTTTATTTTTTGCTTATCAGGCCCCAACAGAAAAAAGCTAAAGTCCATCGTGAAATGCTGGGCTCTATCAGTCGTGGTGATAGGGTAATAACGGGTGGTGGTATAATGGGGAAGGTAACAAAAGTTGTTAATGATCAGGAACTGGCGGTTGAAATTGCTGAGGGGATAAAAGTGAGAGTGCAACGCAGTATGGTAGCGGGCGTGATCTCTAAAGAAGGGGGATCTTCTATTATGGCGCCGCCCGGTGGTCAGCAACAGGCTGGTGGCTTATTAGGTGGCTTGTTTGGCCGAAAATAAAGTCAGAATAAATTAAAACTCGCCGTGGTCTATTTTGCTAAATGGAAAGTGGTATTAATCCTTGCGATTGTAGGTCTAGGATTTCTTTTTGCTGCTCCTAACCTTTTTGATGAAAAGGCGACTAATGACTTTCCTGGATTTTTTCCGCACAAACAAGTGAACTTGGGGCTAGATCTTCGAGGGGGGTCTCATCTTCTCCTGGAAGTCAAAGTAGAAGCCGTTGTTAAGGAACGTCTTAACTCCCTCGTGGATGGAGTTAGAATTGCACTTCGCCGGGAAAAGATCCGTTACAAGAGATTGGGACATCGTGGTAATGGCGTATTTGTCACCATTCTGCAGGCTGATAAGGTTGATTTAGCTAAAAGCTTACTCGCTGACATTGAGCAGGGCTTTGACGTTACCGTCGATGGCAGCCGTATTTCTGTCCGTCCAAATAAAGAAGGATTAAGAGAAATCCGGGACGCTACAGTTGCTCAATCAATCGAAATTGTGCGAAGGCGGATTGATGAAACTGGCACCAAGGAACCGACCATACAACGTCAAGGTGAAGACCGCATACTCCTTCAGTTGCCAGGCGTAGATGATCCCGAACGGGTTAAACGACTGCTCGGACGCACAGCTAAGATGACATTTCATTTATTAGACCTAGACGGATCCATCGAGGAAGCGATACAAGGGCGGGTGCCACCTGGATCCCTATTACTACCTCTCATTGAGAGTAATAGAGGGGGGAAGAAGGATGAACCTCGCCACTATCTTGTTCAAAAGCGCGTGGCTGTTGGTGGAGACCACTTGGTAGATTCTCAACCGTCCTTTGATAATCGAACTAACGAGCCCATAGTTAGTTTTCGATTCGATACGGCAGGTGGCAAGCGGTTTGCTGATGTTACCCGTAAAAATGTAAATAAGCCGTTTGCCATTGTTTTAGATAATAAAGTTATAAGCGCCCCCGTGATACGTGAGCCCATTTTGGGTGGTAGCGGGCAAATTAGTGGTGGGTTCACAACCGAGGAGGCCAGGGATTTAGCATTACTTTTGCGAGCTGGCGCACTTCCCGCACCTTTGATTATTTTAGAAGAACGCACAGTGGGTCCTGGGCTTGGCGCCGATTCTATTGCCGCCGGGAAGGTTGCTAGCGTGATCGGATTAGTGTTTGTCATCATTTTTATGGTTATCGTTTATGGTTTGTTCGGAGTATTTGCGGATATTGCACTACTCGTGAATTTGGTTCTAATTGTATCCGTTTTGTCTGCTTTGCAAGCAACCCTGACCCTACCGGGGATAGCTGGTATTGTCCTGACCATCGGTATGGCAGTCGATGCCAACGTCTTGGTATTTGAGCGCATACGCGAAGAAGTGAGAGCAGGACGCACACCTATATCTGCGATCGATGCTGGTTACTCCCGTGCAATTAGTACGATTATAGATGCAAATCTCACAACCTTGATTGCCGCCATTATACTATTTCAGTTTGGATCCGGGCCAATTAAAGGTTTTGCAGTTACTTTAATTATTGGAATTATTACATCTATGTTCACCGCTATTATGCTCACCCGGTTGCTGGTTGCTGGTTGGATCAGACGTTCTAGGCCGACGAAGGTTCCGATTTAGGGGAGTATATATTGAAAACGCTGAATCTCCTTCCAATTAAACCGAACCTCAATTTCATCGGTAAACAAAATATTTTTTTCATTATATCCGCACTATTCTTGGTGTTGTCGATCGGTTCGTTTTTTACCCGTAGCCTTAATTACGGCATTGACTTCCAAGGTGGTATTATGATCGAGATCCGCACAACACAGCCCGGAAATCTGGCTCAGATGCGGAGCCTTCTCTCTGATCTTAAGCTCGGAGAAATTTCTCTTCAGGAATTTGGTGAGCCTACGGATTTTTTGATCCGCATTCAAAAACAAGATGGAGGAGAAAGAGCACAGCAAAAAGCTGTCGAAAAAGTAAAAGCCTCATTACCACCTGATGTGGAATATCGCAGAACAGAATTTGTTGGACCGAAAGTAAGTGATGAATTATTCCGAGACGGGATTTTGGCAGTAATATTTGCCATCATAGGTATACTGGCCTACATATGGTTTAGATTTGAGTGGCAGTTTGGCCTTGGGGCGATAATTGCTCTTTGTCACGATGTGTTGACGACGGTGGGTATTTTTTCACTTACCGGTCTGGAATTTAATCTCTCAACGGTGGCAGCTATTCTTACCATAGCTGGTTACTCGATTAACGATACGGTTGTCGTATATGATCGCGTGAGAGAAAACCTGCGTAAGTATAAATCAATGCCATTAACTGCATTGTTGAATAACAGCATCAACGAGACCTTGTCTCGGACCATTATGACAAGCCTGACAACTCTGTTGGCGCTGGGATCACTCTACATATTAGGTGGTGAGGTCATACGTGGTTTTAGCTTTGGAATGATTTGGGGGGTATTGGTTGGAACTTATTCTTCTGTTTGTCTTGCTGTCCCTCTTTTATTGTACCTCAATGTTGACCGGGGTACCGGAACAGATGACGCTAAAACTCGCTAAAAACTGTCCACATTACATATTATTCGATAATTAAGACGGCAGAAATTTATAATGTCACTTGATATTTCACCAGTGGATTTCGAAGGGCGTAATATCATTCAAAGTTATGGCAACGGAAAATTCCAGATTAGTGATAAAAAATATGACCATTCGGTCCTTGTTTTTCCTGACCAGATAATTCCTTGGTCGCCCATTGATACAAGCAACCTAATTGTAGATGATTTCAAAAAGGTTCTAACAGTTGGACCCATTGTTGAATTATTGTTACTTGGTTGCGGTAAGACAACGTGGTTTCTTCCCCTTCCACTCCGCGATGAACTAAAGGAAATGGGGTTGGTACTGGAACCAATGGATACTGGGGCGGCATGCCGGACCTTTAATGTCCTTCTAGGCGAAAACCGGAGAATTGCGGCAGCATTGATGCTTGTTGACTAAATTCAAGATACCATAAATACAGCAAACAACCGTAACACCATTTATTTATTATATAGCCAACTCTATAAGTTGGACTGAGCGAGTAGATAATTTAGACCAGACCCATCTTGGGCTTAGATTGATCCGAGTGGATTACTGTTATCCAGAGCGCATGCTCTGCCACAACCAAATACAAAAAAAAAACGAGGCTAATGGGCCCCGTTTTTCTTTTTTTAGGATTACAATTTAGTAAATATTTTGTGCCGAAACCATGGAATACAACATCGGTATAGACAGCATTGTATTGACTCGCGAAGCTAGGCCCGCTGCTCTGGCGGCTTTTGGTTTCTCTTCGTCACTGGCTTCAACCAAGCCAATTACTTTTTGCTGATTTGGCCAAATAATGAACCAAACGTTAAATGCCATAATAAGTCCCATCCACATGCCAAAACCAATGGCAGCATGTTTAGAGACATTATCTGTCAGTCCCAAAGCCAAAGCTTTGTGAAGATATTCGCTCTGATAAGCTAGAATGAGACCAAACACTATCGTCGATAATGCAGCCCATCGGAACCAGAATAAAGCGACCGGCATTATATGTTTAGGTATCGCGGGCCTAAGTTCAGCTGGAATTGTTGGTACTGTAGGCGTTTGAACAAAATTGAAATACCACAAAAGTCCAACCCACATGACGCCACTGAGGACGTGAAGCCACCGAACAATAAACATCAAATAATTAGAATCAAATTCCATCACGTATTTCTCCTTCTACTTTTAATATTTATGCTCCGATGGCGTTTACGAGCAACACCATAACCACGGTGATAATGAGACCCAGAACGACGGTTCCTGTTAGTGAATCTAGTGGATTTCCCATGTTTATCTCTCTTTCCCCGACAAAATTGAAAATATTAAAACGGCTATGTCTATTGTAATTCAATATTTGGTTAGAAGTACAGACAGACGACACCCTATTACCTGATTTCTAACTGTTTTGTTAAGGGAATTTTTTTATTTGGGACTTTTCTACTGTTTCAGCAGCATTTTGACCAGACTGGACGGCACTTTCAATGGTTGCGGGAAGGCCAGTGTTGATCCAATCACCAGCTAGATGTAAATTTTCCCATTTTGTATATGAATTGGGCCTAAGTATATCCTGTGCTGGGGTTTGAGAGATGGTAGCCCGGCGTTCTTTTAAAACACGGTAGGGCGGTAAGGGGATTACTTTTTCTGGGATAATTGTCGCTATTTCTTGCCATGCTTGACTAGCTAAAATATTGGCTTCTTGTTCCACAAGGTCTTTGGCGTTGCTGATGGTCACGGAGAGGAGGTTATTTTTTCGAAATACCCACTGACACATTCCGTTGATAATACCGATAAATGGTACGTCATTGGGAAGGAGACACAATCGGTTGGGCTTAAAATGAATATTAACGATTGGGTGATATTTAGTCGGAATGGTGACTTCGGGGACGAGTGCTGCTACTTCATTGGGTGGTAGAGCTAAGATGATGTGATCGTTCTTGCGACACGTTACAACTTCATTTCCAACGATATAGTTTTCCACTTGGCTACCTGAGAATGAGATTGATCTGACTCGTGCACCAAATGTTATGCTGCATTTGTGTTCGGCAAGATACTTAATTGCAGGGTCAACTAAGGCGGCGCTTAGGCCTTTAGGTGTGAGAAAAGGCTGAGCAAAAGCAGGACCACGAAGGAGCGTGAGCTCTAGCATTTTTCCTAATAACCTTGCAGATCCTTCTCTCGCATCAGTGTTTAGAACGGCATTGCTCAAAGGCTCCCAAAATCGTTTGAACATGGTACTGTTCGGATCAACGTGGTTAGTCAGTGTGGAATCGGGAGATGCGGCGGCAAGCTTTTTAAGTACTAGGTAATCTTTAATATGTGTACCTGGTATTCGCCGGTGCGGCAGGAATATCCAGAATGGAAGTTTTACATTACCCGGTTGTAGTGTCCATCGTTCAGCATTTTTCAAATCAATAAAGGGAAAGGCATTAGGGACTGCCTGGAGGCCCCTGTCAGCTCCAATAAGTCTCAGATAATCAAAAATTCCACGGTTGCCTCCCAATATCAGGTGGTTGCCATTGTCTATCAGGCAATCGAGGATAGAATCACGAAAAGAGCGACAACGTCCACCAGCATGATTTGCAGCCTCATACACCCTGATTTCGAATCCTCTTTGCAGACAATATACAGCCGCTGAAAGGCCAGCTAAACCTGCACCGAAGATATGGACTCTAGTTAAAGGTGTATTCAATTTTTTGCCCATAGTGAACGAGTTAATTTCTCCAATATCTGTAGTATCGATAAAAAGACTGCAAGACACCAAGTTTTTATGGCAGAAAAGGGAATGTTTAACTTTCTCTCTCTTTGTGCCCAAGAAGTTAGGCGTCACGATTGGGACAGATATCTTTTTACTTTGTTTGCACCGGCAGACGTGAGAGAGGATCTATTTACAATTTTGGCGTTTAATACGGAAATAGCAAGAATACCAGACATGGTGAGTGAACCTTTACTCGGCCAAATCCGCTTACAGTGGTGGCAGGATTCAATTAATAAAATTTATGCAGGCAGTTCAGATGGTATTCAAGGTCACTATATATTTGAACACATTCCCAGGGTAATACTCGAGCGAGGACTTTCAAAATCTCTTTTTGATCAACTTTTTGAAGCTAGAGCATCGGATTTTTCCCGAAGTCCCCCAAAGAATGAGCAGGCCCTAGTAGATTATGTATTTGGGACCTCTGCGGCTTTAAATATTTTATTATTAGAGACAATAGGAGAGAAAAATGGTTTCGAAGATAAAGCAGCGGAGGTTGGTATCGCTTGGGGACTGACAGGTTTAATACGTGCTCTTCCAAATTTAGCAAAACAAGGACGTTTTCCCTTGCCAATAAGCTTAATTGCGCCTGATCAAAATCTCAGTGAGTTTAATAACGACATGGTTCACGCGATCCAATCAGTCTGTGTTATAGCAAAGGATTACCTTGATAGATCACAGGAAAGAAATATCTCGGTGAGTAAGGTGCACCGATCAGTATTTTTATCTTCGATTTTAACCACTCTTTATCTAAAACAAATTTCTGAGTCAGGGTATAACCCCTATTCCATTGACTCCAGAAATGGGAGAGTTGGCCGGCAATTTGTGGTGGGTGTAGGGGCGTTATTAGGTAACTACTGACGCTAAGTAAGCATTTTTGTTTTGAGGGTAAAACTAAAAATTGTGGGCAATGGTAGGTGGTGAAATGTCAATAATTGTCATTTTCTCATTCTAAATGTTTAATCGCGTACTTCGAAAGTTTCTAGTTAATGTGATAGAATTATGCCAGATGCTCTCTTATCTAGACTTTTTCTTCCAACCATAGATCTGTTTGCTCCAGAGCGCGTCGGGCATATGCGGCTTTCCTTTCTCTTCCACGTATAGGCTTGACTTTGTTTTTTGGGTTTCCGCTGCCTTGCTCCGATAAGGGGGGAAACAGACCGAAATTTACATTGATTGGTTGGTATGTTTCTGGATCTCCACCACCAGTTATATGTGCGAGTAAAGAGCCCAGTGCCGTCCCTAGCCTGGGGTGTTGTGGAGAGAGGCCTAACTTCTCGTAAGCGGCAAATCTTCCAGCTAACAAACCAACGGCAGCGCTTTCCACATAACCCTCGCATCCAGTGATCTGGCCCGCAAATCTTAGCCTGGGTTCAGATTTTAATCGTAATGTAGGGTCCAGAAGCCTTGGAGCATTAATAAAGGTATTACGATGAATGCCACCTAAACGAGCAAATTCTGCTTTTTCCAATCCCGGGATCGTCCGGAATATACGGATTTGTTCGTCATATTTCATTTTAGTCTGAAAACCGACCATATTATACAGTGTTCCAAGGGTGTTATCTTGGCGAAGTTGCACCACCGCCCTGGGCTTTCTACTTGGCGAATGTGGGTTAGTTAAACCAACTGGTTTCATCGGACCGAAAGCAAGTGTTTCCAGACCGCGTTCTGCCATCACCTCTATGGGCAGACAACCTTCGAAATAAGGGGTATTTTCTTCCCAATCATGGAATAAAACTTTTTCGGCATTCAGTAGCTCTGTAATAAAATTTTCGTACTCTTCATCATTTAATGGACAATTGATATAATCTGCCCCGTCACCCTTATCATAACGTGACTGAAACCAGACTTTTGAGAAGTCGATGCTATCCCTATAAGCTATTGGTGCAATGGCGTCATAAAAAGCTAGATTTTGTTCACCAGTTAACTCGGTAATGGATGACGTAAGAGAAGGGGAGGTAAGTGGTCCAGTAGCAATTATAACACTATCCCATTCCGTTGGAGGAAGCTCGGTCAACTCTAATCGAACGATATCTACAAGTATTTCATTTTCCAATGCGGATTGAACAGCCTGGCTGAATTCATCCCGATCTACAGCTAACGCGGCTCCAGCTGGTACCCGATTGGCATCTGCACAACGCATGATTAGGGAACCGCATCGACGAAGCTCTTCATGAAGGACGCCGACAGCATTGTATTGAGCATCGTCTGAACGAAAAGAGTTTGAGCAAACCAGTTCTGCGAGTACATCCGTTTGATGAGCATCAGTACAACGCTGCGGTCTCATTTCATACAACCGTACACCAATTCCCAACTGGGAAAGTTGCCAAGCTGCTTCAGATCCAGCTAGACCACCTCCGACGACATGAACGACTTTGTCGTTTTTATGTTTTAAGTCCATAGATTTGAAATACCCTTCTAAGTCCCCCATCGCAACTCTCTAACGAATAAATTCAGGGCCTAAATAGTGATTTAAGATATGTCCGATGGGTTCCATCGTTTCGGAAAGTACAACAGCCAGGGAATTTTTATTGGCCCGTTTAATTTCCTTTTTTAAAACATCGGTCAAGGTACTGGCCAGTAAAGCTTTCTGGCGTTTTTGCAATTTCTTCGGGTGTTCCAACAGCAACGATATATCCGCCTTTAAGACCGCCTTCAGGACCTAGGTCGATTACGTGGTCTGCGGTTTTGATGACATCAAGGTTGTGTTCGATTACAATAACAGTGTTACCTTGATCAACAAGTGCTTGCAGAACTTCTATGAGCTTACGTACATCTTCGAAATGTAAGCCAGTAGTGGGTTCATCAAGGATATAAAGGGTTTTGCCCGTAGCTTTGCGAGACAGTTCTTTTGCCAGTTTCACCCGTTGTGCTTCACCACCAGAAAGAGTGGTCGCTTGCTGCCCTATATGAATATAGCTAAGGCCTACGCGACAGAGTGTTTCCATCTTAGTACGGATAATTGGCACTGCCTTAAAGAACTCCAGACCTTCCTCTACCGTCATATCGAGAACGTCGGCAATAGATTTGCCTCGGAAGGTAATTTCCAACGTTTCACGATTATAGCGTCTGCCCTTGCAAACATCACATTGGACATAGACGTCAGGGAGAAAATGCATTTCTATCTTAATGACACCATCCCCATGACACGCTTCACATCGTCCACCTTTGACGTTGAAAGAAAAACGACCTGGTTTGTAACCGCGCGCTTTAGCATCGGGAAGACCAGAAAACCAATCCCTGATGGGCGTGAACGCGCCAGTGTAAGTGGCTGGATTAGAGCGGGGAGTGCGCCCGATAGGTGTTTGATCGATATCTACGACCTTATCAAGGAATTCGACGCCCAAGAGTTTGTCATGGGCACCAGGGTGCAGGCGTGAACTATAAATCTTTCGTGCTAGGGCTTTATATAGCGTTTCAATGACCAGGCTCGACTTCCCACCGCCGGAAACGCCGGTAATACAGGTAAACGTTCCCAGCGGAAATACAGCATCTATATTTTGAAGGTTATTTTCCTTCGCGCCTTTAAGGATTAATATTTGACCTCTATGGCCAGATCTTCGTTTCTTGGGAATCTCGATTTGTCGATGGCCAGCCAGATATTGTCCCGTCAGGCTTTCTGAAACCTCCATGACGGTTGTTGGTGAACCAGTTGCTACCACCTGGCCACCGTGAATACCAGCGCCTGGACCCATGTCTACCACGTTGTCCGCATTCAAGATCGCTTCTTCATCATGTTCGACCACAACGACCGTATTGCCAAGGTCGCGCAAGCGCTTAAGGGTTGTTAACAGTCGATTATTATCCCGCTGATGTAGGCCAATAGACGGTTCGTCCAGAACATAAAGCACCCCGGTAAGCCCCGAGCCTATTTGCGAAGCCAGCCGGATGCGCTGGCTTTCTCCGCCTGATAAAGTTCGCGAAGCGCGTGCCAAGGTTAGGTATTCTAATCCCACGTTTTTTAAAAATCCGAGTCTTTCGTTGATTTCCCTAAGAATACGCTGAGCAATTTCATTCTGCTTCTTGGTGAGAGAGGTGTGCAACTCGCCAAACCAGGTTTTGGCTTCGTCAATCGTCATGTGTGCCACGTCCCCAATGTGTTTATTGCTTATCTTGACTGCTAACGCTTCCTGCTTAAGTCGGTTACCGTTGCACGATTCACATATTTTAGTAATTTGAAATTTAGAAAGATCTTCCCTTACCCAGGATGAATCAGTTTCTTGCCACCGTCGTTCCATGTTCGGTAACACACCTTCAAATACCTTGCTGAGCTTATAGGATTGCTTGCCATCACTATAGTGCATGGTTACATCGGTTCCACCAGAACCGTGAAGTATAATATCTCGGTGTTTTTTCTTAAGTTTACTCCAACGTGTGTTTAGGTTGAATCCATAATGTTTTCCGAGACTTTTTAGGGTCTGGTTATAATATTGAGAACTTGAGTTAGCCCAGGGTGCGATAGCTCCTTCGGCGAGCGATAGACTGTGATCAGGTACTGCTAACTCAGGATCAAAAAACATTTGGGTGCCAAGTCCATCGCAAGTTAGGCATGCGCCGAATGGATTATTGAATGAAAATAATCGAGGCTCAATCTCATCAATACTAAAGCCAGATACTGGGCACGCAAACTTGGCAGAAAAAGTAGTCCGATTTCCCGAATCAGCGTCTTCTGTGAAAGCCAATCCTTCAGAAAGATTAAGCGCTGTTTCAAAACTGTCGGCGAGTCGTTGTTCTAATCCCTGGCGTATCACCAGACGGTCCACAACAGCGTCAATGTCATGTTTAAAATTCTTTTCCAGGATTGGGGTTTCATCAATTTGGTAAAATTCGCCATCTATTTTTACCCGTTGGAAACCTTTTTTGGCCAGTTCCTGCAACTCCTTTCTGTACTCACCTTTACGGCCACGTACAATCGGCGCTAGAAGGTAGATGCGAGTTTCATCTTTCATTTCCATCACCCGATCGACCATTTCGGAGATGGTCTGAGCCTCGATAGGTAGACCCGTAGATGGCGAGTAGGGTATGCCAATGCGAGCGAACATGAGCCTTATATAATCATAGATTTCTGTGACTGTTCCGACCGTCGAGCGTGGGTTGCGCGAGGTGGTCTTCTGCTCAATCGAAATTGCCGGGGAAAGACCTTCAATTGAATCCACATCAGGCTTTTGCATCAACTCTAGAAATTGTCTTGCGTATGCAGAGAGGCTTTCAACATAACGTCGTTGGCCTTCAGCATAGATTGTATCAAACGCTAATGACGACTTACCGGAACCCGACAAGCCAGTGATCACCGTTAAGGAATCTCTAGGAATTTCAACATCAATATTCTTTAAATTATGTTCGCGGGCGCCGCGTACGCTAATGGTCGCCATGCTCATTTATATGGACTGGTACCAAGGAAAAAGCGAGTCCCAATGACATGCTTCTATTAAAATACAGGCTTATGACTAGGCCTTAAAGATTTTCCTGCAAGGGCGAGAATAGCCATTACTGAGGCAAAGGAAGAGGCGCAATAATAAAGTATATCAAAGTCGAATGAGGCAATCATCAATCCAGCAACAAACGGTGATAATGTTTGGGCTAGCCGAAGTGCCATGCCATTGGCAGATGAAAAAGTAGCACGTAAATCTTTTGGCGCAATCTCGAACAGGTGAACCTGTATGAGAGGTCGGATTACCCCAAATCCAGCTCCATAGCAAAGGGCTGAGAACAATATTCCCAAGGGGCCAGTGACAACAGGAAGTGACGCCATTCCTGTTGCTAAAATTATAAAGGAGGAAACTATAAGCGCGCGGCTAGAAAATAATTGCATCGCTTGGACTAAAAATACCGATGTAAGGGCACCAGTAATTGCACGTGCTGAGATAATAACGCCAATTAGCGCAGGGCCACTCCCAAAGCTGTAATTCATAAAAGAGGGAATATATGACACGAAGCAGCCAAAACCGACAAAAATAAATCCAAAGGTAAAGAAACAGAGCTCAATGACACGCCGGTCTGCTAAATGTGTCCATGCATGATAGAGATAGTGCTTGTTCTTTGGGTTCAGATCAGATTCTAAACTCTGAAGTGTTGACAGCATGTAGATTCCAACTGGCAAGGCAATCAGAGCTGTCATGAATGGGAAAAACCATTTGATTGATGCTAAAAGACCACCAACCAATGGTAAAAGTCCGCTGCCTATGCCTTGCGTTGCCCCGACATACCCCATTATCTTGATACGGTCACTTCCGCTAAATAAATCGGGTATTAGGGCGGTGCTAAGGGTAACAAGTGCGCTGCCACCAATTCCCTGTATAAAACGTAGACAAATTAAAGTTTCGATATTTGATGCCAAACTCACTAGTCCACCGCAGAGGCCAAAAATCACCAAAGAAGGAAACAGGATAAGTTTCTTCCCAAAGCGATCTGCCAGGTAACCCGTGACGGGTACCAGCAACAAAGCTGGAAGAGTGTAAGAAGACATTAGCATCCATCCAATGTCTCGATTCTGTATACCAAATTCAATTTGCACCGCAGACAAAGCGGGGCCAACAGCCGGTACAGCCAAGAGACTTACAAAAGTAGTTGAGATAATAACGTGGGCAGCGTTTTTGGAGTGACGATCGGGCATATTTATTCAATAATTGGTTCGGTCAGAAGCGGAAAGAAATTTATGTTGTCATGGGTTGAGAGTCACAGTGTCACCCCAAACTTGAAGGAGGGTGGGCCAATCAAAAAACACATCTCTTTCCGTTTATTGATGGTCCTAAATTATGCGAGTTGGGGTGAGTTCCTTGGAGGAAGGAGGTATGTGTCTTCCGTAAATTAACCGTCCAATCACCTATTTGCTATCACTTTGTTCTCTTTCAAAGAGGCGGATCACTGGTTATACCATTCACTGACTGAGTAATTTTTATGAGGCGAAGAAGAATTCTGGACTAACAAAATATGCAGCAGTTGATACTCAAGGTTAACAAACTTCAGCAGCTCACTTCTGGAATAAAGAGATTTGAGTTTGTCTCCCCGGTTGGAGATGATCTACCAGTATTTACCGCAGGAGCACACCTAGATTTTCACCTAGATAACGGTTTGATCCGGTCCTACTCTTTAGCCAACAATCCGGAGGAATCAAACCGCTATGTTACCGCTGTATTGCGGGAAGAAACGGGTGGTGGTGGCTCTAAATACATGCACGATAATGTATCTGTCGGTGACGAATTGAAAGTTACCGGGCCATCTAATAATTTCGAGCTGGCGGATATTCCTGGCACACATATTTTGTTGGGCGGAGGTATTGGCATTACGCCTCTTTTGGCAATGGGCCATAAGTTAAAAGCAGAGAATAGGCCACGCCATTTACATTATTGTACCAAATCTCGAGAGGAAACCGCATTTGTTGAGGAAGTAGAACAAATTTTCGGTGATAATCTTACTTTTTATCATGACGGGGGTGATCCTTCCAAAGGCATCAATCTCAAGGAAACCATTGGTGTGCAGACGATAGATGCAAACCTGTATATTTGTGGGCCTACAGGTTTATTAAGCGCTGCCCGAGACGTGACAAGCCACTGGACCGTTGGAAGTGTTCATTTTGAACTTTTTCAGAGTACCAAATCTAAGGAAGAGAAAGCGGCAGAGGCAAAACTAGACAATCGCAATCAGGCTTTCGAAGTTGAGCTGGCTCAGTCAGGACGAACCTTGATGATTCCTGAGGATAAATCGATATTACAGGTGCTTTGGGAAAATGAAATTGAAGTTCTTCATGCCTGCGAGGAAGGTTGGTGCGGTAATTGTGTGGTAGACTATCTTGAAGGTGGTGTAGATCACCGGGACGAGGTTCTTGATGATTTAGAACGTGAATCTAAATTGCAGGTTTGTGTTTCCCGAGCGCTGCCAGGGGGGAAAATTATCCTTGATTTGTAACTTGCTAGCCAGCAGTTCAAATTTTAATTGAAGTGTGTCTATTTGTTAGAACACAACGATTAAATCGTTTATCACATCAAATTTTTTAATGGTGGAAAACCTATATCGAGATATTGGAGGTTATTTGGTTGTGTTGAGCCTCTGAGATTTATTATTGTTAAGTTTATGGGTGTATCGCCATAAAAAAAACGCTAAACATGAGTTGATGAGAGGTAAAACTGAAAGTTAGTGAGGGCTAATATGGCAGGTAGTGTTAATAAAGTAATACTCGTGGGAAATCTTGGTCGAGACCCTGAGGTTCGCCATTCCCAGGATGGTAATAAGATTGTCAATATGTCGTTAGCTACTTCTGAATCTTGGACTGATCGGAGTTCCGGTGAGCGCCGGGAAAAAACAGAGTGGCATCGTGTAGTAATCTTTAATGACCACCTCGGAGAGATAGCGGAGAAGTATTTAAACAAGGGGTCCAAGGTATATTTAGAGGGCCAGCTTCAGACTCGGAAGTGGACAGGGAACGACGGACAAGAACGCTATAGCACTGAAGTGGTAATTAACAGGTTCCGCGGCGAATTGACTATGCTCGATTCCCGGAGTAGTAGCGCCTTGGAGGATGGCTCATCAGT
Organism: Alphaproteobacteria bacterium MarineAlpha3_Bin6; assembly: GCA_002938035.1. GTDB lineage: Bacteria > Pseudomonadota > Alphaproteobacteria > Rhodospirillales > UBA2165. The sequence continues at coordinate 41,328 of PTLH01000003.1, forward strand.
GCAGGGGTCGGAAATTGGTGGTTCCGAAGAGAGCATGAAGGCCAACTCGGACGAAATAGGAACTGTGAGCGATCAGCTCGATGACGAAATCCCATTTTAAATATTTACTTGATATCCTTTTCTAATAATTTGTTAGGTTACCTTCATGTCATTTGATCGGGGGGAAATTTTATCTCGACTTGAACCGGCGCTAAAACCTTTTGAAGAAAATCTTGATATAGCTGAAATGGCATTGTTACTTGCATCCCTCGACCTGCCAAACGAAGATCTAGCCCCATATCGTAAACATTTAGACAATATTTCGTTGGACTTGGGTGTTGCAACGAGAAGTGTGCGTCACACCCGGGACTTGGCTATTGCTCTCTCTGATGTTTTATTCGGTGTTCACGGTTATGCCGGTGATACCGCTACTTTTAACGATATGCAAAATGCCAATATTATGAGGGTAATTGATCGCCGGAAAGGACTACCGGTGGCTTTGGGAATCTTATTAATTCATATGGCGAGAACCCAAGGTTGGAATATCACGGGTTTAAACTTTCCAGGGTATTTTTTACTTCGTATTACTCACGAAGGTGAGCAAATTTTGATTGACCCTTTTAACAAGGCCCAACGATTGACGATTGACAAAGTACAGGGTCTGATTACTCAAATGCGGGGACCCAGTGCCCGGTTACAGCCTCATCACCTCCAATCTGTGAGTGATAGAGATGTAATCCTCCGGCTTCAAAATAACATCAAGGCTCGGGCAATGGAGGCTGATGATCCAGAACGGGCCCTAGAGGTAATTGAGAGAATGTATCGTATCTCGCCGGATAATGCCGGTTTAGTCTCTGAAATGGCTGTATTAGAGGCCGATAAAGGCAATATAAAGAGATCGTTAGAAAGTCTTTCCGATTTTCTTGTGCGTTGGGAGGGGCATCCTGAAGAGGAACAAATTTCTGCACTAAGTGAAAACCTAAGACGACGCCTTAACTGAGAGCATAATTTTTATCCACGGATGTATACAACATCAGCCCTATGGGCGAATAATTTGGTTTTTTGATTTATAAGAGAGCTGAACTTATAATTTAATAGTGGAAGCTCGGCTCCAGTCTGGAGCATGCGATCCCGTTTCTCAAACCAAAGGTCTTGTATAGCCATGATCTGTATAACCTTCAAAATAGGGCAATACTACGGTGAAATGGTGATTTGTAATATTCAAAGTAACTTGTGGTAGATGGTTAGCTACAAGATCCCTCCAAAGGTGGGACAATCCTCAAAATTGTTTCTATTTTTATATTTCTAAGGTTCTAACTGCCGGTCAGTTATTAACTGACGTTGCGAAATCTTTAGCCACATTACGGCAATCAAAATGATAACAATCATTGGTAAAGCGGCAAAGTTGACCCACTGCCATCCTAGAAAATGGTATACAGTACCGGCACATAACGACGCAATGGCCATGCCAGTGAAGACAATAAAGTCGTTCATTCCCTGGACCTTCGCTCGTTCCGAGGGGGTGTGAACTTCAGTTAGGAGCTTAGTACCTCCCGTAAACACAAAGTTCCATCCAATACCTAAGAGAAATAGCGAGACCCAGAAGTGGGGTACGCTGCTTCCTATCAAGGCAATCGCGACGGACGCTGCTTGAAGTATTGCACCGACGATAATAACATTAAGGACGCTAAAACGGTTGATCAAAGAGCCAGTAAAAAAACCGGGCGCAAACATACCAACCGCATGCCATTCAATTACGAATTTAGTATCATTAAATACGTGTCCCTCTCCGACTAACATAGCTAGCGGTGTCGCCGTCATGAGTAAATTCATAATCACATATCCCAGGGTTGCAGAGATGACGGCAACGATTGCTACAGGTTGTAGAAGGATTTCACCTAGGGGGCGTCCTTTGTCAGTATATTCTTCCCGAGTCAGGCGAGGGATATCGATACCAATAACGATTATACCGGTTGCCAACGTGAATAATGCCAGGGCAACAAATGTTCCGGCAAATTCAGTGGAACCTAAAACATCCTTGGTCAGTTCCACTGTTTCCGGTCCAATAAAGGCGCCAAGTACGCCTGCTGCAAGAACGAGTGAGATAGCCTTTGCCTTAAAATTGTCGGGGGCAGCATCTGCGACCGCAAACCTGTATTGTTGGGCTGCGGCACCGTAAAGTCCGAATAGAAATATACCGAAGTTAAACCCTATAAAACTATTCTCCAATAGCGCATACATACTAAGTATTGCACCCACTGTACCTATGAGTGAAGTAATAATAAATCCTGCTTTGCGACCAAGCCATCTCATCAAATGAGCAGAGGGAATGGTTCCCGCAGCGGTACCTACAAGCATCATTGTGATCGGTACGGTTGCGAAGCGAAGGTCATCACCCAACATATTTGCACCAGTCAAGGTAGCTGCTAAAAACGTAAGGCCGCGGCCGCTATTAAATAGGCCCTGACATATAGCCAAGACGAGGACATTTCTTTTATCGCGGGAGGAAGGCATTGTTAGCTCGGCTTTAAAGCACTCGCTAGGTTGCTGCAAGCATTCTTCCAAATTGTACCTATACTAGGCCGAATCAGTGGAATGTTTGTCGAAAAATAGTACATAAATAATTTGATTATGAACTTGGTGTGAACTTGTGTAAAATAATCTAAAAAAATACAATTAAAACAATATGTTATCGGAAAATAATTTGAGTAAAAAGAAGGCTGAATTAGTTGTTCTGAGCGGTATATTTTGGTATGTGTATAGATGTTTAAGATTTGTTCTTGCAGACGTAAAAACTGCCTCCAAATTCTGGTCATTCTAACTACTAGGATAGTTTGTTGACGACCCCTCCAGATACGCTTGACGATCTTCCACCAGAAGGATCCCCCCCAGTTGTACCGCCTGATGATATTCCCCCGAGGGAGGGTGGAGAAGGCGCTCCTCCTGGCAGGGAGATAGTATATGTCAGTATTGAGGAGGAGATGAAAAGCTCCTACCTCGATTATGCCATGAGTGTAATTGTCAGTCGTGCTTTACCTGACGTTCGTGATGGTCTTAAGCCTGTCCATCGTCGCATCATATACGCTATGAAGGAAGGAGGATATGATTACAACAGGCCTTTTCGTAAATCAGCCCGGATTGTCGGCGACGTTATGGGAAAATATCATCCCCATGGGGACACGGCAATTTATGACGCGCTTGTGCGCATGGCTCAGGATTTCTCGATGCGATTGCCTCTTATACAGGGACAAGGAAACTTCGGTTCGATGGATGGCGATAGGGCGGCTGCCATGCGTTACACGGAGGCCCGTCTTGCCCGGTCAGCCCATGCCTTAATAGAGGATATTGATAAGGATACGGTTGATTTCAAACCAAACTATGACGAGGCTGCCCAGGAACCTTCCGTTTTACCGGCTCAGTTTCCTAATCTTTTGGTAAACGGGGCGGGAGGCATTGCTGTCGGTATGGCAACAAATATCCCCCCCCATAACTTGGGTGAGGTAATTGATGCGTGCTTTGCGGTAATTGAAAATCCTGATGTAACTATCGATGAACTGATGGAGCACAGCATTCAGGGACCAGATTTTCCGACTGGCGGTATCATCCTCGGCCGCCAGGGTATCCTTTCTGCATTCCAAACCGGACGAGGCTCCATCTCCATTCGTGGACGAGCTTCGATAGAGCCTCGTGGGAAAGACCGAGAAGCCATCGTGATTACCGAGGTGCCTTACCAGGTCAATAAATCGCGTATGATTGAAATTATTGCTGAGGCTGTGCGGGATAAAAAGATTGAGGGTGTTTCTGACTTGCGTGACGAGTCGGATAGGGACGGGGTACGCGTGGTGGTGGAGACAAAACGTGATGCTATAGCGGACGTCGTTCTCAATCAACTTTACAAATTTTCACCACTACAATCTAGTTTCGGCGTTAACATGCTCGCCTTGAATGAAGGTCGGCCAGAAATGCTGAACCTAAAAGAGATATTGAAGGCTTTTATAAATTTCCGTGAAGAAGTTATCACAAGGCGTACGACTTTTGAGTTAAGAAAGGCACGTGATCGCGCGCATATTATGGCCGGCTTGGCGGTTGCTGTCGAAAATATAGATAAGGTAATTGAACTCATTCGTAGTGCTAAAGATTCAGAAGAGGCGCGAGCACAGTTAATGTCTAAGCCTTGGTCAGCTAAAGATATCACGCCCTTAATCGACTTAATTGATGATCCTGAGTACCGGGTTATTGATGGTGCCTATCAACTATCCGAGTTACAAGCACGGGCTATCTTGGACCTTCGCCTTCATCGTTTGACTGGATTGGAACGTAATAAGATTGGTGAGGATTTAAGAGAGCTTTGTGACAAGATCTCGGAGTATCTCGAAATACTCGCTTCGAAGGAACTACTATTTAACATTCTACGAGACGAATTAGAAGAGATGCGAGAGCAATTCGCTAACGAACGTCGGACGACAATTGAAGAAGGATTTTTTGAACAAGATATTGAAGACTTGATCCAGCAAGAAGATATGGTCGTTACTGTTTCTGATGCAGGCTACATTAAGCGTGTTCCGTTGTCAGCGTACCGCGCGCAAAATCGCGGTGGCAAAGGGCGTTCAGGTATGAGTACCCGGGACGAAGATTTTGTTTCCAACGTTTTTGTGGCACATACCCATCAGCCTCTTTTATTTTTTTCATCTAGCGGCATGGTCTACAAGTTAAAGGTCTACAAATTACCGCAAGGAACCCCGCAAGCTCGGGGTAAGGCTATGGTCAATATTCTCCCCCTCGACGAGGGAGAGAATATCACCACGGTTATGGCGTTGCCTGAAGACGAAAGTAGTTGGGACAGCCTTTTTGTTATGTTTGCAACCGCGACAGGGAGCGTGCGGCGCAACCGCCTTAGCGATTTTACCGATGTAAGGGCTAACGGCAAAATAGCCATGAAAATGGATAAAGATGACCACTTGGTACGTGTAAGGGTCTTCGAAGACCAAGATAACGTCTTTCTGGCTACCCGCAATGGAAAGTGTATTCGGTTCCCCGTTACAGATGTGCGAGTTTTCTCTGGTCGGACATCAACTGGAGTGCGCGGTATCTTATTGACTAAAGGCGATGAGGTAATCGCTATGTCAGGCCTCAAACATGTAAAAGAGGAGGTCACCGTTCGTGACAATTACCTGCGTTCTGTTAATGCAGGAAGACGTCTTTCTGGTGGTGACTACACTGATCGAGAGGAGGATGAATCGCGGGATAAAGAACTTATGGCTCGCCTCAAAGAATCTCAATTTGTCCAAATGGCTGATGCTGAAGAATACATTCTCACGGTTGCCGCCGATGGAATGGGAAAACGCACGTCAGCCTACGATTACCGTATATCCAAAAGGGGCGGAAAAGGTATCGACAGCATTGATCTAAAACGAAAGAAAAAAAATCTCACAACAGTGGTTGCAATTATCCCGGTTGTTCAGACGGATGAGTTAGTCATGGTGTCGGATGGAGGTCAAATTATTCGAATGCCGGTTGAGGGTATCAGTTTTACTGGGCGTAAGGCACGTGGGGTCACCTTGTTCAGAGTTTCTGATGGAGGGCGGGTTGTTTCGGTTAGTCGCATTCGAGATGTAGTGCAGGTTGATGAATGTAGCGATGAACCGCCTAAAAGGCCTGATGACGGTAGCGTTGAATCGGCGAGTACTGGGGAAGAAGTAGTAATCAAAAAGTAGTTTGAAATAGTTTTTATACTAAAAAGAAGACAGAAGGATAAGGCCAATGGCTGACCGGACAGGAGTTTATCCAGGAACATTTGATCCCGTGACTAATGGGCACATGGACATTATTTCACGTGCTGCGCGGGTTGTTGACGCGTTGATCGTGGGTGTGGCGATTAACGCTGGTAAGGGTCCATTATTTTCGTTAGATGAGCGGGTTGAGATGGTTTCTGAAGAAATAAAATTGGCAGCGAATACCAAAAATTGTCGTGTAGAGGTGCGTTCTTTTGAAGGGTTGCTGACTAATTTCGCAGCCTCGTGTGGAGCTTCTTTGATTATACGGGGCCTTCGAGCCGTAACTGACTTCGAATACGAATTCCAGATGACCGGTATGAATACAAAGCTGAACTCAGAAATTGAAACGGTATTTCTCATGGCATCGGAAGGGGAACAATTTATATCTTCGCGATTAGTGAAAGAAATTGGTAGTCTTGGCGGGGACATTGGCCATTTTGTCAGCCTTCGAGTTCGCGAACGTATGTTGCTTCGTTTTGGCAATAGTTAAATTGTTACGAGAATTTCACTCATTGACCGATTGTATTCGCCTTCGTATTTTGTTCAAATTAAATAAGCGTGCCAGTTTTGTTTCTAAGGTTGGTTGATGTTTCGCGGAACAAGGATTGTCCATTAATTTGGGTGCATAGCTCAGGTGGTAGAGCAGCTGCCTTTTAAGCAGCGGGTCCAAGGTTCGAGTCCTTGTGCACCCACCAATCTTTTCAAGGGGTTAGGTGGTTTTTTA
>PTLH01000030.1 GCA_002938035.1 Alphaproteobacteria bacterium MarineAlpha3_Bin6
GAATGCACAGATGATGTGTTTAAGGTTGATGTGGTTCCGGAGACTATTCGAAGAACAAATCTTGGTCTATTAAAGGTGGGTGATTCCGTTAATTTAGAAAGATCGACGAGATTGGGAGCTCGCGTCGGAGGTCACTTAGTTCAAGGTCATGTGGACTGTACAAGTGAAATAAGAAAAATAGCTTATGATGGTGTAGCCAGATTGATAGAATTTAAAGTGCCTAGTAATCTTATGAAATATGTGGTGGAAAAAGGATTTGTCTGCGTGGACGGAGTGAGTCTTACGGTTGTAAAATGCGGCAATAGTTCTTTCGCCATAACATTGATCCCGTATACTAGTGCCAACACTATTTTGGGAAGCAAATCTGTTGGTGATTTCGTTAATTTGGAAATGGACATGATTGCAAAATATATCGAACGCCTCTCGAGAGACTATAAAAAGGAATGATATTTAAAAAAAAGGGGGTCATTTCTAACGATAGCCATTTAAAGATAGCCTAAAAACCAAACCGTGTAAGTGTTGCCTCTACCCTCGCTGCATAGGAGCCTCCGAACAAATTTAAATGTACCAGAAGTGGGTATAGATTGTAGATGTCCCGTCGTTCTTCAAAAAAACCGGGCAAGAATGGTCGGTGTTCAGCATAGCGGTTAAAAAACGGAGAACCAAATGTGTCAAACAATGTCGAAAAGGCAAGTTCAATCTCTGGGTCCGCATAGTAGATAGCTGGATCCACAAACCCAGCAATACGTCCGTCTTTGCACAAGATATTGCCTCCCCACATGTCCCCGTGGATGAGGGAAGCTTGGACTGGGGTCAACAGCCAGCGATCCAGTTGGGCACAAAGGGTTTCAATGCGAGATAAAGATGATGGTTTTAAGGAACCTGATTTTACCGCCTCTTCAGCCATGTAAATAAGCCGCTGATCCCTGAAAAACTCCACCCAATCTTTGGTCCAGGGATTGGGCTGTCGTAGAGAACCAATTACTGTGTCCTTTTCGAACCCAAAACGGTCAACAACAATATTATGGAGAGACGCCAGCAAATCAGCTGCATGTTCCTGTGCAGCAGGAGTAAGTGGGCTGCCGGCTTTTATATACGCCATGATTAACAAATCATCGTTGGCGCACAAAACCTCTGGAACAGGAAGATCAGAATGGGATGCAAGATATTGGAGCATATACCCTTCCAGGTCCAATCCGGCCCCAGCAGCGCCGGTCTTTAACACGAGTTTCTCGCCGTCTTCAAAATCCATCCGACAAACATCCGCAATACAACCACCAGTGAGCGGCGTCAATTGGACCGGGCTTCGACCAATCAGTCTTTTCACCCGTTCTTCTTCAGGAAATTTCATGCCTTACAGGTCATAGGAACGTATGTGAGACAGAAGACCGTTGGAGGCCGCCTCTATCAGATCAAGCACCACCTCAAAACCTCTCCCACCACCATGATAGGGATCAGGCACTCCCCGCCGATTGAGTGAGGGGGCATAATCCAAAAACAACGAGATGCTCGACACGAGATCGGACGGACACAATTCGCTTAAAATTCTCAGGTTGGCTGCATCCATGGCAAGCACATAATCGAAATTCTTGAAGTCGTCGGTCGTAACCTGTCGTGCCCGTTGAGCACTGAGGTCAATCCCTCTTTTTCTTGCTGCTTCCTGTGACCGCCTATCAGGCGCCTGATCGACGTGCCACGCTCCCGTGCCCGCGGAATCAACAAAAATTTTATCGCCAACGCCGGCATCACTCACCAATTTCCTGAACACGCCTTCTGCTGTTGGCGAACGGCAAATGTTTCCGGTGCATACAAAAAGAACCTTGACCAAATCAGTCTCCCATTTACTTTTCATACCATGACTGGCCAATCAGAACAAAGCATCGTCGTCTTGACAGGTGCGGGTATTTCAAAGGAATCCGGTCTTGATACTTTTCGCGATGCAGATGGTATTTGGTCCAAGGTAAACATTGAAGATGTCGCGACGCCGGAAGCCTTCCAGCGAAATCCGCAGCGTGTACAGGAATTCTACAACTCCCGTCGAATGCAGCTTGTTAATAGTAACGTGACACCTAACGCGGCTCATATAGCTTTGGCAAAACTCGAGCGTGAATGGCACGGAATAGTAACAATTGTTACCCAAAACATCGATAACCTACATGAACTTGGCGGATCGGAAAATCTAATACACATGCACGGAGAATTGTTAAAAGCACGTTGTGCCACCTGCCAAATAACACATTCGTGGCAAAAAAACCTAAGCATTAAAACGACCTGCCCTAGCTGCAGCGAAAGGAACACACTGCGCCCACATGTAGTCTGGTTCGGAGAGATGCCACTGGAAATGGATAAAATTCACCGAAGGGTCGATGAATGTAGCCTTTTTATCTCCATTGGGACGTCGGGTAATGTTTATCCTGCGGCAGGATTTGTTCAACAAGCAATTTCAGCGGGTGCGCGGGCCGTTGAACTCAACTTGGAACCCTCGGAGGGCGCAACATTTTTTTCTGAAACCCGCTATGGTGCGGCGACAGACATCGTCCCGGCGTTCATTGATGAAGTCTTAGAAAACGGCCTGTAACCGTATCGGGAAAAAGCCTTAAAAAAAGGGCCAAACGCAGAGGCCTACTTGGCCTACTAAACCTTGCAGCATCTTCAGAAAAGGTAAAAATGCAAGATCATTATTGAAATGTCGGTTCTCAAAGACACTGTCTGGGGTTCTCACTTAGGGTTTCTAGATTTGAAAAAACCCGCTGCCGACGCTGAGACCAATAGACTGCAAGTTACTAAACTTTACCTAGAGCTTGGAAGTTTTTCCAGAGGCTTGCGCGGCCAATAATTTCATTTTACGACCGCTCTTAAAAGCCGCTGCCTCCCGATTAGCGATGTAAACACCGGACCCGAAAATTACAACGCTGCCAAGCCAAGTCCAAAGATCGGGGACCTCTCCAAAAAGAAAAAAGGCAATGATCGCAACAAAGATCAACCGAACATATTCGTATGGTAAAACTGCGGAAGCATCAGCACTAGCCATCGCCCGAGTAAAACAAAGATGCCCGCAAGTGGCCGAAGCTCCCACACCAAGCAACCAAAGCCAAACAAGACCATGGGGCATCTCCCACACCCAAATGAGTGGAATAGCAGACACCGGAGTAATGAGAAGTGACATATATAGGACCATCGTATTTGGGGGTTCAGTGCGGCTAAGAACCTTAACCAAGAGGAAGGAAATAGCCACAAACACTGCCCCAACAATCATTAATATCGCCCCTGGAGAAATAATCTCGATCCCCGGGCGAAGAATAATCAAGGTCCCTAGAAAACCAGCACCTACGGCGACCCAACGACGTAGCCTCACATCTTCGCTTAAAAACAGAGCTGCACCCATTGTCGCAAACAAGGGAGCTGTAAAACCAAGAGACGTGGCTTCCGCCAGTGGCAACATCGTAACGGCCGTAAACCAAAAAAACATGGCAACCAAGCCGTTTATAGAACGCAGGGCGTGAAGGCCCAGTCTTTGGGTCCGTAGACCCACCCAACCGATGTGCCACAACCAAGGTAACATCAAAATTAGATTAAAAAAATTCCAGAAGAATATCACTTCTAATATATCTATATCAGCCACCGACAGACGGATGGTGACACCAAGACCCGCAAAACAAGCACCCGCCAAAATCATCCAGACAGCGCCCCTTAAAGTACCAGAGGAAGTTCGCCAACGTTTTTTTAAAAATACCATGAAACCTCAGTCGGAAAGCATAAAGGTGGCTACCAAGCCAACCACCAAATTTAATTGGGGGCAGCTTATGCCGGCTGTCTCAAAAACCAAATACAGATGAATTTATATTTGTAACGTCTCTATTTTAAACCTGGCAAAACCTCGAAACGAGCTTCGGTTTTTTTGCGCGCTTCACTAACCGTAATGTCAGGCGCTAATTCCACCAAGGTCGCAACACCTTTTTTCCGATCAATATTGTAAACCCCGAGGTCGGTAATTAGCATATCTACTACCTGTGTGCCCGTTAGAGGCAAGTTACATTGTTTCAAAAATTTAGGGCTTCCATCCTTGGCATTCTGGTCCATGATAACCACAACACGTTTTACACCTGCCACCAAATCCATAGCACCACCCATTCCCTTAACGAGTTTGCCGGGGATCATCCAGTTTGCCAGATCTCCATTTTCTGCTACCTGCATAGCACCTAAAATAGCGATATCTATATGACCTCCTCTGATCATTCCGAAGCTGGTAGCGCTGTCGAAGTAAGAACTTTGCGGCAATTCGGTAATCGTTTGCTTGCCGGCATTGATAAGGTCTGGGTCCTCTTCACCTTCTATCGGAAACGGTCCCAATCCGAGCATACCGTTTTCGCTTTGCAGGGAGACGTCAATTCCATTCGGAATATAATTAGACACCAACGTTGGAATACCTATACCTAAATTAACATAAAATCCGTCTTCCAGTTCCTTTGCGGCTCGCGCCGCCATGTCATTGCGTGACCAAGACATTCTCTTCTCCTCTATACTGAAACCCGTTCACGGGTGGTAAGCTGTTCAATACGTTTCTCAAAATTTTCTCCCTCTATAATACGCTGAACAAATATACCAGGCGTGTGGATTAAATCGGGATCCAGTTTTCCCGGCTCAACCAGTTCCTCCACTTCCGCTATTGTAACCCTGCCAGCTGTTGCCATTATGGAATTAAAGTTGCGGGCGGTTTTACGGAAAACCAGGTTACCTTCGGTATCGCCCCGATCCGCTTTGACGATCGAAAGATCCGCGACGAGGTGTGTTTCCATAACGTAACTCTCATCATCAAAAATTCGGGTTTCCTTACCTTCAGCGATGTCTGTACCGTATCCGGTCTTGGTATAGAAAGCAGGGATCCCTGCTCCTCCAGCACGAATGCGTTCAGCCAACGTCCCTTGTGGATTGAACTCCAATTCAAGGTCCCCATCCAAATACTGTTTCTCGAAGGTTTTGTTTTCGCCCACGTAAGAAGATATCATCTTCTTGATCTGGTGGGTTTCAAGAAGCAAACCCAAGCCTGCCCCGTCGATCCCTGCGTTATTAGAAATCACCGTTAAATCTTGGACGCCAGAACCTCTAAGCGCCAAGATCAGGTGTTCCGGGATCCCACAAAGGCCAAAGCCGCCCGCCATGATCGTCATACCGTCTTTCAATACTCCGTCCAACGCTGTAACAGCATCAGAAAAGACTTTATCCATGGTCTTCCTCCAAAAAGCATTTTGTTCCTTAAACATGCTGGAGAGCTTGCCCAAGAACCTTATGGGATGCTACACGACCGTAGAAAAGGGATAAAGCCGTTTTGGAACCTTAATATCCAATTGCATCAAAAAAACGAAAAAGCTGAATGTTTGCCAGAAATAAATTTGAAGACTACTGTCCGGAAGTTGTCTCTTTCAGACAGCCTCCAATTTAAATGACCAAAAGAACCTATCTCATTGTAATCTGCGCCAGCGTAGTTGTTTTACTCTCCATGGGGATGCGACAGAGCTTCGGGCTGCTTCAGGCACCCATAGCCCAAAGTTTTGGGATAGGTCTCTCTGCTTTCTCACTATCTATCGCCGTTCAAAATCTTGTGTGGGGGTTATCTCAGCCGATAATTGGAGCCCTCTCCGACAAATACGGATCCGGTCGGGTAATTGCGATTGCCGCGGTCTTCCAGATACTCGGTCTCCTAATGCTGGCTAATGCGGATAGTCTTTGGGAACTTCACGTCAGCACAGGCATCATCATCGGTATTGCCGGCTCCGGAATGACGTGGGCAGTTCTCATGTCTATCGTTGCACGAAACGTCCCGGAAAACCGGAGGACATTGTTTTTCGGGGTGGTGGGCGCCGCGGGAACCGGCGGCCAAATCTTAATTGTTCCCTTTAACCAGTATACCATAAACGCATTTGGCTGGAGTGAAGCCATTTTTATCATGTCGGTCGTAATGGTGGTTATTATTCCCTTAGCCTATGTCTTAAAAGGGAAGACAGAAGACCATTCCGTCGGAAGGGAGCAAGCGGAAAGCCTCCTCCAGGTGCTGGATCGTGCGCGCAAACATTCAGGTTACCTTTATTTGACGGCGGGGTTTTATGTCTGTGGCTTCCACGTCATGTTCATCATGGCGCATTTACCCAATTATCTCTCAGTCCTGGAAATGCCCCCGTGGTTGCCGGGGACAGCCATAAGTATTATCGGCATGACAAATTTAGTTGGTACATTCATGTTTGGTTGGCTCGGGGATAAATACAGTAAAAAATATTTGCTTAGTATCCTTTATTTTCTGCGATCCATCGTTATAGCCGGGTTCATCACATTTCCGATTTCTGAATATAGTGTCTTGGCCTTTTCATTCTTTATCGGGTTTTTATGGCTAGCGACGGTACCTCTCACTAATGCTCTGGTGGGACAACTCTTCGGTCTCAAATACCTTGCTACCTTGGCAGGTATCGTCTTCGCTAGCCATCAATTAGGCTCCTTCACCTCCATTTGGCTTGGTGGGTGGCTGTTTGATCAGACGGGTTCCTACGATCTGGTTTGGCAATTAGCAATTGGTCTTGGAATATTAGCGGCGCTTCTACACTTACCCATCAATGAAAAACCCTCCGAAACCGAGGTTCCTCAACCAGCATAAGAATAAACGGTGATCCCGGTCCAAAAATAAGAATAAACACCGTAAGGTAGATCAAAATATTCTGATATGTTGTGGTTTGTGCTGGTGGAAAAACAATTAATTCCTGTCTATTCTCGCAACCCTCTAAGTTACAATCGCCCAAGAACAGGCAAAATTATTACACGATAAAACATGGGTTGCACTACCACTAAGTAGGTTGAGAACGCGTCAGTGTTACAGGGTTTTTTCGGTAATGCTGGAGTATTTATTATCTATATTAAATTAAGCCGAGGCCGGAACAACCAAATCTCTCGGATCATCTACTGCAAAAACGTCAACATTTCCGTCACGTCCGCGAACATCGGCCGAATGCGCTGGATGATTAGAAGCGTCTACACCTGCAATCTCTGCGACGGCCTTTGAAAGAACCAAACGACACTTATATTCCTTGGATTTTGATTCAAGCCGTGCCGTGACATTTACGACATCACCTATAGCTGAAAAATTCTGCGCCGACGGTGGTCCCATTGCACCAACAATGGCTTCCCCAGCGTGAACGCCTATACCCATGTGGAGCGGTTCTTTGAGTTCGTTTTTAAGTCTCGCATTGAGCTTTTCAAGCCTACTGATCATGGCTGCAGCACCCAGGATAGCATCCCGGCAGGCTTTTACTATATTTCCATCAATTCCGTACAGCCCCATCAAACCATCTCCCGTGAACTGGGCGTAGTGACCGCTTGTTTCCGCAAGGGCCGCTGCCATTTCTGCAAAAAACTGATTAAGGACAAACAAAACATCATAAGGCAGCTTTTCTTCCCCAAGTTTGGTAGAGCCGCGAATATCAATAAACATGATAGCTATTTTTTGTTCCCTACCTTGGATCCCTCCTACCTTGTTGGCATCCCTGGCTGTAGCTGACGGAGGCAGCAGAGGTTTAATAGAGAGATCTTTGTGCGGCCTCGTTTGACAGGCAAGTCTCACTTCAGTTTCAGCTCTTATTCGCGTTAGCGCCTTCTGCTCCACTTCTCCAGGGGGATGTAATTCTTTGATAGCCTCACCTACATGCACCCGACACGTCGTACAGCGACCGCGACCACCGCAGACTGACGCGTGGGGAATTCCCGCGATGCGAAGTGTTTCGAGGATAGTTTGCCCCTCAGGCGCGGTTAAACTGCGGCCATCGTGAATTGACAGCCGATAGACACCATGGCGGTTACGGTAAAGGCGACGAATAAACCGCGCGACCAAGACCGACACAATCAAAACCCCAAATATGGCGTATAAATTGTTCTCAAGGGCATACAAATTTGCCACCAGTTCTGGTTCAGCTTTAATGAAGGGGCCAAAGACGCGCTCTTGTATTTTGGATGATCGTGCATGACTTCTATCTAGTTCACGACCAATTCGAACAAAACCCAAGAGAGCAATTACCGGCAAAACAACCGCGCACCCGAGGAGAAAGGGAGACCAACGAGAATACCAGTTCTTGAGCCGAAGCCAGTAGTGCAAACCCATACACATATGGCCCCAAACGATAACAAGCATAATGCTTTGCTGAAGTCCAAGAATAGGGTTAGAAACCCAGATGGCAAAAATAACGTATTCATAGGTGGGTCGGAACCCAATTATGTGACCGGCGCCTTGGGTGCCGACGATATGAACAAGGATGAGAGGAAAAATCAAAACACCAAGGGTTATTTGGGTTCCCTCCCAAAGGGGCATTCGAAGTGTAGAGCGGCTATAGAGCGAGAATAGAGACAAGAAGAAGTGAAGCAAAAATGCGCCCATTAGGAGGGCCGCGCCCGGCAAATCAAACCAAATTACGGACAAATAGCTGCGCATGCCCTCCATCGCCTCTAAAGAAATTAAGCCTAAGGTATGGTTGATCAAATGCAGTATTACAAAGATCGAAATGATTAACCCTGACCATAATCGCAAACTCTTTTCCACAGCACGCAAATCAATCCGCTTAGGTGAACTTTTTGGTCGCAATTTAATTGCCTCCAATTTTTACTTCCTATTTCATTGCATAATTTGCAGAAGGTGGGCTAAGTACAATTAATATTATAATAACACGGTAATTATGGAGAAATCGTTTTTGCGCGGTTATTTTGGTATTGGTGTTGAATGTGTAAGCAAATCTATGAATGTAGGTAGTTTGTTTCGCTCCGCCCATGCATTTGGTGCTAGCTTCGTCTTCACTATTGATGCCCAATATAACCTGCTAAAAGGCAATAAAGTGGATACATCGGAAGCGACAAACCATTTGCCGTTTTATAGTTTCCCCGATCCCGAAAGCCTTGTCCTACCCAGTCGCTGCGATATAGTTGGAGTTGAACTCGTGGATGAAGCCGAAGAACTACCAAGTTTCCGCCACCCACATCAAGCCGCATACATATTGGGCCCGGAACGCGGCAGCCTCTCACCATTTGTATTGAAACGTAGTGTTTATACGGTCAAAATTCCAACAAAGTTCTGCGTGAATGTTGGCATAGCGGGAGCTATTACCATGTATGACAGGCTGATAAGCCTTGGCAAATTTCCCAGACGACCCGTTAGCCCCGGCGGTCCCGTTGAAATTTTATCTGAACACAAATTTGCAAACCCAAAATTGCAGAAAAAAATGGCCCCCTTTCGCCGAGCGGCACCTTTAGCTGAAGTGGAAGAATATTTGAAACTTGTGGATGAAGAATGATCAAAATTATATCCCCCTCATTTATCGTGCTTGCCTCATTCGTTTTGTCATGTGCGACTAACGCTCAGACCTACGAAAAAGTGAAAACAACGGATCACTGGGAAGCTCACAAATCCCGCTCCGGAAAAGGCCGGTTTTGCTTCGTGGGAAGCGAACCGATCGAAAAAAAGGGAGCATACAAACGCCGGGACAAGACGTATGTCCTCGTAACTCATCGCCCGAATGATAAAAAAAATAAAGTCGATATATTTGAATTAGTGGCAGGCTACACCTACAAGAAAGATAGTGGCGTCACAATTAAAATCGGGAGCCAAAAGTTTGAGCTATTCACATCTGGAGGCACCGCCTGGGCAAAGACGTCCAAGACCGACCAAGCTCTAGCCAGGGCTATGAAACGTGGTAACACTATGACAGTAGCCGGCACTTCTAGCAGAGGCACAAAGACACTCGATACCTATTCTTTAAAAGGATTTACCGCGGCCTACAATGCTATCGGCACCAATTGTGAAAAAAAGTAGAGGGTTCCCTGTCTAAATACTCCAAAACTAACGTCATTGGTCTCAACCGGGACGAACTTGCGACTGAGCTTGAAATATTGGGAGAAAAGCCCTTCCGTCTTAAGCAGCTTTGGCATTGGATTTATTTTCGGGGCGCTAGGGACTTTAACGAAATGACAACACTGTCCAAGACGGCGCGAGCAAAGTTAACAGAAACACATGTCATTGAACGGCCCGAGATTGTAACCCAGCAGCTATCCCAGGACGGCGCAAGAAAGTGGCTTTTAAAATCATCTGATAAAAATACCGTTGAATCTGTTTTCATTCCAGAGGAAGACAGGGGTGCACTTTGCGTGTCCTCGCAAGTCGGCTGCACTCTTACTTGCTCTTTCTGTCATACCGGCACCCAACGCTTGATCCGCAATCTCACCGCTTGTGAAATCGTGGGCCAATTAATGGTAGCGAGGGATACATACGGTGAATGGTCATCACCGCCAGCTAACCGAAAAATCTCTAATATTGTTATGATGGGTATGGGGGAGCCTCTCTTTAATTTCAATGAAGTTGCAAAGGCTCTCAAAATCATTATGGACCCCGAGGGAATTGCCCTCTCCAAACGGCGAATAACACTCTCTACTTCAGGGGTGGTCCCCATGATAAAAAAAGTGGGCGAAGAGTTGGGCGTAGGTCTGGCAATTTCTATGCATGCCGTCCGAGACGATCTTCGAAATCAACTAGTCCCTATTAACAAAAAATACCCTATCGATCAGCTTCTAGACGCTTGCCGCACCTATCCTGGTGCCAGCAGCGCCCGACGAATTACCTTCGAATATGTCATGTTAGATAAGGTGAACGATTCTCCAGCGGATGCTTGGGAATTGGCGCGGCTCCTCAAGGGTATCCACGCAAAGGTTAACCTAATACCCTTCAACAGATGGCCAGGAACTTCTTATAAAACCTCTCCTTTTCCCGTCATCAAGCGGTTTTCTCAAATACTTAATGATAACAAACTATCCGCTCCCATCCGTGTTCCACGGGGGCGTGATATAATGGCCGCCTGCGGTCAATTAAAATCTGCAAATGAGGATAGAAGTATTTTATCTTCGACAGCCTCGACTAACGCCGCTGTTTTATGATCCGTCTTCCCGTTATCAAGACCGTCTTCGGTGCGTATTATTACTTATGGGAGGAGCGTCTATACCTTTGGCAACTGACATTGCCGCCACTTGTAGTTCTTGCGATCCTTAAAACCTTGGTGCAGTGGGGTACCGTCTCATCCATAGATATTGGTAGCAAAATAGCCTCCATTGATATCTACCGTTCCGGTTGGGTGGCCGTCTTGTTCTATGTTGCATTCTTTGTGAATATTTGGGTCTGGCTTTCCTACAGTGTCGCATGGCATCGAGCCTATTTGTTGCGAAGCGAGAACAAGGACGTGTTGAAAGCCTATAGTTGGAACGGTCGTCAGGTTCAATTTTTGTGGACGACTTTAAAAATCTTTTTTCTTATGGTTCCCGCTATGTACATTCTACCCCGCTTTATAATATTAGGGGCGAATGGAGCGTTGCCACTTATTATTGGCATGACAGCCTGTCTGTATGTTTACGCGCGTCTCTTACTCTGGTTCCCAGCCGTAGCAATAGATCAAACTCTGAATATTTGGCCCCTATGGCAATTATCGGGAAAAAACGGATGGAGGTTGGCTAGCGTTATGGTTTGCACCTCTCTACCTCTTGTTATGTCAGGCCTTCCTGTGGTTTTTATATTTCACCAGTTAGGCTTCTTCGATCAGTCTAATCAGTCACTTAGCGTATCTCTTCTCGGCAACCTGTTTCTTGAATTCCTATCCTTTATAGCGTTAGCCGCAAGCATCTCAGCCCTGTCATTTTCGTATAGATACTTACTACAAAATAAAAACTCTCCGTCTGGATCAATTTAAAAAATAAATTTCTCCCTGTGGACCCCACGTACATCCATTTCGTAATCCAAACCACTGACTGGTGGCCTTGCGTAGTACCAGGTTAGGCCATAATCAGCTGCACCTCTGTCGACAATTTCATCCCCCAGGAAGGAGTGTATGTCGTAAACGGTGTAGACCTGGGTTGCGGTCACTTGATCCCATCCCACGCCTAATGCTGACATGCGGGATTCCATTGTGTTTAAAACATATTTAGCCTTCTCCCGCATTGCATCCGGAGTGGTTTCTCCGTTTCGGATTATTCGTTCACCGTAATTTTCACCTCCTTCACGGGCTTCTGCCGAACCGGAAATAACAAAGCTTTTCGCGGCGCTTTCGTCATCGGGAATTGTATAGGAAAAGGAGTGGAACATTGGCTCCGGGGGTGGGTTGGCCACCGGACAAACGTTTGAACGGGCTACGGGGTTGTCATCATTTTTAAATATGCCCCATTTTTCAAGCGTGTTCACATAAACCCGGTTAAAAGTTACAAACCCAGCGTCGTCAAACGGTTCAGGGGATCGGAGTTCACAAGCGCAGAACGACGCTAACGGTCGCCCCAAACCGGTTAGGTGAGCTTCGATAGCCTCAAAACCGTGCTTTATTGAAATTGCTTGCAAAAAACGAGCCCTCTCAATTATGAACCCTGGCTCGGCGGCCACCCCGCCGGAATATTGGAAAGGCCCTCGAATGTAACGGTAGGAACCTTTTTTAAAGATCGCGGTTTCATCCATGATCTTTCTCCTTTCTTGACTCGGTATTTGTTAAACACTCCTGTTAGTATTCCAAAAAATATTTCCCGGCCGGTGGCTCACGGTTAACTCCTTTCCATTAACCACCGAGAATTTTAGGAAAGACAACAACCAAAAGGTTAGATACTTTAGACGGCAACCACTCACGTTATACCATATGTTTTGTAAATGCAGCCTAACAGAAGCGCAACGTTTGCCCACCCTAATTGGTCACCATAAAACTCACGTCTTATTTACCCTACACCCGTCGAAGGAGAACCAGTGATGGTTAATTATCTCGATGAAAACCGTTTCTCAGTTGGCTTGCGAACCGGCGCTCAATATATCGAGGCAATTAAGAATGACGGTCGACGGGTGTTCATCGATGGAAAGGAAGTGCGCGACGTCACTATTCACCCGGCATTCTCCGATGCGGTCCGCACGATTGCTGGCCTTTATGATATTTCGAGCGATCCAGAAAATAGTAAACTAATGACCCACACGGCACCCGCCACAGGTGACGTGTTTAATTACATCTGGTGTCTGCCCCGTGACAAAGCGGATCTCCACGCAAGACGGGGGGCTATTGAAAGGTGGTCAGAAGCCACATTCGGACTGATGGGAAGAAGCCCCGATCATGTCGCTGGTTTTTTCGCCGGTTGGGCAATGGCTCCGGACGTCTTTGCGCGCAACGGATCGTTAGAGCTAAAACAAAACCTAATCCGTTTTTACGAGTTCGCACGGGCACGAGATATTTTTATTACCTACACAATCATCCCCCCGCAAATTGACCGATCAAAACCAATGCACATGCAAAACCCGCCGGATCTTTATGCTGGAGTGATAGATGAACGTGATAATGGCATCATCATTCGAGGTGCACAAATGCTGGGCACTGGCACGGCCCTCTCTGATTACCTCAACCTCAGCCAAATTACCCCTGTACAGCCCGGGGATGATGCGCACGCCTTAAACCTTGTGGTTCCATGCAACGCTCCGGGCCTGAAGATCTATTCTCGGCGGTCGTACGCCAGTGCCGCAAACAGTGTATTTGACTATCCGCTCGCAACACGGTTCGACGAAACGGATTCACTAATCGTTTTCGACGATGTGTTTGTACCGTGGGAACAGGTGTTTGTTTATAAAGATATAGACACCTGTCGGGATCAGTGGTGGAAAACGCCTGCCCATGCTATGGGCAACCATCAATCACAGATCAGACTAGTTACCAAATTACGTCTAATGATGGGGCTTGCACGACGTGTTTCAGAAATGAACGGCGTGACCCAAATAGCTGAAGTTCAGACACTTCTTGGGGAAATGGGTAGTTATGCAGCAATGATGGAAGGATTGGTTGACGCCCAAATTGCCACCTGTACAACCAATGAAAACGGCTATGTGGAACCCGGAAGGCAGGCACTATACGCCGCGATCGTTCTGCAATCTAAAGCCTATCCGCGCATGCTGGAATATCTGCGGGAATTATGCGGTGGCGGTGTTATACAGTTACCTTCTAGCGTTACTGATTTTACCAACCCAGAGACACGC
Organism: Alphaproteobacteria bacterium MarineAlpha3_Bin6; assembly: GCA_002938035.1. Classification (GTDB taxonomy): domain Bacteria; phylum Pseudomonadota; class Alphaproteobacteria; order Rhodospirillales; family UBA2165. Next base: position 14,051 of record PTLH01000030.1, read on the forward strand.
ATCGATATTGAGCGATACATCCAATCACCCCAATATCCTGCAACAGAAAGAGTGAAATTATTAAAAATGATTTGGGAATTGATCGGTTCAGAATTTGCCGGTCGCCAGGAACAATATGAAAAATTCTACGCCGGTCCGCCGTTCGTGGTGAAGAAGAGAATGGCTATGGAATACAACTTCAACAAGAGCGACAAACTCGTCAACGCAGCACTTGCTGGCTATGATTTGGATGGACGTTGTGATTAGATGTTTTTTGTTTGCTGTCTTCTGCGACAACTCCCCTTGGATTTGAGGCGGAAATTCTTTCTGGATTAAATAAAAAGGAGAAAATCTAATTTTTGTATCATGTGCTTCTTCTTTCTTTGAGTGCCGCGCTTAAAGTACCATCGTCAAGGTAGTCGAGTTCACCGCCGACCGGAATGCCGTGGGCTAGCTCAGAAACTTTCACCCCGCAATCTTTCAAGCGGTCCGTGATGTAGTGTGCCGTTGTCTTTCCATCTACCGTGGCGCTTGTCGCCAGGATTATTTCTTTTACATTTTCCTTTGCTGCACGCCCGATGAGATCACGGATATTAAGATCCTCGGGCCCCACGCCATCCAGTGGTGACAAAATACCTCCCAAAATATGATAGGTCCCCTTAAACGATGCTGTACGTTCTAACGCCCAGAGATCCGCCACACTTTCTACTACACAAATGACCGAAACGTCGCGACGCGGATCAATGCAGATGTGACACGGGTCATTGGTGTCCAAATTGCTGCATCGGGAGCAATTTTTTACGTTTTCCGCCGCCGAGGCCATGGCAGCTCCAAGAGGCTCCATAAGTTTTTCGCGGTTACTTATCAAATACAATGCTGCGCGTCGCGCTGATCTTGGCCCAAGTCCCGGTAATTTGGATAGGTATTGGATTAGGCTGTCGATATCAGAAACACTCATGAACGAATATCCAGGAGGGATTAAAAGGGTAGCTTGAAACCCGGCGGCAACTGCAATCCCCCGGTTATTTCAGACATCTTCTCTGTTACCCGCGCTTCAACCTTTGCTCGGGCATCATTAACGGCTGCTACTAACAAATCCTCCAGCATTTCCAAATTTTCCGGTCCTGTTAATTCTGGATCAATTTTAACCCGCCGCATTTCATTTTTACCCGTCATAGTTACTTCAATCATACCACCTCCAGCGGCACCTGTTACTTGAAGTTGGGAAAGTTTTTCCTGAACCTCTGACATTTTATCTTGCATTTCTTGGGCCTGTTTCATCATTTGCCCGAGATTTTTCATGTGATTTTTTCTCCCCCAGATTTTTTTTCTTCTGGTGTTGTAAAATCTTTGTCGTCAATTTGGCGAATAGTTTCTATTTCCGCTCCAGGAAAGTTTTCCATGACGGACTGCATGAGTGATCCTTGCTTGATTTCTACGTGTAGAGCCCTTTCTTCCTCTCTTTTTTGTTCCCTCAGGGTGGGGTTACCCCCTTGCGTTGCCAGTGATACCGACCAGCGCTCTTCCATAACCGAGTTGAGAAAACTATATAGGCGCTTGGGCGTATCGGGATTAGCTGCTTCAGCCAAGCAGACTTCGATTTTTCCGGGCTCAAAACTCACTAAATGAACATTGTTTACCAAATCCGCCATCAAAATACGCTCATCATGATCATCTAAGAGAGCAATTACTTGTTCAAAGTTATTCAGTTTAAAATTAGACAAGGTCTGCTTTTCGGGTTGCTCCTCTAATTCAAAAGCCAAACCCCTTGGGCCTGAGGTATTGGACGATAAGGTCGAAGGGGTTGATTTGTTTTGATCGTTCGTTGGTGTAACAGCGCCTTCTGGGTGGTCTCTATACTTTTCCATGTTTCTAATGACATCATTTGGGGACGGCAGATCACTAAGATAGGCGAGGCGGACCAGAATCATTTCCACCGCCTGAATTGGTGTTAGCGAGGTTTGTACCTCTTTAAGGCCCTTAACTATCATTTGCCATGCACGTCCCAAATTTGCCATGGAAAGCTTCCCGGAAAGGTCTTTCCCACGGGATCGCTCGCTCTCAGAAACAGTTAAATCTTCTAAGGTTTTTGGTGCAACTTTAATCCGCGTCAACCAGTGAACTAATTCAGCCAAGTCTTGCAAAGTCGACAACGGGTCAGAACCATTAATATAATCCTTCTGAACTATCTCTAGCGCAACTTCTATTTCTCCCTTTAAAACCTTTTCCAACAAATCAAAGGTTCTCTCCCGGTCAGCTAGCCCTAAGATCTCGCGCACATCGCCTTCCCCAATTTCTTTTTCTTCCCTTCTGCCGGTTGTGACAATCTGGTCTAGTAGACTTTGTCCATCGCGTACGGATCCATCAGAAACCCGGGCAATCAATGCGAGACCCTGTTCGGATATGAGAGCGCCTTCCTTTTCAACAATTTCAGCGAAATGCCTAATCAACGTCTCTACATTAACACGACGTAAATCAAAACGTTGGCAACGTGATAACACCGTGACGGGTACTTTCCGAATTTCGGTGGTTGCAAAAATAAACTTAACGTGTTCGGGAGGTTCCTCCAGTGTTTTAAGCAACGCGTTAAAGGCATTGCGGGATAACATGTGAACCTCGTCGATAATGTAAACTTTATAACGGGCAGAAACCGGTTTATATCGAACGGCGTCAATTAACTCTCGTATATCATCCACCCCAGTCCGACTTGCCGCATCCATCTCAAAGACATCAAGATGCCGATCCTCTGCAATGGCGAGGCACATCTCACACTTTCCACATGGATTAATGGTTGGCTTCCCATTTCCGTCCTCGCCGACGCAGTTTAGTGCCTTGGCGATAATACGGGCGGTCGTAGTTTTACCAACTCCCCGCACACCCGACAAAATAAAGGCGTGCGCCAACCTCTCGGCATCAAAGGCATTGGTCAAAGTTCGTACCATTGCATCCTGCCCAATCAAACCAGAAAAATTAGTCGGCCGGTATTTTCGGGCGAGCACCTGGTAGTTGGCTCCCTCATTATCTGGAGTACTTTTCTTTGGTGTCTGGTCAGTTTTTTTATTTGTCATAATTTATTAGGCCAAAAGGCGTGACTGCGAGTTAGCGGGTGCGCTATTGGTAATGCGGCCCACCAGAAGTGGGAGGCCAGACACGCGACCCAGACAAAACTCCCTACGGCTGCTTCCTTCCGGACCTGACCGGGTTCACGAGCTATCCGTCCGCAGCTAGCCTCCCGAACGAAATATAGCAGGCTAAGGGGAGGGCGAGGCAAGCACGAATGCCGCCCTTCTATGACTCTTTTTTCCAACCGAGTACTTTCTGTTATTAATGTTCACGGTAATTGTTGGGTTTAAGCTGGTCTAATATGATACATAATATCCCATTGTAGTGGCTTAATAATAAAAAGGTTAAGCCCATTTGACTCAAAATAATTGGGCGGTTAAAAGCTCTTACATGACGAAAGGCGTTTCACGTCATACACTAGCACCCATGCACCAACTGGCGAGCCATCACTACCTCGCAGGTCGCATGAATGAGGCAATGGATGCCTATCGTCAAATACTGCAAATAGATGCTAGCGATGCCACCGCTCTTCATGGTATGGGCCAAATTGATTTGACAGAAGGGCAAACAAAATCCGCTCTTGATGCGTTAGAGAAAGCCATAGCATTGGATTTAAATAATCCCGAGTACCACGTTACACTCGGGATTGCTCACTCAATGAACAATAGCTTAACTTTGGCTAAACTGTCTTTCCAAGAAGCTGTCAGATTAAAGCCTAGTAATTTGAACGCCCGCTACAATTTTGCACTGTGCCTTTTAAATCTTGGCCAATCAAAAAGTGCTGTAGGCGAGTTTCGCCGGATCTTGAAAAAACAGGCTGGAAATACGGGCGCTCTTTTGCACCTCGGCTTATCCTATAGAAGGGGGTTTTTCGACGGCCGCACAATATTTCAAGAGATGTTTACAACTTGATCCTTTAAACACAAAGGCAAGGATCAACCTCGGCAATGCCTATCAAGAAGATGGGCTGTTTGCACAAGCCGTTTCTGAATATGATGCCGTTTTGGATACCGAACCCCATAATGTCGAGGCACTTTACAACTTTGGCTTGGTTTTGAAAAAATTAAGAGACTTTGATAACGCTGTGGCACGATTTCGAGAGGTAATTGTATATCAACCGGACCATATAGGAGCACTTAATAATCTAGGCACGGCTCTTGAGGGCATAGTCAACAAGGAAGAAGCACTCCTTTCATTAGGGACGGCGTCTGACCTTGCACCGGAAAACTTTGTTTTCCTTTTTAACTTGGCAACCAGACCAAAAGATTTTCTTGAATGGGAGAGTGCTGAAATAAATTATCGAAAAGTTCTCAAAATGCACGAAGACTTGCAAGCCCGCTATTACCAACTTGGCCAATTTATTGCGAGATACAGGCCGTTTAGATGAAGCTATAACCATATACCGGGGATTGCTCTCGTCTGCATCCGATTTGTCCAATGCTCATTCTGATTACCTGGCAAACCTTAACTACATATACGAAGGCAATAATGAGTTTATTTACCAGGAAAGTCTTGAGTGGGAACACCGTCATGGAGACGCAAAAAAGGAACCGTATTCCGTATTCAGAAATGAAAAAGTAGCAGAGCGGCGCCTGAAAATTGGTTACGTGTCACCAGATTTTCATGAACACTCTATTAATTATTTCTTCTCTCCTCTTCTTTCAGCCCATCA
>PTLH01000031.1 GCA_002938035.1 Alphaproteobacteria bacterium MarineAlpha3_Bin6
GCTCATTGCGTCGGGCCTCGACCCTAAAACAAATATTATCTTTAACCAGAGCCAAGTCTCTCAACATTCTGAATTAGCGTGGATTTTTAGCTGTGTATCGAGGCTTGGCTGGCTCAAGCGTATGACACAGTTTAAGGAGAAAGCGGGCAAGGATCAGGAAAGTGCCTCGGTTGGACTTTATTCCTATCCAAACCTTATGGCAGCAGATATTCTCATTTATAAGGCAACACATGTGCCTGTTGGCGAGGACCAAAAACAGCATCTAGAGTTGACCCGCGATATTGCTCACAAGTTCAATAACGATTTTAAGGTAGATTTTTTTCCCCTTCCAGAACCCTTAATTCTAGGCAATGCCACGCGAGTGATGTCACTAAGAGACGGTACAAAAAAAATGAGTAAATCGGATCCGTCAGAATCTTCGCGAATTAATATGACTGATGGGCCCGACGAAATAGCCCGTAAAATTCGCAAGGCTAAAACCGATCCAGACGTATTGCCGGCAAATCCAAAAGGTTTAGAAAACCGACCTGAAGCAGCAAACCTGTTTGCGGTCTTTTCGGCGCTCGCTGACAAAAGCGTGGAAGAGGTTTGCAAAAGATTTGAAGGTGCCCAGTTTTCAAAATTTAAGGAGGATTTGACGGAGTTGGCAATAGAAGTATTGGGACCCATTAGCATGGAGATGGCTAAATTGGTTGCAGATCCGGGATATCTAGATGAGGTTTTAGCTGATGGTTCGGAAAGAGCTCGGATCATTGCGCGTCCGATCTTGGATGAGGTCTATGATATCGTTGGTCTCCTTCGCCCAAAAAAGTAAAAATTTTTATCACTATGCTTTAATGTCACAAAGTTACCTTCAGGGGGCCACCGATTCGCTTTAAATTATTATACTCGTCTGATTAAAAAATTTAATTGCAATGTTAGATAGAAGTTTGAGTGAATAACTAACTGTAAATACTTGCAAAAATTATATAAAAAAGATTATCTAAAAACAGCTAGCCGATAGGGCCAGTATTTGGTTAGGGTTATTTCCCGGCCTGTGTTTCCCTGAGAACAAAAAATGATGACATTCGAAAGATTTATCCTCGCATTCATTGGAGCCGCTGCAACAACGGTTATATTGTTGGCCGCGGTATTGCCAGTTGACAGGACTACTTTCGCACCAAAAGCGGTTTTTTTATCGCCAGACGCAGTCCCTGAGATAACGAGCCTTGAAAAAAGGCGTAAAAAGTCACTTACCTCAAGTGCCCTTTCCAAGGTGTTTGCTAGAATTAATTATGATTTTGATGCGGTTCAAGCTGGGCATGTTTCTGTACCAAGGCTCTTTGTTAAAAGCCTGCCAGTTGATATGCGGCGAATTAGGGCAGCTAAGGAAAGGAAAAAATTGTTTCTCCTAAGTGTGCTGCCACTTATCCTTCGAGTGAATGATGAAATATGGGCTGAACGTAAAAAACTTATCAAACTAAAAAAGTTAGTAAATAACAGAGTTAAATTATCCGCTGAAGACAGATTATGGTTAGCTGTTATGGAGAACCGTTACAAAGTGACCCGCGGAGACTTGGGCGCGTTAGAACTCGGTATGGATATTATTCCGCCCTCACTTGCTTTAGCTCAGGCAGCGGAGGAAAGCGGCTGGGGTACTTCACGGTTTGTTGTCGAAGGAAATGCTCTATTTGGTCAGTGGACGGATAGCAGCAAGAGTGGACTAATCCCATTGGGGCGGGCGATTAATAGCAATTATAGAATTAAAGCTTTCCGGTCCCTTTTGGATGGTGTGCGGGCGTATGCGAGGAATCTAAACACCCACAAGGCATACCGCTCATTCAGAGCAGGTCGCTCGGAATTGCGTCGGTCAGGTAAAAAATTGAGTGGCCAAAAACTCTCACTTCACCTTGCATCTTATTCCGAACGAGGTGAAAATTATATCAGATCCCTTCAAAAAATTATCACGTCAAATAGTCTGGAAAAATTTGACCACCTAAAACTTGGTGATAGGAGCCTTCGTGTAATTCAAAGAATAATTAGCTAATAATCTTTAGATTGGGTGGCATATATCAGCAGGCAATTTAAGATTTTGGTACAACGAATATTGCCCCAAGCCAATGCCATCGTCCTTCACCACCAGGCAGAGTGCAATTCAGGCGGTTTCGACCTTTAATAAAGGGCTTTGTCATCCTCACCTCAACTCTTGATGTGCTAAGTAGAGTAGTTGATACTTTTCCTTCTTCACTGGTAAAACAACTAATCCCGTTCAAGTTCTTAAGACTGGGGATTACGGTGAAACCCACATTAGGGGGATTAGTTTTGCCAATTATAGGACTGCTGGGGGTAAATTCTGAAACGGGCAATGGTAACGTGTTGATGATGAGCCTAAATCTATTTAACTCACCATACTTTTCATTGAGGGCAAAGCGAGGAAGATATTTTTTATCACTAAAACGGCTTATAACACCAGAATGTTGGCCAAACGCGTATTTATAGCTGCTCTTAGAAATTAATTCAAAAACCTCATTACTAGCTTCGCCGTATGGATACGCGAAGATTACTGGTTGCTCACCCAATTCCGCAGTCATTCTTGTGTTGGACTTAATAATCTCTGCCTCGTTCCGATTACGGGGTGTATTTACCATATGAAGGTGAGATGCAGAATGAGCACCAAATGTCACACCTGCTGCGCGCATTTCCCGGATTTGATTCCAGTTGAGGCGATTTGAACGATTTTCATCGATTGAATTTGTTGAAATAAAAACCGTAAAGGGTAATTGAGCCTTTCTGAAACGCGGCCAGGCTTTGGTATAAATGGATTCAAACCCGTCATCTATTGTAATGCCCACAGTACGTTTTGGCAGAGCCCGGCCATTTTCGATGTCGGAAAGAATTTGTAAAACCGGCAGAACCGTGTATGGCCCGCTCTTTAATTCACGAATATGATTTTCAAGCTGTGCTAATCGAACATTAGTACTGGGGTAATTATTTTCTCCAAACCGGTGATACATAATAAAGACGGCGGAGTTTGTTGCCATGGATTGCGGCGCAATAAATAGAAGAGCCAAGAAAATTAATATGGCGCACTTCATTATATTCATGTTTTTGTATTTAGTGGCATTAAGCCGTCTAATAACACAGAATCACTTAAAAGGGGGTAGTCTTGAGAATTAAACAATTGGTAGTGCCACCACTCGTTTTGATAGAAGTCCCAGCCCGATAAGGTCATAATTCCCATCAGCAAATGGCGGTTCCGTTGTGCTTCGGGGGAGACGTTAACGTTGCCGTGATGGGATTTTGGGTGAAAAGTGTCAAAACCAGTTCCCATTTCAAGGTCTTTTCCCGTTTCGTCGATTAAAGTCAAATCTACAGCCACGCCTCGTGAATGGGGTGACCCACGTCGCGGGTCAGCGAGAAACATAGGGTCAGGGGTGTGGTTCCACAGAACCCATTGGGCTTCAGTTGGGCGAAATGCATCATAGATCTTAAACCTATATCCTAGCTTTTTAGCGTATCCTGATGCTTTTTTCAGGCATTTTTCCGCCTTTTTATGAAGATAACAACCACTGCGGCGATAAACGGGCGCACCGGTGAAATTATCAGTTGTTGCGTAGGCAATGTTCAAAGTAATGTCGTGGTTGTCTGGTGTTATTTCCACAAGGTTCATGTGTCGTGATCTCATTGGTGAATTTGGCGATAGATATTTTATAGAGTAAAAAATTATTAACGGTTAAATCATTATGGTAAGAATATATAATTTTCTATGAATATTATAGCTCTTGATACGGTAGCTGGCGCAAGTTCGGTAGCTGTTTTTTCTGGCGGAAAGAAAGTCTACAACTATCGAAAAGTATTGGATCGTGGGCACGCTGAAGTCCTTATACCAATGATGAAAGAAGCAATTTCGTCCGTTTCTTTCGAGTTCCTGGACTTGGAGTTAATAGCTGTTACCGTTGGACCTGGTTCGTTTACAGGAATTAGAGTTGGTCTTGCGACGGCTCGAAGCTTGTCGGTGGCAGCCAAGGTACCTGTTATAGGTGTTACAAGCTTTGAGGCTGTAGCAGCTTCAATTACGGAAAAAGAATGGGCTGGGGTCCCCGTTTTGATTGCTCTGGAAACTAGGCGTGACGACTTCTACTTACAGATGTTTAATGAGGCGCGGGCACGGCTAGGTGAACCAAAAGCTGTTGGGAGCCTTGATATAGTTAGCTATGTTAGCGATCAGCTCGGTTTGCAAACCGACATTTTAGTTGCGGGTGACGGAGCTGAACGTGCGGTCTCAGAAATTGGTGGCCGTTCTGAACGCTTTAAGTGCCGCCTGGCGTCGTCTTTAGCCGGTCCGGATGCTATCCAGGTGGCTGAAATTGCTCAGGAAAGTCACCTGTCTGGATACGCATGTTTGCCTGCTGAACCGTTTTATTTGCGTGCCCCTCACGTTCAGGTGCCTATCAAAAGCGGTTAGCAAAATAAGGTGATGGGTTCTAATCTAAAATTTTAATTTGGTATCTGTTGATCTGACGTGTTTAGATCGTAACAATGAAGGCCAAATGATAGGTTTAATACATATAAGGCAAGACTAAAAAATAAAAACAGATCCAAAGAATTACTATAGTAATCAGCGCCTAGGTTAAGTAAAATACTTAACTTGCTTTTGAAAATATTTTAAAATATAGGGTTAAAACACTATGGCGGACCAAGAAAATCGTAGTGAATTATTGGAACTGACAAGCGAGATTGTTGCGGCCCATGTTAGCAACAATACACTTGCAGTCAATGATTTGCCGCAGCTTATTAAGGATGTCTATTTTACGCTGGCTAACGTAGATGAAAACCAGGGGTTTCCCGAGCGTCTTAACCCACCGGTATCGATTAAAAAATCGGTAACCCCTGATTTTATAGTTTGCCTCGAAGATGGAAAGAAGCTCAAGATGCTAAAGCGCCACCTAAAGACAGCCTATAATATGACACCAGAAGAGTATAGGCAACGATGGAGCTTGCCTCTCGATTATCCCATGGTAGCGCCTAATTATGCAAAACATCGAAGCGATCTTGCAAAGGAAATTGGCCTTGGTAGAAAATCATGACGGGCTGGTGTTTGGCGTTACACAAGAAATCGAGAAAATGTACAAGCATGGATTTTTGTATAGTACTGCGGAAAAGGATCAATAATTAAGTGGCAACAAATACGATGCAATCCCGTTTAGAAAATTTGTGCATTAAACGTGGCATGAAAATGACCGGGCAACGACGTGTAATTGCTCGGGTCTTATCGGACGCAGACGATCATCCTGACGTGGAGGAACTATATAAACGATCATCCCAGGTTGATAACAATATCAGTATTGCTACCGTTTACAGGACGGTTAGGCTATTTGAGGAGGCGGGTTTACTTGATCGGCATGATTTTGGTGATGGGCGAGCTCGCTATGAAGAGGCGTCCGGCGAACACCATGATCATTTGATAGATGTTAAATCAGGTAAGGTCATCGAGTTTCACGATGAGGAAATTGAACATTTGCAGCACAAAATCGCGTCTAAACTTGGGTACAAGCTTGTCGGTCATCGTATGGAGTTGTACGGCGCGCCGACCAATTATAATTCTGATGATTAAAAGCATTCAATGGCTCGCGATAACAAGTAAATAAATTGAGTAAAAAGCTTCACATAAAAACCTTTGGATGCCAGATGAACGTCTACGATTCCCGTCGAATGGCTGATGTTTTAATTCCTTTGGGCTACAGTTACACGGATGATCCAAAGAAGGCTGAAGTGGTAATCTTGAACACCTGTCATATTCGTGAAAAAGCCGCAGAAAAGCTGTATTCAGAGCTGGGACGATATGCAAATATTAAGGAAAAACGAAAAACAAAAGGAAGAACTACGGTCATTGCTGTGGCAGGTTGTGTCGCCCAAGCCGAGGGGGAGCAAGTTTTAAGGCGCGCACCATACGTAGATATTGTCCTTGGGCCTCAAACTTATCATCGGTTACCACAGATGGTTACTCGAGCTTTATCGAAGGAAGGAGAAAATTCTAAGTCGGCGCGAATTTTAGATGTTGATTTCCCCGTTGAGCCAAAATTTGACTACTTACCTGAGGTAAAGACGGAAGCATTTAGTGCATTTTTGACGGTTCAAGAAGGATGCGACAAATTTTGTACTTTCTGTGTGGTGCCTTACACTAGGGGCGCCGAGTACTCCCGTCCAGTGGAAGACATCGTCTCTGAGGCTCGTCAATTGATCTCATGTGGAGTGAAGGAAATTACTCTACTGGGCCAGAACGTAAACGCCTATAACGGGCGGTGGCATTCTGTTGGTTCAGGCGCGGCGAGTTTAGCGCAGTTATTGTATGAACTGGCTAAAATCGAAAAATTAGAGCTTCTACGCTATACAACCTCCCATCCCGCAGATATGACAGACGAACTAATCCACGCACACGGGGAACTGGATAAACTGGCACCATTTCTACACCTACCAGTACAGTCTGGTTCGAATGATGTTTTGGCGCGAATGAATCGGCGGCACAGTCGTGATGATTATCTCCGGATAATTGATTTTCTTAAGGCCGAGAATCCAAATCTCAAACTATCGTCCGATTTTATTGTCGGTTTTCCCGGAGAAACCGATGAAGATTTCTTAGCTACATTATCTTTGGTTGCTGAGGTAGATTTTGTCCAGGCGTTTTCCTTCAAGTATAGTCCTAGGCCAGGAACCCCCGGGGCCTCTATGGAAAACCAGATCCCGGAGGAGGTTAAATCTGAACGCCTTACACAACTGCAAGCCCTTTTAATGTCTAAACAACGGAGGTTTAATGAGGCGTGCGTGGGTACCGTCATGCCAGTTTTGCTTGATCGCCCGGGTCGTAATTTTGGGCAACTGGCAGGGAGAAGCCCCTACATGCAGGCCGTTCATGTTACAGCGCCGGCAGACTACATCGGTAAAAGAGTTAATTTGAAAGTTGAAGCGGCTTTTACCAATAGCCTCGGTGCGGTTTTTGCGGACACCCCCTTAAGTTTTTGGTCAGAAAAGCTTGAAAGGAACGACGGTTGATAGGAAGCCCTCGGAACCCTGAAAAATCAGTAGTGCTTGAATTCGACGATAACAGGCTTTTACCGCAACTCTTTGGGAGCCATAACATACATCTGGCCCGGATCGAGCAAGAGCTCGATGTGTCACTGAACTCAAAAGGTAATTTGGTGACTATTTCTGGTGTTCATGAGTTGGCGGATACAGCCGGCGTCGTGCTTAAAGGCCTATATGCCCGACTGAAGGATGGGCACAATGTTGACTCTACAGAAGTCGATGTAGCCCTTCGTATGATTGCGGCTGGTGAAAAAGGGAAAGCGGCATTAAATAACGCAAAGCTTTACGCAGTTCGAACGAGAAAACGCCATATTATGCCTCGGTCCCCTCAGCAGGCATGCTATTTGGATTTAATCGAGCGAAGTGACTTGACGTTCGGATTAGGTCCAGCTGGCACGGGAAAGACCTATTTAGCCGTAGCAAAAGCAGTAGAGGCCCTCGTGAAAGGCGAAATTGATCGCATTATTCTCTCCCGTCCAGCAGTAGAAGCGGGCGAACAATTAGGCTTTCTGCCCGGAGACATGAGAGAAAAGGTAGATCCCTATTTGAGACCACTATACGATGCGTTGCATGACATGCTTCCGTATAACCAAGTTGCTACCAAAATAGAAAACGGCGAAATTGAAATAGCTCCGCTTGCTTTTATGCGAGGTCGTACTTTGGACAACGCTTTCGTAATACTCGATGAGGCGCAGAACACTACATCCGTTCAAATGAAGATGTTCCTTACACGTTTGGGTGAAAACGCTCGAATGGTTGTAACTGGTGATCTTAGCCAAAGTGATCTCCCAGCGGGCGTTGCATCAGGGTTAGGGGATGCTGTTAGCCGGTTAAGGGGGGTCAAAAGCGTGTCATTCGTGGAGTTTGGTGAAGCCGATGTTGTCCGCCACGCCTTGGTTCCTCGGATTATAAAAGCTTATAATACAAATAATGGGCAGGGTTAAAACGAGAGAAAGTTAAACGCTAGGCATTATGCGTCCATCACACAACATTGATATTTTGATTAAAGCCGGCAAATGGCAAAAGGTGTTACCTAATTGGGAAGATGTTTGCGAAAAAGCTGTTGAAGCAGTGCTTGAGAGCCAAAACATTGTAGATAAGCCGATAGAGTTAAGCATTGTTTTAGCAAATGATGCTCTAGTGCAACATCTAAACAAAAAATACCGTGATCAGGATTTGCCAACTAATGTGCTCTCTTTTCCAACCAATAATTTCCATTCTAGCCCTGTCTTGCCGCAACATTTAGGGGATATGGTACTGGCTTTTGAAACATGTCACCGGGAATTACTGGATAATGAGAACATAACTGAATTTGCTGATCTCATTTGCCATTTAGTCGTCCATAGTGTCCTGCATTTGTTAGGTTATAAACATGACGTTAACGCAGACGCCAAAAAAATGGAATGTTTGGAGATAGAAATTTTGGCTAATTTAGGTCTCGGAAATCCGTATCTGTGAGTTTGAAAAAAGCGCTAAAATTTTGGCGAGCTTAATCAATACAAGCTTTTGAAAAAAAGGAATTTTTAAATCGGCATGAATGAAGAGACGGGTATTAAAATTGCTCAGAGGAAGCACGTAGTCTTTGTCGTTTCCATTGCCAGGTCAATTTTAGGATATGTGCAAAGGTTTTTGCAAAAAGATAACGGGGGAAACACGGTCCGAGGTGCGTTAGAAGAATTAATTGAGGACCACCCGCATTCAGAAACGCCAATTGTTGACGAACAGCGGACACTCCTTGAAAATATTCTTAATTTACGAGACCGTACAATTGCTGATGTTATGGTCCCGAGGGCTGACATAATTGGCATTAATGCAAACGCCACGCTTGAACAAATTATAGTCCTGATAAACGAGGAGGCTCATTCAAGGGTGCCCGTTTTTCAAGAGGCGCTCGATGATGCTATTGGCATGATCCATATTAAAGATGTTCTCTCAGCTCAGCAAAAGAAGGGTTTAATTAATCTCCATGAAATTGTCAGGCCGGTGCTATTTGTAGCACCCTCAATGCAGGTGCTTGAATTGCTCCTAGAAATGAGAGCAAAACGCACTCACATGGCATTAGTTGTTGATGAGTTTGGTGGAATAGATGGGCTTCTTACCATCGAAGATTTGGTGGAAGAAATTGTTGGGGAAATTGAAGATGAGCATGATCTCGATGACGAGCCTACTTGGCGAGTGCGGACAGATGGTGCAATTGATGTCGATGCCAGATTAGAAATCCTTCATTTGGAAGAGGTTATAGGCTCCTTTGTATCGGATGAAGAACGGGAAGAGTTGGACACACTCGGCGGCCTTGTTTTTTCTTTGGCAGGACGTGTTCCGGTCCGTGGTGAATTGGTAAAACATTCTTCGGGCGTAGAAATCGAGATAGTAGATGCAGATCCCCGCCGGGTAAAACATTTGCGTATTCATAACCTAACTAGCGAGAATTACGACCCGAACTTGAAATAATATTTGCAGTTTTAAGGCTCACATTATTTTTCCGGACCAATGATTTGATTTCAAGAATTGAACAGCTTCGCGGATGGGTGGTGTCACTAGAGAGATGGCCCAGAAGGGTTACGGCACTTTTGTTGGGGGTTGTAACAGCATTAGCATTCCCTCCTCTCTATATATTGCCATTGCTGATCCCGGGGTTTGTCGGGCTTGCTTGGTTAATAGAGGGTAGCTCCCCGTCTGGCCGGTTACAACGCACGAAACTCAAAAAGAGCGCTTCCCGGTCGGCTTTTGCAGTCGGTTGGTGGTTTGGTGTGGGTTTTTTTGCAGCTGGATTATATTGGGTGTCATTTTCATTTTTTGTGAACGCCGCTACTTTTGCTTGGATGGCCCCTTTCGCGCTTTTTTGTCTTTCAGCTGGCATGGCGCTCTACATAGGATTAGCCGGGTGGGCAGCGTACGTGTCGTCGCGTGACGGGGCTAACCTCGTACTGAACCTTGCCCTTTGGTGGGTGGTTTTTGAGTGGATTAGAGGTTGGGCGTTCACGGGATTTCCATGGAATCTTCTTGGAAGTGTGTGGACGTTTTCAGAAGCCATGATTCAAATTACGGCGGTGACAGGAGTTTTTGGCTTAAGCTTAGTCACAGTGTTGGCCGCTGCAGCACCTGCTGTTCTTGGTGACAACAGTATTGTTTTGTCTAAGCGTTGTTTAATGGTCGTGGTAACCGGAGCTACCCTGGTGATGATCTGGGTTGGTGGGCACATTCGTCTAAATCAGGCCGTTGAAGTAATTGTAGATGGTGTGAACCTTCGCCTCATACAGCCAAATATTGAGCAGCGGGATAAATGGAAGCCACATTTGCAGAGAGCCCATTTTGATAAACTGCTTCGGTTAAGTCGACCCGGGAAAACTGCTGCTACTGATGTGACGACCCACACCATCTGGCCAGAAACGGCGACGCCTCTTTTTCTCAGCACGGTTCCAGAAGCTTTAGAATTAGTATCTATTGCGGCGCCAATTGGCGGAGCGCTGATCACTGGTGCACCGCGTCAGGGACGGAATCAGAGTGGTTTTAGGGAGATTTGGAATAGTGTTCACGTCATAGATTCAAATGCCTACATAAGAGATACTTACGACAAGCAACACTTGGTCCCCTTTGGAGAATATATTCCATTCCGTAGTTTTATAAGCTTTCCAAAACTCACGGGAGCGGGAACTGACTTTTCACCAGGTGTAGGGCCAAAAGTATTAAAAGCTCCGGGCGCCCCATCATTTATTCCATTGATTTGTTACGAGGCTATTTTTCCGGGACAGATACAAGTGGACCAAGAAAAAAACAGACCGGGTTGGTTATTAAACCTGACCAACGACGCCTGGTTTGGTTACTCATCCGGTCCTTATCAGCACTTTGCCTCCGCTCAGCTGCGCTCAGTTGAGTTGGGTCTTCCCTTGGTTCGTGTTGCAAACACGGGAATTTCAGGTGTTATTGACTCCTATGGCAGGGTACGTGTACGAACTGTTTTAAACGAAGAAATCTCTGTGGAAAGTCCATTGCCTGCTCGGCTTTCTAATTCGACTTGGTTCGCTAAGCACGGGAACACCACAATATTTTGCATTGTTTTGATTCTGTTTGGAGTTTTTCGTTTAAGATTTTTTGTTACCAAAGGATAAGATTCATTAAATTTGGTTAGGGTTAAATGAGGTGCTTTTTAGGCTATGAAAACTAGCGGTACGAGTGTAGGTTTTGTAATACAATTGGAATTTAGGAATTCAACCTGACGCGCTTTCATTGTACTTGTCAAATTGGACGTATTTTCGGTATCAATACGGCTTGACGGGTTGGCGAAAGATTGCCAGAAAGTGAGGTGCCTCAATAAATATTAGCGGGTACTTATTCATACTTATTTTTTGCTCACTGCAAAAACATAATAATACGGGAGTTCATGTAGTGTTGGATGGTAATTATCAATTTACAAGTGAATCTGTATCTGAAGGCCATCCAGACAAGATCTGTGACCGTATTTCAGATTCCATTGTTGACACTTATTTAACTGGTGATCCCGATTCGCGGGTAGCGGTAGAGACAATGTGCACTACTAACAGGATTGTTTTAGCGGGTGAAGTGAGGGGGCCAGTTTCTATAACTAATGATGATTTGGAGGCTTCTGCACGGGCTTGTGTTAAAGACATCGGTTACGAACAAGAAGGGTTTCATTGGGAAAAATTGGATGTTTCGGTTTACGTGCATTCCCAATCTAAAGATATAGCCCAAGGTGTAGATGCGAGTGGAAATAAGGATGAGGGCGCGGGTGACCAAGGCATCATGTTTGGTTATGCATGTCGCGAGACTAGCGCTCTGATGCCGGCACCTATATTTTATTCTCACGCTATTCTCGAGGCATTAGCTAAAGCTCGTCATTCAGGCGGAGAACCAGGATTGGGTCCTGACTCGAAAAGCCAATTAACTTTGCAATATGAAAAAGGCAAACCTATTCGGGCTGCGTCTGTGGTTGTTTCCACCCAGCACGCGGCTGAGCTTGATCAGGATGCCGTACGGGAAATCGTGCGACCTTACGTTCTTAAAGTTTTGCCTGATGGGTGGATGTGTGATGAGGAAGAGTTTTACGTTAATCCGACCGGGCGTTTTGTCATAGGAGGCCCTGATGGAGACGCAGGGCTTACAGGACGTAAAATTATCGTAGATACCTATGGTGGCGCAGCCCCTCATGGAGGAGGCGCGTTCTCGGGCAAGGATCCTACCAAAGTTGATCGTTCTGCAGCATACGCGGCCCGCTATTTGGCAAAAAACGTTGTTGCAGCAGAGTTGGCTGAGAGATGCACGATACAGTTGTCTTATGCTATTGGCATCTCAAAACCACTTTCGGTCTATGTTGACTGTGCAGGGACGGCTCAGGTAAGTGAAAACGAGCTGGCGGGTATGTTGCAGGACGTTATGGACTTAAGTCCGCGGGGTATTCGAGAAAAACTAAAATTAAATCGGCCCATATATGCTCGTACAGCGGCATATGGGCATTTTGGTCGGACACCCGATCCCGACGGAGGGTTCTCATGGGAACAAACAGATTTAGCGGACAAGTTGAAAAACATGTTCTAATGTCCGGTGCGTGAAAAAAAGCAAAAACTAAACTTTTATGGCCGCAGAAAAGGACGTAAGCTCCTCCAGGGACGCCAGGCGCAGATCCAAGAGAAGTTACCAAGAGTTTTGATACCTATTTGCCCTGGGGAGGAACAGCTTGATCCAATGTCTCTTTTCTATCCGCCAGTGAAAGATGTCTGGATGGAAATAGGTTTTGGGGCTGGAGAACATCTTGCATATCATGCCAGTACAAATCCTGACATAGGGTTTCTGGGAATTGAACCGTTCATAAATGGGGTGGCTAGCCTCTTGAGTAAAATGGAACGCCAGGATCTCAACAATGTCAGGTTATTAAATGACGATGTAAGGTTGTTATTATGTAACCTCGCTTCAAATTCCCTAGGTCGGGTATTTATTCTTTTTCCAGATCCTTGGCCAAAAAAAAAGCACCGTAGGCGGCGATTATTTTCGCATGCTCTACTGGATAAACTTAGTCAACAAATGCGCCCTCATGCTGAACTCAGATTTGCGTCAGACAACATGTGTTATATCCGTGAGGTTCTTGAGGTGGTAAGTAATCGTAACGATTTTAATTGGGAACCGAGGAGATCAAAAGATTGGAAAAAACCACCATCTGATGCTATAGAGACCCGATACGAGTCAAAAGCTCGCAAAGTGGGCCAACCCTGTGTATATCTTAGTTTTAGAAAGGTATGAGCTTTAGAAAAGCTGGTTTTTTCGCAAAAACACTTGAAGTTAGTCTTATTAAGAACGATTATGCGTTCTTTGTATTAAAATGCTAGTTGAATTCGTGATTTATGTGTGGGCCTAAGGTCCACTTTTTTATTTTTACGATCTTTTATTGGAATGGGGTTATCAAGGGAAGTCTGGCTTTGTGAGCCGGGTGTTCAGTTAAACTAGGCTTACCAGTTAGCTGCTAGGTAAAACAAAGTGCAGTGAAGGATAATTTTAACGTAGAAACCAAGGTGGCGGATCTTCTCAACCCAACGCTCAAGGTTATGGGGTATAGGTTGGTGCGCGTGCGGATGGCCGGTTCCCAAAATAAAACCATGCAAGTCATGGCGGAAAGAGTAGATGAAGTTAATATGACTGTTGAAGATTGTGCGTTAATTAGCCGCGAGGTTTCAAATATTTTGGATGTGGCAAACCCAGTTGAAGATGCCTACAGCTTGGAAATTAGTTCGCCTGGAATTGACCGGCCATTAGTTTGTCCGTCTGATTATGATCGTTACTCGGGGTTTGATGCCAAGATTGAGATGGTAAACACCATCAACGGACAGAAAAGGTTCAAAGGGCAACTTTTAGGAATGAAGAATAATCTCGTAAGAATTTGTATTGAAGAAGGAACTGCTGAATTGCCATTTGAAGACATCAGGCGGGCAAAGCTTACGTTATCAGATGAGATGTTTTTGGTTGCAACAAAAAGTGCAGAAGGGTAGGTCCAAAACTATGGAAACCAATACTGAAACAAGCAATTTCTACGCGCATCCTGAGCTTCTGCTCGTTGCTGACACAGTGGCAAAGGAAAAAGGTATTGACCGAGAGGAAATTTTGGATGCGATAGAGGAAGCAATTCAAAAAGCTGGTCGCTCTAAATATGGATATGAACACGATATTCGAGCGAAAATTGATCGAAAATCTGGCGCAATTCACCTTGCTCGATTTCTAGAGGTTGCTGAGATCGTGGAAAATGAGGTGACCCAAATTCCTGTAGATGCCGCTCGTAATAAAAAAGAAGATGCTCAGGTTGGAGAATTTTTAGTGGACCCCTTGCCACCAATTAGCTTTGGGCGAATAGCAGCCCAGACAGCAAAGCAGGTTATCGTCCAAAAGGTTAGAGAAGCCGAAAGAAAAAGACAATTTGCCGAGTTTAAGGACAGGGTTGGTGAGGTGGTTAACGGGGTGGCGAAGAGAGTGGAATTTGGCAATGTTATTGTCGATTTGGGTGGTCGGGCTGAGGGAATAGTCCGCCGCGATGAATCTATCCCTCGTGAACATTTTAACAATGGGGATCGGGTTCGGTCTTACATTTATGATGTGCGGGAAGAACCGCGTGGCCCACAGATTTTTTTATCGAGGAATCATTCGCAATTTATGGTTGCCTTATTTACTCAGGAAGTTCCCGAGATTTATGATTCTATAATTGAGATTAAGTCCGTAGCAAGAGATCCAGGTAGCCGGGCAAAAATTGCAGTTGTTTCAAAAGACACCAGTATTGATCCAGTTGGTGCGTGTGTAGGCATGCGAGGGTCTCGAGTTCAAGCCGTCGTGGCTGAGCTTCAAGGGGAGAAAATTGATATTATTCAATGGTCTGAAGAGCCGGCAACTTTTATTGTGAATGCGTTGGCGCCTGCTGAGGTCGCTAAAGTGGTGCTTGATGAAGAGGCTACCCGCATCGAAGTGGTGGTGCCAGATGACCAGCTTAGCCTTGCCATTGGGCGGCGAGGCCAAAATGTAAGGCTAGCCTCGCAATTAACTGGTTGGGATATTGACATAATGACCGAGGAAGAGGAATCGGATAAGCGTAATGAAGAATTCCGAACCCTTTCGCAATTGTTTGTCGACTGTCTGGATGTTGACGAGGTAATCGCCCAACTATTAGTTACGGAAGGTTTTTCTTCGGTTGAAGAGGTGGCATTTATTCCTGTGGAGGAATTAGCCGCCATCGAGGGTTTTGACGACGATGTATGCAAGGAACTCCGAGAGCGAGCACGGCAGTATCTTGAGGTTAGGGAAGCAGACCAGGAAAAACAGCGCAAGGATATGGGTATCAGTGATGAAATTGCTGAAATGGAAAGCCTAACGGGTGACATGTTGTTAAAACTTGGAGAAACTGGAATCAAGACACTTGATGATCTTGCTGATTTGGCCGGTGATGAGTTGATGGAGGTTGTGGGGGAGAAAGTCCTAACGGAAGATCAAGCCAACGAAATTATAATGGCTGCCCGGGCGCACTGGTTTGAGGGTGAGGAAATAGTAGAACCTGAGGTTGAAAATACTGAAGATGAAAGTAAAACTCTCGAACCGCAAACAGATAGCGAGTGAGTTGACAAATAAGTTATGACTAAACCAGCCTCGTAAGAATAGCGGTTATTTGAAGTTTATGTCATTAACTTAGCTAGGTTAGTAGAAAAGTTTTTTAAACACGGTTTATTATGATGGATATGAAAGAACCAGCAACAAAAAATAAGTTGAGTTTATCCCATCCTGGAAAACTCGAATTAAAAAAAACGATAGAAGGGGGTCAGGTCCGCCAAAAATTTTCTCACGGGCGATCAAAGGTTGTAACTGTTGAAGTTCGAAAGAAACGCGTCTTCGCTCCAGGTACAAGCGGGAGTATGAAGGAAGTTAAAAACGCGCCAACATTGAATATTGAAGAAAAACCCAAAGAAACAGTAGATAAGGAGGACAAAGAAGCGGTTACTCCAAATCTTGAGACTGGTCCGACCTTAACAGAACAAGAACGAGCGACCCGAGCAAGCGCTCTGGAAGAGGCAAGGCGCCAAGAAGAGAGGCGGATGTTGGAGGTCCAAAAAGGGAGGGCTAAAGAAGAGCGTCTTACCCAAAAAACAGGTCTTGAGGAAGCTGAGAGGAAAGCAGAACGGGACCCAGATGAAAAGGCCCAAGCCCGGCGTAATGCGGAAGAAGAGGAAAAACGTGTACGAGAAGAAAGAGGCAAGGCCGCCGCTGAAGCCGGCGTTGCTAAACTAAGAGCCCACGATATAGACGAGGCGGCGATTGATACAGAAGAGGTCAATAAAGAAAATAGAGGCAAAGGTACCCCTAAGCGTCCCATCCCGGTTAGGCGAAACGAACCTAGGCGGCGGGCTGGAAAATTAACAATTGCTGACGCTTTGGACGAAACTGAAAGGGTCCGTTCCTTGGCTTCAGTCCGTCGAGCACGTGAAAAACAGAAATTACGTGAAGGCCCTATAGAGCATGTAAAAATTATTCGAGAAGTAACGGTGCCAGAAACCATCACTGTCCAGGAATTATCTAACCGAATGGCAGAAAGGGGCTCGGAGGTTGTGGGGGCGCTTATGAAAATGGGCGTTATGGCTAACATTCAACAAACAATAGATGCGGATACAGCGGAACTATTGGTTGAAGAATTCGGACATAAGATAAAACGTGTCAGCGCATCGGATGTTGAAATTGGTTTAACCGGTGATGATGACATGGATGGCGAATTGACCATACGGTCGCCGGTAGTAACGGTTATGGGCCATGTGGATCATGGAAAAACCTCGTTGCTAGATTCTCTTCGGGAGGCTGATGTGGTGTCCGGAGAAACTGGCGGTATAACGCAACACATCGGCGCCTATCAAACGGCAACTGTTGGTGGAAATAAAATTACTTTTATTGATACACCTGGACACGAAGCCTTCACCGCCATGAGATCTCGTGGAGCGAGCGTAACAGATATGGTTGTTTTAGTGGTAGCGGCCAACGATGGTGTTATGCCACAAACAGTGGAAGCAATTAGCCATGCTAAGGCAGCTAATGTACCAATCATTGTTGCAATTAACAAAGTTGACCTGCCTGATTCAGATCCTAATCGCGTCCGAACGCAGTTGCTTGAACATGAGGTGGTTTCTGAAGAGATGGGTGGTGATGTGTTGGATGTGGAAGTGTCCGCTATAAAAAAGACTAACCTTGAAAAACTGATTGAAAATATTGTGCTTCAAGCAGAAATCCTTGATCTCAAAACTAATCCAGACAGACCGGCGGAAGGCACAATTATTGAGTCCAGAATAGAGCCCGGCCGAGGGCCAGTGGCGACGGTACTTGTTCAAAGAGGCACCTTAAAAATAGGAGATATTTTCGTCGCTGGCAGTGAGTGGGGTCGGGTTAGGGCCATGGTTAATGACCGTGGTGGTAATATTAAGGAGGCTGGCCCATCGGTGCCGGCAGAGGTGATTGGGCTTAATGCAGCCCCTAATGCTGGTGATGATTTTGTAGTAGTTGAAGTTGAAGCGCGGGCGCGTGAAATAGCTGAATTCCGGGAGAACAAGAAGCGCGCCATCAGAACAGCAGTTTCATCACAAAGTACTCTTGAAGAATTGTTTTCTGCCATTCAAACGGGCAAATCAAAGGTACTTCAACTTTTGGTTAAGGCTGATGTGCAGGGTTCTGTTGAGGCCATTGTTGGGTTGCTCGAAAAACTACCACAAGACGAGGTTAAAGTGAAGATTGTTCATCAGGCGGTAGGGGGTATCAACGAGTCAGACATCCAACTTGCAAACGCCTCGGGTGCGTTGGTTGTAGGTTTTAACGTGCGAGCTAACAAACAAGCCCGTAATTTGGCGGAGTTGGAGAAAACAGAGATACGCTATTATTCCGTGATTTATGACCTGGCAGACGATATGAAGGGTGTATTAATTGGCTTGATGACTCCTGAAATTAGGGAGTCATTTCTTGGAAACGCAGAAATTAGGGAAGTATTTAGCGTCTCTAAGATTGGTAAGGTGGCAGGGTGTTATGTCAGCGAGGGAACTGTAAAGCGCGGAGCTGGGGTTAGGTTAATAAGAGATGACGTAGTGTTGCATGAAGGCAATTTGTCTACGCTGAAGCGGTTTAAAGACGATGTTCGGGAAGTGCAGCAGAATTACGAATGTGGCATGTCATTTGAGAATTATAATGACATTAAGGCCGGCGACGTGATTGAGTGTTTTACCCTTGAAGAAGTGGCCCCAGAGATCTGACTAAGGCTAGCTTAATTGATTTGTCTTGTCTCAGTTAACGAGTGTTCTTACGGAAGCTCATATGGGAAAAACTGCAGGCAAAATGCCTAGTCAACGCCAATTGAGAGTTGCAGAAGAAATCCGGCATGCGCTAGTCAACATTTTTCAACGGGGTGAACTTCGTGACCCTCAGTTGGCAAATATTTCGGTTACGGTGTCAGAGGTCCGGGTTAGTCCGGATTTGAAAAAGGCGATAGCATTTGTAACGCCATTTGGGGGCGGTGAGGCTGAGCCTCTGATAACGGCTATGGGCAGGGCAACCCCATTCATTAGACACCGCCTAGGTCAGGAGTTGACACTCAAATTTGTACCGACCATATCTTTT
>PTLH01000032.1 GCA_002938035.1 Alphaproteobacteria bacterium MarineAlpha3_Bin6
GGACCATCCGCACCAACTAGGCCAGCCCGGTCAATTGCAAAGCGAACGGGTAGTTTTTGGATTGCCACATCGTGCACAACCTGGTCGTAACCTCTTTGCAAAAAAGTTGAATATATAGCGGCAAAGGGCTTGTAACCTTCAGTTGCCAGACCGGCGGCAAAAGTCACAGCATGCTGCTCGGCAATACCAACATCAAAAGTGCGTTCTGGGAAAGACATACCAAACTTGTCGAGGCCCGTCCCCGATGGCATTGCACCCGTAATTGCAACAATCTTATGATCTTTCTCCGCCTCTTGGATCAATGCCTGGGCAAAAACATTAGTGTATGAAGGCGCATTAGAAGCCGGCTTTGTCTGTTTTCCCGTCACCACATCGAATTTGGAAACACCATGGTATTTATCGGCCGACTTTTCTGCCGGTACGTAACCATGGCCTTTCTCAGTCACAACATGCAGGAGAACCGGAGCAGCCTCATCCATATCGCGAATATTTTTTAGTACAGGCAACAAATGATCGAGGTTGTGGCCGTCGACGGGTCCAATATAGAAAAAACCTAACTCCTCGAAGAGAGTTCCACCAGTTAAAATTCCACGGGCATACTCTTCCGCCCGGCGTGCCGTAACTTCCAAACGTCGCGGAAATTTTCCGGCTACTTCCTTAGCAAAGTGACGAAACGAGCGATAAGGTTTGGAAGAAATTAGACGTGATAGATAAGCACTCATTGCCCCTACGGGTGGAGCAATTGACATATCGTTATCATTCAGTATCACCAACATTCTTGTATCTAAAGAAGCAGCATTATTCATAGCTTCATAAGCCATACCGGCGCTCATCGCCCCATCGCCAATCACAGCTATAATGTTGCGATCTTCACCCTTAAGATCACGGGCAATGGCCATACCCAAACCAGCAGAGATGGAAGTCGAACTATGCGCCGCACCGAATGGATCGTATTCGCTCTCAGCACGTCTAGTGAAGCCAGAAAGGCCGCCGCCCTGCCGCAGTGTGCGAATACGTTCGCGGCGTCCTGTAAGAATTTTGTGGGGATATGCCTGATGGCTTACATCCCAAATTAGGCGGTCATGAGGGGTATTGAATACGTGATGCAATGCAACGGTCATCTCAATTACACCCAAGCTAGCACCAAGGTGACCCCCGGTTATAGAGACAACTTCGATCGTCTCTTGACGCAGTTCGTCCGAGAGTTTTTTTAACTGCGGAACCGTAAAATGCTTGATGTCATTTGGATAAGTAATTTGATCAAGTAAAACCGTTGTCTCTGCTTTGGCCACAATCACCCCTTAGATCTTCTCATACCTTTTATTTAACTAATTACGCCGTTGAACCAAAAATTGGACTAATTGGCTCAGAAGATTGCCTTTTTCTTCGAAAATCTCAAGGTGTTTTATGGCCTGCGCTGATAAAATTTTTGCTTGATCTCGAGCCCGCTCCGGACCAAGTAGCGAAACAAATGTCTGCTTGCCCGCCCTCGCATCTTTATTAACCTCTTTTCCCGTTTCCTCAACCGTTCCTTCCACGTCAAGCAAATCATCAATTATCTGAAAGGCGAGACCCAAATCATGGGCAAAAGCATTCAACATATGTCTCTGATTTTCTGATGCTTTCCCTAATATAGCCCCCGCTTGACAGGAGAAATTTATCAACGCTCCTGTTTTCATTCTTTGTAATCTGGCTATCTCGGGCGCGGCAAATTCTTCTCCCTCTGCCAACAAATCCAACATTTGACCCCCAACCATGCCTCTTGCACCAATCGCTTTTGCCATTTCCAATATTAGCTCACCACGAACCTCCGCATTAACATGGGTGGGTTCATCCGACAAAACTTGAAACGCTAGGGTCAACAAACCATCCCCAGCTAGAATCGCGGTTGCTTCGTCAAATTTTTTATGACAAGTCGGCTTGCCACGGCGGAGATTATCATTATCCATGGCTGGAAGATCGTCATGAATTAAGGAATAAGTATGGACCATTTCAACCGCTGCCGCCACTCTCTGAGAACATAACCTCGGAACGTCAAAAAGATCGGCACACGTCAAAACAATGAATGGACGCAGCCGTTTGCCGCCCGAAAAGGCAGCATACCGCATGGCCTTCAAAAGCTTCGCCTCAGGGCCCTCACCCTCAGGAATCAGCTTCTCCATAGCAACTTCAGTGATACTTGCTGCTTCTTTTAAGGCATCAGCAAATGAAATCACACCGCTCCTCTACGCGATATCGGCAGGTTCCGCGATTATTTTCCCCGAGGCATCCATAGTGATCTTTTCCACGCGCTCTTTGGCTTCCTGCAACTTGGCCTCACAATGCTGTTTGAGAAGTGTGCCGCGTTCATAAGCGGTGATAGCATCATCAAGCTTATTGGAACCCTGTTCAAGATCACCTACAATACTATCAAGTTCAGAGAGAGCTTCTTCAAAACTCAATTCTTTGATGTCATTGGGAATCGACTTTTTTTCCATTTATACAACTGCACCTGACCGATTTGTTTTCATTATATTCACTCAGTTGTCAACTTTACAAAAGGAATTGTACGACCGTCAGCTATCACGGGCAAGTGGCCATAGCTGTTAAGTGTTAGACATTCAACATTAAAGCATGAACATGCGCAGCAACACTGTCTGAAAGGGCTTTTAAATCATATCCTCCTTCCAACGTCGAGATAACTTTACCGTCACAAGATTCAGAAGCTACCCTTAACAATTGTTCCGTTATCCAGCCAAAATCTTCCGTTTTAACATTTAATTGGCAAAGGGGATCGCTCGCATGAGCATCGAAGCCTGCTGAAATTAATATAAAATCGGGTTTAAATTTTTCTAACGCAGGTATTATTACATCCGTGTAAGCCTTGCGGAAATCTACAGAACCAGAATTAGGACTTAAAGGAACATTAAATATATTGCCCACCCCCGTTTCCAAAGCAGCACCAGTACCCGGATATGCTGGAACTTGATGGCTAGATGCATAAAACAGAGAAGGATCTAGTTCGAACATATGCTGCGTACCATTCCCATGATGCACATCGAAGTCGACGACCGCTACTTTTTCAATACCATACCTCACTTGCGCATATTTGGCAGCAACAGCCACATTATTGAAGAGACAAAATCCCATCGCACGGTCTCGTTCCGCGTGATGTCCAGGTGGTCGAAAGGCGCAAAAGGCATTGTCGGCCTCTCCTCTTACAACCAAGTCTATTGCATCGCACACACCCCCAATCGCGTAAAGTGCGGCCTCTCCCGAGCTTGGCGACACGTATGTATCAGGATCCAAAGCTTTGTATCCTTCCGACGGAATACTGTCTAAAACGTAGTTCACGTAAGAAGTATCATGCATGAGTTCAACCACATTCGGTTTAGCCTTAGGTGCATCAAGTCGTTTAAGTGAACCAAAATCGTTTCCATCTAACGTTTGGTATATTGCTTTCAGTCGTTCTGGGGATTCTGGATGCCCTGGACCAGGTTGATGATCAATACAAACTTTATGGCTGTAATATGCTGTGGTCATTAACTTTTTCCGCAGAGAAATTTTGTTTTTTTAGTAACTAAGTCCTAGCATGAATATTTTACCAGAGCCTACGTTCAACCTACACCATTGGCCTCGTGTTGGTTCCGTATAATTTTGCTTATTGAAATGACAAATATGAGCTAACATTGATCATTAGAATTTACTATTTAAAACGATGCCACCATCCTGACTTCAATGATTGGGCTAAAATTTGACAATTCATCCAAACAAAATCGATAGCTAGGCCACTTGGGAGTAAATAGCTACAGCGTCTAACAGGTGCTGAACATCTCGATTTGGAATTTACATCGGCAAGAGAAGAACAAATCAATCCTAGTAAATATGGAAGGAAAAGTTGTTTTCTATTGTTATCCGATAAAAGGGCGTCTAGGTGTTCCGTTGCCAGAGGGTTGGGATGAAAATAATTCGCGCCGGAGGATTTACCTCTCAAATTTGTTCATTTGGTAATATCTAACATGAGTTAAACTAATTGGGCAAAATTTTTTTGGGTTAGGCGATCAAAACATTGATTATCAGAAAGCCATGGTGGAAAGACCGTTGAGAAATGATGTGACCTAGTTAACTCGGTTAGATGGTAGCTCTAGCTTCAACCAAGCGAGTTCTTGTTTTATCACCTCGAGATTGGGTTTATCGGGGGAGTTGATTGCTTCGTTTATTATATCACGACGGATCTCCAAGGGTAGACACTCTAAATTTTCCAAAAACAGAAATTTGATTGAGGGCCGAATTTTATCTGAAGTTAATAGACCTAAGATCAGACGCTTTTTTATATCCAACCGTAAATTACCTGCTTCCGAAAGCTTAAAAAATTCGCTAACAAAGACACTGGCATCAATTTGTCCCGTCATCAGAAATTTTAGATTATTTTTCAGCGCCTCTGTATAGCGACTGCGACTCATCACAACAAATTTTGTGGCTTTATACCTTATCTTTTTAATGACCTCGGGATTGAAAGCACTCTCCGTCACTGCCTCTACGCATTGTTTTACTACGGCATGCTTGGAAGTCTCACCCAGCATACTAAAAACTTCGGTTACTAAGGGCGTTGAAAGTGCACTACTGAACATACGGATAACCGCCGCAATAGACATGGGCGAGTCAGGGTCCCGGGAAGCTACCATCGCAAGTGGTAGAGGATCCTCATAAGTTTGGAGGTCAATATCTCGATTTAAAAGATGTTCAGGCATGAGAAGCCTATGGGTTTCGTCTAAAATAACCGGAGGTTCGCTGGCTAAGTACTTTTCCCTAAGAGAAAGAGCTAGATCTAAACCTTGACGGGTTATCCCCAGATTGTTCGACATAAATTTCGGCCTTCACCATGGTTCGCATAAAAAACGGAAAAATCTAAGGTACACGGAATAACTGGATAATCGATTGCGACTCATATTTTAAATTCTGCCGTTATATTTATTTAATGAGGTAAATTAATTGCTAAATTATTTAACAATTCAAACTTCGTCTGATTAAACTTCGAAGATTATGATGGCTTTATCACTCTCTGGATTAACAGGGTTTTAAAAAATTAGGGATTTGAACTCTGGAGAACTACCGACCTAAGCCACCTAACAGGAGATAAAAAATAGTTTTTCTGAATTTATAAATTTTTATTTGGGATTTGATTACTTACATCTACTTAATAATATTTAGCTTAATTCATGCTAATTTTGATTCGGAACCTTCATTCTGAATTTCAAACCAAATTTTCAAGTAAAAATCCATATGTAGACTCTGTTATTACATCTATAGAATACAATATTTAAGTCACAAGACTCTCAAAAACAAACTATTACTTGATAGATTGTATCAGAATCAAAATTTCTTTATTTAAAAATATGATTCTATAGTGATTCATTTTTGCAACAATATAAGGTAATACATACTATATGATGTATATAACTCGTTGACATAACCTATTATTTAGTATAAAAAATTTTAATTCTTGATTTAACTGAGTCAATAAAAAAATATTAAAATAATCGCAAATAATTTTTCGTCAATAAACATCGGGATTACTGGGGATAACGAGGAATAAATCTGGGAGTTGCCTTATGTACACGGTGTACTATGCCGAACATGACTCACCTGAAGAGACTAGGACAGGAATGGTCTCGGCCCCGAGTGAGTTAGTCGCACACAGGATTGCTGAAATGCAGTTTACCAATAGCACTATTAAGAAAATTATGCAGTTAGCTCCGACTGAGGACGAGATGAAATTTCCTGGGGCCCGCTTTATCAAAGGAGAATTCCGGCCGGTTATTCATCAAGATGATTTGATGTAAAGATTTTTGCTGACCCTTTCGATTCAACATATTGTATTGAAAGGGATTCGGGGGAGCAAGGATGCGGCTCAAGCCTGGGTGGAGCCGCATCCTTTATTTTTTAAGGGGGTGTATTGATTGAGCGAATATCTAAACCTGTAATCCATCGTCTAGCTAAACATGTAGTTTTACAGAAAATTAACGCCATCATTGCTTAGTAACAGTCTAGGAGCTTTGTAAATTATTGCGCATTGGGGTTGATATTGGAGGTGCAAAAATTGAGGCCATAGTTCTCGGCCCGAATGGTACCGAATTAGTGAGGAAACGCATTGCATCTCCTCAAGGGAACTACACGGCTACCTTAGAAAGTGTAAAAAACCTAGTAAATATCGTTGAAACACGGGCCACGAGGATCAAACGAGCCAAAAGGCCTGCCACAATAGGCATAGGAATTCCAGGAACAATTTCACCGGTAACTGGCTTGGTTAAAAACGCAAATTCTACTTGGCTGATAGGGCACCAATTAGACCAAGACTTAACTGAGATATTTAAGCGACCAATTAAAGTTGCAAATGACGCAAATTGTTTTGCTATGTCCGAAGCTATAGACGGCGCGGCTATGGGGCATCAAATAGTGTTTGCTGTCATTTTAGGGACGGGCGTGGGTGGAGGATTGTGTGTTGCTGGTGAGATATTGACAGGGCTTAATGCCATTGCCGGTGAATGGGGGCATAATCCGCTTCCGTGGCCATGTGATACCGAAGATCAACTCGAACTATCCGGACAATCTTGCTATTGCGGTCAACGCTCCTGCATTGAGACTTTTTTATCTGGTAAGGGGTTAGAACGAAGTCACGCTGCGTTATCTGGGACGAATTTAAAACAAACTAATTCTCCTACTGAAATTTCAGCACTTGCAAATAAGGGGCAGTCATTTGCGATACGTGCACTTGATCTTTATGCAACTCGACTAGCAAAAAGTCTTGCGACTATCATCAATATTATAGATCCAGAAGTAATTGTTTTAGGTGGAGGGCTATCTAATATTGAATTTCTTTATAAAAAGGTTCCGCAACTTTGGTCCAAATGGGTATTTTCAGACAAGACTGAAACAAAGTTAGTGAAAAATAAGCACGGCGATTCAAGCGGCGTTCGGGGGGCCGCCTATCTTTGGCCTGATTTGAGTGATGAGAAAGTTAATACATAAATATTAAAACGAATTGCATGATATTTTTGCCCTTATGCAGAGGCCTATAGCAAAATAATCTAATAAATTAAATCTCATCATTATGTTTAATTAAATTTTCCATTTTTAAATTTGGTATGCTATTTGCTTCATCGATTTGTGAATATTTAATATAATAAAAAGAAATATTATTGGCTGGTTAACGACCAAAGTTTGTTTCAACAAAGTATCCCTGTTGACCAACTATCGTCACTAATGCGTTAAATCTCTGGGAGGAGAACATGAAACGGATACCACGGGTTGATGCTCGACGTGTGCCCAAGTTCTGTCACCTAGAAACAATTGCTCCAAGCGTAGAATTTGTAGAGAAAACAGGACAAAAAGATAAGGAATCGTCAAAATATACAGAATATACCCAGCCAAAGCCCCTATTTGGGTCTAAGTCCAAACGCAAAATTATATCATTTCTCGAAATTGCAACAGATTACAACGTTAAAATGATTTCATCCCGCCAAATGGTAGCGCTCAGCTTTGACTTGTATACCGCCGGATATATAGATAAAGAACAACATTTATTATTATCATTCCAAGCAGAGTTGCAGCCTAACTTTAATGATACAATTGGCGCCTTAATCAATCAAAACTCTGCCCCAGATAAACAAAGAGATTTTATCGAATTATGGTTAGAAAGGTGCGTGTTTGAACAGAACTATCCTGGTCCCGACCATAAAAGAACCTATCGCTTAAAAATTATTCTCAATATGCTCACGGCTTTAGACAAAATGGCACAAACAGCCCAAAAGTGGCAGAAAACTAAAGTTGACGACGACCAAACCTCTATCCCTAACTTCCCATCTCTCAGCCTTAAACGTATGGAATACTAATGGGTGTTGATCTTGGGTTTTTACGTAGCATTACATTATTGCGTATTTTTGATGCTACCATGCTGATGGATGCCATCAAATTTCAATACTATAAAAGTTAGGCAATGACCAACAAGGTAGCCTAAATATTTTAAGTAAATAATATTACTTATTTACTGTTCCAAATACTTGTCCTTAATTTGATTTGGTTGCCCGCGGAAGAGCCTTTTTGATATGAAGCTCCTGGTATCGTTCCGACGTAATTTCGGCTGGGGCATTCATCATTAGGTCTTCAGCTTGTTGGTTCATTGGAAAAAGGACAACCTCACGAATATTGGGCTCTTCCGCCAGGAGCATAACCATTCTATCAATCCCGGGTGCTGAGCCACCGTGAGGTGGTGCACCAAATTTTAAGGCATTTAATAGACCGCTAAATTGCTTTTCCACAAATTCTTTACTATAGCCTGCGATTTCAAAGGCTTTATACATAATTTCTGGACGATGGTTACGTATCGCACCACTTGATAGTTCTACTCCATTACATACAATATCATATTGATAAGCGAGAATATCTAGGGGGTCTTTTGCCTCTAGAGCCTCCATTCCACCCTGAGGCATGGAGAAAGGGTTGTGGCTGAAAACTACCCGGCCCGAACCTTCATCGACCTCATACATGGGATAATCTGTTATCCAGCAGAATTTAAAGAGACCTTTTTCTTGAAACTTCATTTCATCGCAAACACGAGTACGAACCTCTCCAGCAAACTTCGCTGCAGAGAAAGCATCTTTGTTGGCCACAAAAAACACGGCATCGCCGTTAGTTAAATTTACTATATCCTTAATAGTATCAGTTCTTACCATTTCTAGATTACGAGCTATTGGGCCGTGGCCCTCATCATCCAAATAGCTGATATATCCAAGCCCTCCCTGTCCTTGATTTTGTGCCCAATCGTTGAGTTTATCGAAAAAACTACGAGGGCGGCTGGCGGCCCCGATTGCAGGTATCGCACGCACCACTCCCCCTTCAGAAACTATCTTTGCAAACAAACCGAATTTCGACTCGCGAAACGCCTCAGTGACATCTGCGATAATTAGAGGGTTACGCAAATCGGGCTTATCCGAACCGTATTTAAGCATACTTTCCCTATATGGAATACGCGGAAAAGGGGGAATAGTTACGTTCCGATCTTGAGAAAATTCCTCGAACACCCCACCTAACACAGGTTCTAATACATTAAAGACGTCATCTTGTGTACAAAATGACATCTCGACGTCCAACTGATAAAACTCACCAGGCGATCGGTCCGCGCGAGCATCTTCATCCCGAAAACAGGGAGCAATTTGAAAATATTTATCGAACCCTGACACCATTATTAGTTGTTTAAAAATCTGCGGAGCCTGGGGTAAGGCATAAAACTTTGCAGGATGGATGCGACTTGGAACAAGATAGTCTCTGGCCCCTTCTGGAGAAGATGCTGTAAGAATCGGCGTTTGAAATTCGAGAAAACCGGCCTCGGTCATTCTGCGACGGATGGAGGTAATCACGTTATTTCGAAGAATAATATTCTTGTGAACCACCTCCCGGCGTAGATCTAAGAATCTGTAACGTAAACGCAAATCTTCAGGATAAACCGCATCACCAGCGACTTGCATAGGCAGTAAATCAGCCTCAGATTCTATGTTTATTTCATCAATTCTAAGTTCAATCTCTCCTGTAGATAGTTCGGTGTTAATTGTTTCCTGGCTTCGCTTTTCGATGCTACCAGTCACAGTAATAACGCTTTCCAGCCGCAAACTTTCTACTAAAGAAAAGTTTTGGCTATCTGATTCAATCATTACCTGAGTGAGGCCGTAATGATCTCGTAAATCGATAAAGAGTAGGTTCCCATGATCTCGTTTACGATGTACCCAACCAGAAAGGCGTGCAGTAATTCCTGCATTGTTCAACCTCAACTCCCCACATGTATGGGTTCTAAAAGGATGGAGCTCAGATACACTGGTCATGATTCAACTATTTTCACCAAGATAAAGGATTTTAAAAACAATAAGCACCAAAAAACACGGCGCACCGCGTTTACTAAGAATTCAAATAGAATACAAGAAAAGAAGTCTGAGCTGACACCATATACCTCACTTATAAAAATTCACAGACTTGATCAAATTCAAAACGGGGTAGCTTTTTGAACACAGTGGTCTCGTCTCCATAACCCACACTGCATATAAAATTTGTCTTAACCTCAGTACCCTCCCAAAAGGCTCGATCAGCAGCTTCTTTGTCAAGACCTTGCATTGGCCCAGCATCCAGTCCTACTGCTCTAACTGCCATAATGAAATAAGCTGCTTGCAAAGTACCGTTTAGGTTCGCCCAGGGCGCAACTAATTGAGGATTTTCCTGCATTCGGTCAGCTATGCCTTGGGGCTTATGTGGAGCAAGAAATGAGTTATGCTCGAAAAACGCATGATCGTTTCCTAGGATGGCAACAACTGGTGCATCCATAGTCTTAGCCCTGTTAGCTTCAAATAGTATAGGTTGTAAAAGTTTTTTTGCGGTTTTTGAACATATAAATTTGATCCTGATAGGACACACGTTGGCGCTGGTCGGACACAACTTCAGGAGATCATAGACTTCGCGAAGTTGGTCGTCAGACACAGTTTTTTCTTTCCAACCATTAAACGAACGAGCGGCCTTAAATAAAAGCAATTTTGCTGTCTCATCCAACTCAGTCACACGTGACCGAGCTTCTTTTATCAATTCTTGCGCTTTCAGATCTAATTCATCTTTTGCATCCATGGTATATAGTTCCATCTCGCTTTAGTTATAAATAATCCAATAGTCTTTGCAGAAGGTGCTCAGATACATCCAGACCAAACCTAAATCAATCAAAAGCCCTAAATAAATATGTTTGTATGATGGGTCTCAGTATGATCAGTAATTCTATATTTACGTTTGCTATGAAATATAGGACAGTTGCAGTAAAGTAGTGATTAAATGTGACATTCGTGGAAATGCATGCCCCGCTAATTTTTATCTTTGTCAAAGCGATTTGAACTTTGGCTTTTAGAAGGAACAAGTTATGTCATTTAAATTTTGCCTTTATTCAGACATACACGGCCAAATACCTCAACTGGATGCTGTGGAGGCTGAGGTTGAAAAAGAAAATCCCGATAAAACCGTAGTTATTGGTGATCTGGTCGGTCTCGGTCCAGAACCAGGTGATATCGTTCAACGGATGATGGATCGCCCTTGGATTGACGTAATCGTCGGAAATGTCGATCTGTGGGTCACACGTAAAGTATGGGAAACCGTAAAACCCAAAAGTCCGCACCAGGAATGGATGTTTAGGATGATGGAAATGACACGAGAACGTCTCAATGAAAGCCAACTGGAGTGGCTCGACAAACGGCCGTTCTCTATTACATTTTCCCAAGACTTGGGTCACGATTTTCACGTTTTCCACGGGACACCATATGATATTGGAGATTCTGATGCGTTTCCGTTCCGTCTCACTGACGATGAGGTCGCGGAGAAACTTAAAGGCTATGACTATGATGTAATGGCCCACGGTCACATTCACGGCCCATCCGTCAGAAACATTCCACGAGCAGATGGTAAAAAACAGCAGTTAGTTTGTGCCGCAGCTGTCGGCATGAGTTGGGATGGAGATCCGCGTCCTTCCTACGCTGTTGTTGATTATATGGGTAAAGGCCAATGGGACTGTCGTGTTGAACGCGTTGAGTTTGACAGTGAGGCTCAAGCCAAGTTTAACGAAGATAGTTGGATTGAACATGGTGAACGCATTGCAGGTATGATACGCTCGGGCCAATTCTGGAATCCAAGTCATATGCCGCACTAAGCTGTTATCCATGTA
This sequence comes from Alphaproteobacteria bacterium MarineAlpha3_Bin6, assembly GCA_002938035.1. Taxonomy (GTDB): domain Bacteria; phylum Pseudomonadota; class Alphaproteobacteria; order Rhodospirillales; family UBA2165. The sequence continues at coordinate 11,720 of PTLH01000032.1, forward strand.
GAATAAAAGACTGTCCCTGAAAAAACTAGGACAGTCTTTTCAGTATGGGGAGAACAGAGTGGTAGGATCCAATTCCGATTGGGAATTTCAAGTTAAAAGCCAAATTAAGAGGCGATATGCCCGTCAAGCATTAGAAGATAATTTTCGCCCAAATAGTGCAACCCGAATGAAAGAACTAGGCTATTCACAAGACATGATTTCCCTGTTGCCGGACGAATTACAAGGTGCATTTTCAGGTTGTGGATGCCCGATTTCCGATTTAACGTTTGCGGGTAATGAGGTGGTAATTGATCTTGGCTGTGGTGCCGGAATCGATGGGTTCATAGCAAGTAAGTTGGTTCCAAGTGGCGTGGTTATCTCCGTTGATTTTACGTTCGAAATGCTAAAGATTTTGCAAAATCATGCCCAAGGTACTCCAGTAAACGTACTCGCTAGTGATGTAGAAAGTCTTCCCTTAAGGAGTGGAATTGCAGATTACGCCATTTCAAATGCCGTCTTTAATCTTACCCCCAATAAAGATATGGCATATAGGGAAATGCATAGAATTCTCAAACCTAGAGGAAGGATTGCTTTATGTGATCTCGTTTGTAACGGAGAACTTCCAAGAGAGATTTTAGAAGATCCTTTAGCCCACACAACATCCCTTGGCGGCGTTGTAGACGAAGACAAAATGCGATCTGCTCTTGAGGCTGCGGGGTTTGTTGAAATAAAAATTAAAAATCACTTTCAATTTTCTGTTGTTGTTGCAGTGATGATTACTGCTCAAAGAAAGGGATCAAACTAATCAATAACTTAGTGATACATAACCAGGCAACCCATTCAATGCATGAACAATGTTTCTCTGGGGCTACAAAGGTGAATTTAGGAAGCGTTCACTATCGGTGGTTAGATCACAGAGACCCGGAACTTTAAAATAACGGCATGTAAACTTTCGCCCTCAAATTAATTATTGGAAATGGAAGCTATGGCTGTAATAGCGGACAGTACATCACTAACAAAATTTTGTGACCGTCTTATTAAGTCCTCATATATTACCGTTGATACGGAATTTATGCGCGATCAAACATATTGGCCTCGGTTATGCCTAGTTCAAATCGCGGGCGAGCATGATGCTGCTGCAATTGATACATTGGCCAAAGGCATCGACATAACCCCCCTATTGAATTTATTTACTAACCCCAGAATTTTAAAAATATTTCATGCAGCACGGCAAGATTTAGAAATTTTCTATAGGTTGATGGGCAGGTTACCCTCACCAATTTTTGACACTCAGATTGCCGCTATGGTATGCGGTTTTGGTGATTCCGCTGGTTATGATACTTTAGTTCGTAAACTTACGGATGAAACCATTGATAAGTCATCGCGTTTCACAGATTGGGCGTTACGCCCCCTATCCCAACGCCAAATAAATTACGCGCTCGGTGACGTTACCCACCTACGCCAAGTTTATATCAAACTTAATGAAATGCTTGGCCAGAACAATCGACATAACTGGATGGATGAAGAGCTAAGTATTCTAAGAGATACTAAAAATTATACTTTTGAACCTGAAGATGCATGGCGTCGAATAAAATATCGTGCCCCAAAACCACGATTTCTGGCTATTTTAAAAGAAGTTGCTGCGTGGCGAGAAATAGAAGCCCAGAATAAAGATATTCCTAGAAATAGAATTGTACGTGATGAGTCATTAATTGAAATTTCTCATCACGCCCCGAAAACCATTAACGACCTGTCTCGGGCGAGAGGCCTTAGCCTTAAAAAGGCTGAAGGATCACTAGGTAAGGCTTTGCTCAATGCTGTTAAAGCTGGGTTGAATGTTCCTAGTGAAAACCTGCCGGAGGTCAAAAGAGATGCACCCCTGCCGAAGGGAATTGGTCCGATTACAGATTTATTAAAAGTACTCCTAAAACTAAAATGTGAAAAACATGATGTTGCCCAAAAGCTAATTGCTACTGTTAATGATATGGAACAAATCGCTGCTTTCGGCCAAAATGCAAACGTCCCAGCCCTACAAGGTTGGCGCCAAGAAGTATTTGGTATAGACGCCTTAAGACTTCGGTCCGGCCAATTAGCGATGGTTATAAAAGACCACAATCTAGAGTTAGTGGAAATTAATAATTAATATGGCTAATGCCAGTTAACTTTGCGCTGCTTTAATAAAAAATTTTACTTCAATTGTATCGGCCAGGTATTTAGCTAGTTTTATTACGGCTTCACTTTTAAATAAATTACTATGATGTCCTAGATCTAAGACAAGTCCTTTGTTCTTTATAGTTAAACTAGTTTGAGCTAATAAGCCTGGCACTCCTGCAGACAAGACATGCGCTAATCTCAGCGCTGCTCCCATAACAATCGCCAACGATTGGTCACCATCTCTAATTAATGGTCTCACCTCTTTTACTTCGTACTGGCCCCTTGGTCCGTTATATCGAAAAAAAACAGTCATTGCTATTATGGCGCGATCACGGTGTGAAATACCTGCTACAGGAAGTCTAAGTATGCGAATGAACGAATGCAGAGCGCGGTAGTCAGGATGTTCGGTCCAGCCAATATCACTCAGAAGTGCTGCTGCTTTTAATATCCGTGTCTCTCGTTCTGTAGCTTCGGGAAAAAGTGGCATAACCCAATTTAGTATCTCTGCACCATGAAGAGCAAAACGACCACTCCTATTCGCAAAACCCTCGCAGGCGCTGATAAGTGGATCTTGGTTTTTCATTTCCGGCGGCAGCAATTCAAAAAACTGACCTTCCCTCAGCCCATACCCAGAGAAAATCAATTGTTTTGGCTTTGCTAATGTTAGTATGCGATTGAGTGTCAATGCCGAAAATGGAAGGGTATCTGCACGCCTTTTCGCAATACCAATCATGCCCTGTAACGATCTCTTGGAAAGTTTTGATATAATCTCAGTAAGGTCCCTTGCCGCCTCCACATCAACTGTAAGATTATCAATTAGGTGTAAGGGATAATCGTTTTGTTGCATGTAAATTCTTGCTATTACCCTCCATATACCTCCAACAGCATAAAAATTACGTCCTTCAATTTTAGACAACCATTTAACTGTGCTTAAATTATTATCGATGATCTTCTGAGCCTTTTTCAGGCTGCCTTCAGCGGCCTCCGTTATACGTAGATGGCCAAGCGGTAGTGTATCACTATCTCCAAATTTTCCCGTATTAAGTAACACCAAATCTAAACTACCACCCCCAATATCACCAAAAAGACCATCTGCGTTAGGCTGTCCACCCAATATACCCCTTGCACCTAAATGAGCCTCTTCTTTCCCACTGAGAATTTTGACAGTATAACCAAAACGTTTCTCTACTTCTTTAGCAAATGCAGGACCGTCTTTAGCATCTCGAACCGCAGCAGTTGCCAAGATACGAAATTGTCCAACTTTCATTTCGTTAGCGAGACCGCAAAATCGGAGCAGAGCTTCAAACGCTAGTTCCTTGCCGACAGGATCCAAGTGTCCTGTAATATCTAAACCTTTTCCAAGGGCGCAAATCGCACGCTCATTAAATATAGGTACCGGCAGACGTGCAGGGGCATCATAAACAACCATACGCACGGTATTTGAACCAATATCAATTATACCTATCCGATAGCTATCCTCACCGGGGTCTAAACACCCTTCTAAAGGCAGCAAATCAAAAGGCGTAGCACTTTCCATCATATATTACTTTAACCGTCTCCCTTTTGCTCATTTATGGCTACCAAATGCGGAATGCTCGGTCGGTGATGATCCAACGCCCTGCCACGGCCAGATAGACTTGGGTTAGTCATAAAATAAGTGTGGGCGCTAAAAGAGTCTAATTCAGGGTCAGGCCTCTCATAGCAACCATCACTTTTCATTTTCCAACTTTGGGTAGTATCCAATAAATTGGCCATCATCACCTGCTCCAAAACTTGTTGATGGACCGTAGGGTTCTCGATTGGCACCATAACCTCTACACGCCAGTTCAAATTTCTAGGCATCAAATCAGCTGATGTTATGAATACCTTTGCATGTTTTGAAGGTAATTCCTTGCCATTTCCAAACACTAGTATTCTCGAGTGCTCCAAAAATCGCCCAATAATACTTTTTACTTCTATGTTTTCGGATAAGCCAATTAGACCGGGACGCAAACAACAAATTCCGCGCACGATTATATTAACACGAACACCCGCATTAGATGCTCTATAAAAATTATCGATCATATCGGGGTCTACCAACGAATTCATTTTTGCAAAAATTCCTGCTGGGCGACCCGCTTTTGCATGTCCAATTTCATCTTCAATCAATTTGTTTAACTTCACTCGCAAATTATCAGGTGAAATGGACAACTTGATAAGTTGCTTGGGCGCGGTGTAGCCAGTCATGAAGTTAAATACCAGAGCAGCGTCATTACAAATTACTGGATCGCAGGTAAAAAAAGAAAGATCCGTATAAACCTTAGCTGTATCTGGGTGATAGTTCCCTGTCCCAAAGTGAGCATACGATCGAAGCTGTTCTCCTTCACGTCTAACTACCAGACTTATCTTGGCATGGGTTTTTTTATCCATGAACCCGAATACAACATTTGCACCGGCTCGTTCTAGGTCCCGAGCCCATTTTATATTGGCCTCCTCGTCAAATCTGGCTTTCAATTCCACCATAGCGGTGACTGACTTTCCAGCCTCCGCTGCCTCAATTAACGCAGCAACGGTTGGGGAATTATTGCTCGTCCTATAAAGTGTTTGCTTCACCGCAATCACGTTAGGATCGCGCGCAGCCTGGCGGATAAATTGTACAACGACGTCAAAACTCTCATAAGGATGATGAACTATAAAATCTTTTGTACGGATTGCTTCAAAACAATCTCCCCCCAATTCACGGACTCTCTCAGGAAAACGTATATCAAACGGCTTAAATTTTAAGTCAGGGCGATCAATACTATAGAGCTCGATTGTGTCCGAAAGACCGATTAAATCATCGTGAAGCACCACGTCCAGCGCTGATACCTCTATTTCATCAGTTATCATTCTGCATAAATCGCTTGGTATGTCTTTATTTACTGAAAGCTTAATAATAGAACCGTGTATCCTTTGTTTTAATGCAGAGCCCATAGTTCGAATTAAGTCTTCGGCTTCTTCATCAATCTCAAATTCCGTATCACGAATAACCCGAAACCAAGCGGCTTGGTTAATATCAAAATCTGGAAAAATATCTTGTATATTTTGTGTAATAATGCTGTCGAGTGATATAAGACGGATGTCATCACCAGGTAGACGTACGAAGCGCTCAAGCAAATTGGGTAAAGGCAATAGTGCACGAAGATGTTGGCCATCAGAGTGGCGATGCAAGCGCAAAACCATTGAAAACCCTAAGTTTGGGATAAATGGGAATGGGTGAGCTGGATCTACGGCCATAGGGGTTAACACCGGGAACACCTTGGTTTTAAAATAATTTTTTAACCAATCCTTCTCTTCTTCTGAGACAGTATTTGATTCCAAAATTTTAATGCCAGAATGTTTTAACTCAGATTTGGTTGCACGCCAGCAAGACTGCTGTTTCTCCATTAAATCCAAGACTTTTTCTCTGATAGCAATCAATTGCCTTGAGGGAGTCAATCCGTCTACACTGGGATGATCCACGCCAGCCGCAACCTGTCCTTTTAGGCCAGCAACCCTCACCATATAAAATTCGTCCAAGTTTGAGGCAGCAATCGATAAAAATTTAACGCGCTCAAGCAAAGGATGGATCTTATTTTCCGCTTCTCCTAAGACCCGGTAATTGAATTCAAGCCATGAAAGTTCTCTGTTCAAAAATCTATTGGGTGATTTGAAATCTATCTTAGGCATTTCTTGTCTGGCAACGCTATTAGCCATAAACACCTCCAGGATGGCAATTCAAGGTCTAATATACATTCATAACGCTTGGATAGGTAATATGATTTTCTCCCATGGGCAAACCTTGAAAAATTTTATTAAGCGTTCATGTGCATATTGGCAGAAAACTTAAATATCGAATATTAAATGTCGATGAAACCATAATAAATATATTTGGAGGTTCCATTTTTTAGTCAAAATTTGAGGCGAGAACCTGCCTCACTAGAGGTAAAGTGACTTTGCGACCAGCGGCGAGCGAGTGCTGGTCAATTTTTTCAACGATCTTTTGAGCCATTGATAACGAACGCTCTATCCTAGGCAAAAGATAGGAGACAACGTCGGCCCCAACTAAAAGTTGGCGATCAGCAAAATATTTTGCAAAGACTGCTTCCAAAAGCCTGTCATCAGGCAATCCAATTTCCACACATGGCATCGACTTCAAACGAGACTCAAGATCTTTTAGTGAAATGCCCCAAAGACCCGGTGGTTTTGCAGCGGTCATCAACAAATGGCCACCTGCAGATGCTAAACCGTTGTAAAGATGGAGAAGTGTTTCTTCGTCAACTCCAATTTCGGCATCATCTACAATACAGCTAGTCTCATTTTCTAAAATCCTCGAAACACCAACTTCTTCTAGCAATGACGGTGTGATAAGTAATGCGCCGCTTTTTATCTTAAACAAATTAGCCAAATGGCTTTTTCCACAACCCGCCACCCCATAAATTATAATTGCTGGAACGTGCCAGTCTGGCCAACGGTCAAACCATTCCACGGCCTTTTGGTTTGAAAATGCCACAAGAAAATCCTGTCCCCCGACAGCTGGTCGGATATCAAAGTTGAATGCGTTCTGACAAATGTCGGCCATGAACTATGACTTTTCGCCCCTATCCCTGGTATCGCTTCCAACTTTTCCTATGTAAACCGCACTTGCCAAATACTGAGCGAGGAAAAACCGCGTTAGTATACCAATTATCGCAGCAAATGGTACGGCCAGGAGAACCCCGATAAAACCGAAAAGCGCCCCACCTGCCATCAAAGAAAAAATAACCCATACAGAATGGAG
>PTLH01000033.1 GCA_002938035.1 Alphaproteobacteria bacterium MarineAlpha3_Bin6
AGATTTTCTCTGATAAAATTTACGAGAAGTGTATCGGCACTAGCCTCCGCCGACATAACCTTCCCGTTTACCGTAAGGGAAACGGTTGCCATTGTATTTCTCCCCGTTTTGGTGACCAACGATTAACTAGCTGATTTATCTTTGGCCACTTTATAAAGTTTTTGTTAGCCAAATGAAGTTTGGTCTGACTCAGTTGGTAAATCAAGTGGATAAGTAAAAATTTATTAAAAATCAAACGACAAGGTGAGAACAAGTTAAATTTCCTCTGCAGTTACTTTGGACATACTTACTAAATGCAAGCCGAAAATTAAATCCCCTTTTTGATTTTCTGATGGGCAATTAGAAACGTTGCTATAGCCTGCTGTCTCACCCTGATGAGTTAAATTGGCTAGAAGGTTAGCGGTACAACCTGAACTACGTGGGGTAGGCGGCGGACCTTTTCTGCTACCTCGTCTGGTACCGGTCCATCAGTTTCAATCAGGGCTATGGAATCGCCATGGGTCTTTTGTCGGCCTAAATTGAAGGTTGCGATATTTATTCCCGCATCCCCTAATGTCGTACCAAGATTACCAATGAAACCTGGCTTATCCTCGTTGGTAATATAGAGCATATTGGGGCCTAGCTCCGCATCTATGGCGATATCCTTTATCTCAACTACTCTAGGCCGATCTCCGTGAGACAAAGTTCCAGCTACCGAACGCACCTGTTTTTCCGTAGTAATTGTTAATTTAATCAAGGTTTGAAATTCATCCAATGTCTCGCTTGTAGCTTCGGTAATTTCGATATTGCGCTCCCTTGCCACTGTCGGTGCACTGACCATGTTGACTGATTCTAAAAGAGGCGTGAGTAAGCCCTTCAATACTATAGCCGTCAAAGGCTTCGTGTTAAGCCCGGAAACGTGACCACAATAATCTACGCTGACCTTCTTAATTGCAGTTTTTGTCACTTGACCGGCAAAACTTCCCAATTGCTCCGCAAGCTTCATATACGGAGACAATTTGGGTGCATCTTCAGCGCTTACTGAAGGCATATTTAAAGCATGTACGATCGCACCATTTAGCAAATAATCGGAAATTTGTTCAGAAATCTGGATGGCAACATTGATCTGTGCTTCATTCGTCGAAGCTCCCAAATGAGGAGTAGCTATAATTTTTTGATTTCCGAATAGGGCATTTTCTGTTGCAGGCTCCTTGGAGAACACGTCTAACGCTGCGCCAGAAACCTTTCCAGATTCGATAGCTATCTTTAGATCTCCCTCATCGATGAGACCACCTCGCGCGCAGTTAATGATGTGAACACCATTTTTCATTTTCTTAATTGCGCGGTGATCGATTATACCGCGGGTAGCGTCGGTCAAAGGTGTGTGAAGGCTAATAAAATCGGAACGTGCAAATAAGTCGTCCAACTCTACTTTATCTACACCGATTTTAGTTGCCCTTTCCGGCGATAGAAATGGATCATAAGCCGCGACTTTCATCTTTAGTCCAATAGCCCTATCTGCGACAATAGAACCAATATTACCGCAACCAATAATACCAAGTGTTTTACCAGAAAGTTCGACCCCAACAAACTTTGCTTTTTCCCATTTACCGGCATGTGTCGATACACTTGCCGCAGCAATATTTCTGGCTAAGGCAAACATCATCGCGATAGTATGCTCTGCTGTCGTAATTGAATTACCGAAGGGTGTATTCATTACAACGACACCTTTGGCTGAAGCAGCCAAAATATCAATATTATCGACACCAATCCCCGCTCTACCGATTATTTTTAAATTTTTAGCCACTTCCAATATTTGGGGTGTGACGCGAGTTGCAGATCTAACTATCAAACCATCATACACACCTATACAAGCTTTCAAGTCATCGGGGCTCATGTCAGGGATAACATCTACCTCAATACCACGCTCCTTAAGAATTTCAGCCGCTCGAGGGCTCATGGTGTCGGAAATTAAGACTTTTGGCATCGTAACCATCCTCAACTTCTCTCTAAGATGTACATTCTAATTGTGCGAAACAGATTGCCCAATCAATCCAGGGCGTCAAAGCTTCAAGGTCTGTCACTTCTACAGTGGAGCCAGCCCAAATGCGAAGCCCAGGCGGGGCGTCCCGGTAGGCATTAATATCGTAAGCAACAGCCTCTTCTTCCAAGAGTGCGCTAATTTTCTTTGTTATGCGTCTTTGTTCTTTTAACCCTAACGCGCAAAACCAAGGTGCTGAAATTTTGATACATACGGATGTACTAGAAATTGTTTCAGGATCTTCAGCGAGAAAGTCAACATCTTCTGATCCTTCTACCCACCTTCTCAAAACTGTCAAATTAGCTTCTGAACGGGCGATCAACGCCTGAACACCGCCGACGCTATCCGCCCAATTGAGACCATCTAAAGCATCTTCCACACACAGCATGGATGGGGTGTTAATAGTAGCGCCCGTGAATATGCCCTCAATGAGTTTGCTGTCTGAAGTTAAACGAAATATTTTTGGTATTGGCCAGGGTGGTGTATATGTTTCAAGACGTTCAACCGCACGTGGACTTAAAATAAGCATTCCATGTTGTGCCTCCCCTCCCATGACCTTCTGCCAGGAATAGGTAATTACGTCCAATTTTTCCCAAGGCAACTCCATGGCAAAAATTGCCGAAGTCGCATCGCAAATGGTTAATCCCTGCCGATCAACCGGGATCCAGTCGCCATTTGGAACCCGGACCCCCGAAGTAGTCCCGTTCCACAAAAATACTACGTCGCGGCTAAAATCAACTTCAGATAGGTCAGGCAATTTACCATATTCAGCATCTAGAACTCGAGTATTTAGAAGTTTTAATTGATTCTCCACATCCAAAACCCAACCCTGACCAAAGCTTTCCCAGGCTAAAATATCAACTCCCCTCGTTCCAAGCATCGACCAGAGAGACATCTCAATAGCTCCCGTATCAGATGCCGCAACAATACCGATCCTATATTCCTTAGGTAAATTGAGTAGCGCTCGTGTTTTATCGAGGACCAATTGGAGCTTAGCTTTGCCTTCCATCGAACGGTGTGACCGCCCGAGCACGGCACCACTGAGGCTGGCTAAAGTCCAGCCAGGCCGTTTTGCGCATGGTCCAGAAGAAAAATTAGGGTTTACCGGGCGAACATCCGGTTTGGCTATTGTATTCAAAACGTTTCTCCCATCCTCACAGATGGGTCGCGACCCGTTGGGAGGTCGTGGCCCGCCGTTGCTTCTATAGAGTTATAGGATCAGCGTCAAATTACAATTACGAGGGTTAGTGTTGAAAAATTCGTTGATGTATCCTGGATTTATTTTTTTCTAACCAGATTAATGTCAACCCCACGAACAAAGCCATATTGTTCAATACTTAGTCATGACTTGACATATTCAACAAGCAGCGGAGATCTAATCCGATTCAATTCGGAAATATCACTAGCAGGGCTGAAATAGTAACTACCGAAATGATTGTTGTTAGTACAATAGTGCTAGAAACTTCGCCGACATATGCCCCCTTCTCTTGAGCAATCACAAATGCCATGGCAGCTGTAGGGAGAGCGGAAAGCAATATTGCCGAAGATGCCCAGAAAGATTCAAGTTCAAAAAAATAGGTCACCATTACCCAAGTAAAAAATGGGTGAACGAGCATCTTAATCAGAACAAAAACACCTATTTCTCTCTGCCGCGATTTAACAGTTCTTTCAACGAAAGACATTCCAATAGCGAAAAGGGCAGCAGGTGCGGCGGCGGAGCCCAATAAATCAAGGAAACGAGATGCTAATACCGGTAGTTGAATGCCGAAAATTGTAAACGGTAGAGCTAAAACTGGGGCACTAATTAGCGGATTTTTAGCGAGTGCTCTGAAAACGTTAATCATTGTAGCCGCTGGTGTTGCTTTATTATTTCCTGCCAATTCCAGAAAACAAATGGTTCCACCCACAAACACGATATTTACAGTTACTGTAGCGACAATCGCTGGGCCTGCTTGATCTGGACCGAAAGCTGTAAGGAATAGTGGTATTCCCAAATACCCTGTATTGGCAAATACACTGCTAAGAGCTGCAATTCCGATAATTGGCAATCGAAAACCAAATACGCTCCATCCAATGATTAATGCAACGATATAAGTGGCAAGAGAACCAAAGAAAATTGATCCGATAAAGTTCCAGTTAAGAATTACGATTAAGGGAGCTTGGGCGGTAAATCCGAATAATAGAGCCGGTAACGCAAAATAAAAAACAAATCCGTTCAATGCAGCAGCAGATTGTTTCCCTAATATGCCCGTTATGCCGGCCACATACCCGCACAATATTAACCCAAAGACCGGTAGTGAAATTTCAAGAACAACAGACAAGTATTGCCCCCGGGGCGTTAACTAGTGAAGAAAATAAAATTGAATGTCTTTAAAAATGATTTAGTCCACCCGGTTAACCTGTGCACGAAGAGCAGTCAAATTTCTGTGTAGTTTTACAAAATCAACTTATCAACATACCTGAAGCCTGGATTGCAAGACGACACCAATACTAAGTCCATACAACGAATGTAGAAAAATAGGCGGTAATATTGTACTAGACCCTTCAGGACCACGTCGGCCAAAAACACCAAATCCAAAACAAGGATATTGTAAGAACCAAGTCAACCCAACAGACAGGGCCCCGAAAATTAAACCCGGACCAATTTGATTATCTGGAAATGCAAAATCTGTGTAGGCAAACCAAGCTGGATAAACCAGTGCCACTCCCCCTCCACCGAAAATATAATGAAATGCGATGCCGAGACGCGATTCAAAAAGCGTTTCGGGGGATTTCATCTCCTTATGACCATCAATAACGAATTCGAACCGGGCAAAACCGACTCCCCAACGGCCAAGAAGCTCCCAAGAGCATCATTGACACCTAACTTAGCAAGCCCCTCGAGCACCTACATCCATTACAGAAGTGCCAACCAGGCCTCCAACGAATGCCCAAATCCAAAGCTCCATTAGTAACTCCCTAGGTATTGATCCCGTCGTAATCTTATTGTTTCACGAGCTTTCACCCCATAGGTTTCCATTTCAATTTTTTGAATTTCGGTCAGAGCATGGCCAATAGCAACTTCATAACTTGGTCGTGATTTGGCTCGCTCCCACCAGGCTGTTGCGCAGGGACGTTCTTCCAGCCAAACTTCCAATAGAGCCAGATAATATAACCTTGCAATAAACGGGGTTATAGAAATATCAGCCAAAGTGTAGCCATCCCCTAAAAGCCATTTCCGTCCATCGGCTAACGTCGTTTCCATATTTTTGAAGAGTTTTTCAAATTTCGCTATGCCGTCTCGAACATAAGGCGATTCGACGCCGTTTTCATAGGTTGAAATGTAGCGTGCGCGACGTTCAGGATCTCCTACATTTTGATAACGTTTTTCTCGCTGATCCGGGGACATATCCTTCATTTTTTCCCGAAAGACAGATGCAAACGTAATCTCGCGGGTTGCTTCAAAAATTCCCTCGTCAACGGCCTTACTCCAGAGCCGCATTTGGCTCCGCAGAAATGGATCCTTTGGTACGAGTGAAGGGCTAGGGAAGGTATCATCTAAATACTCACAGATTAGTGTAGACTCTATGATAATATTACCGTCGTGATCCAAGGTAGGTACTACACCTTTCGGGTTAAGTTTTAGATATTCTGGGTTGTATTGTTCGTTCTTGAATAGATTGATGTCCTGGGTTTCAAAATCCAACCCTTTCTCGTCCAGGGTCATAAGAACCTTCTGTGCGCAGACGGAATTACCAAATTTGTAGAGCTTTAGCATTTTCTGCTGCCCTCCATATTTTTAGCTGTGCCGAAACACATCATCTGAAAAACATTTATCATAAGAAAATTATGTGAGGATTCAGGTTTAGCTTAATCCATAGTACCAAGGTGCGAACAATGTAAAGGCAACCCATAAGACTATAATTAAAGGAATACCACCGCGGGCAAAATCTATAAATGTATAATGGCCAGGCCCCATGACCATCAAACTTGTCTGGTAGCCGATTGGTGTCGCGATTGCACAATTTGCGGCAAATACCACAGCCACAGCAAAGGCTTCCACCGGAACATTGAGCTCTCGAGAGATACCTACTGCTATTGGTGTGAATAAAACTGCCGCCGCTTTTGCACTAATGATGTTGGATAGAACTGCCACCAAAAGAAAGAACGCGGAAAGAATAACGGGTATGGGTGCACCGTCAAGAACTGAGATTAGATGTTGAGCAAGATAAGCGGCACCACCCGTCACCTGCATTGCAAGACCCATGGATAGGGCCGCTGGGATCATGGTAAAAATTTTAGAATCTAAGGAGCGAATCGCCATCTCTAGACTCATTACGCCCGCTGCAACCATGGCTGCAGCGCCCAATAGAGAAGCAACCATCACTGGTAAAAGCCCAGTTGCCGCGCAAATGATCACCGTGCCAAAAATAAGAATTGCTCGTTTGGCATGATCCAAGGCTGGTAATTCTTCAGCCGACCACTCCAGTAATACTACGTCATCACTTCTCCGCAGTGCAGTAATATCCTGTGGCTGTCCTTGAACTAAAAGAATATCGCCCTCCTCGAACAGAATTTCGGTAATCCGTGTTCTCATCATGCGGGCTCGACGTTGGACCCCTAACACGACACAATGGGTGTTGTATCGAAAACCTATCATAGATAGGTTTTGCCCAACCATACGTGAGGCCGGCTTGACCATCACCTCGGTTAACACTCGGTCCCCTTCCTGCCAACGCAGATCTTCTTCCTCTTTACCGTCTCGAAGTTCCGGTACCAAAAGGTGAGGATCATGTGCCAAAGCCTCTTGTAATGCTGCTCGGGTCGCAGAAACCACCAACACGTCCCCCTCAACAAGGGTAATATCTTCAAATGGTGGCAAATATGCTTCTTCACCCCGCTCAATGACGCGTAGCGTCATATCGTGATAGGCACCGAAGATACCGTTTTTGGACTCAAGTCCAATTAATTCAGATCCTGCGCCTACTGTTATCTGAGCAAGGAAATGCTTGCCATCAGCCTCCATATAATTCTGTGAGAAGGATGCACGATCTTTTAATAATCTTGGCACTACGATCAAAATAAATGCCAATCCAACTAACGCCATCACGACACCCGGTACGACAAATTGGAAAAATGAAAACGGTTTTTCACCAAGCTCCTCAAGCGCACCTGAGACAAGAAGATTAGTTCCAGATCCAATAAGAGTAGTCATGCCACCCAAAACTGCTACGAAACTTAGTGGCATCATTACTTTACTGGGTGATGTTCCATATCGGGCTGCGACAGCTTCCATGATAGGAATGAATATTACCACTACCGGGATATTATTAAGGAAACCGCTTACTACTAAAACGACCACTAGAGTTATCAAAATGGTGACCCACCCTCGCCCCCCACCGGCTGCCATGACAATGCGAGCGCACCTATCTAGGATCCCGGCTCTAACCATTCCATAGCCAATCACCAAAAGCCCCAACACTGTAATCAAAGCTGAGTTTGCGAAGCCTAAGATAATTCTTTCTGCGCTTAGGAGATTACGGCCATCGGCTCCAGCAATCGGGAAAAAATGGAAATAGACCATAAATGCACTAAGCACCCCTAGCGACGTGATCTCCACCGGTAGGTATTCAAATGCATATAAAACGAGAGCACCAATGATAAGAGCGAAGGTAATCCACATGGCGACGTGATTGGTCTCGACGGCAACGACATGCATAGGATCACCTTACAAAGAATTGCTCTGAATTCAACAAATTACCGTACAGGAAACTGCTACACGGTAGGAGGATAGTATGATACAGAAAATTTCCTACAGACTACCTTCAATAGCTTTTCCCAAGTCAGTAGTAGTTGCTGTGCCACCCATGTCAGGTGTTTTACAGGAGCCATCCTCTAACACGACCTCAATAGCTTGGACTATGGCTGCAGCTGCAGTGTTCTCCCCAAAATGATCCAGCATCATAGCACCAGACCAAATTTGCCCGATCGGATTGGCAATGTTCTGACCAGCAATATCCGGCGCTGAGCCGTGAACGGGCTCAAACATGGACGGATGCGCGCCCTCTGGATTGATATTTCCCGATGGCGCGATGCCAATTGTACCAGTAATTGCAGGACCTAAATCTGACAGGATATCTCCGAATAAGTTACTTCCAACAACTACATCAAACCAATCCGGGTGCAGAACAAAATGTGCCGTCAATATATCGATATGAAACTTGTCCCAAGTGACATTTTGATAATTCTTACCCATGGCTACCAGCCGCTCATCCCAATAGGGCATCGTGTGGATAATACCGTTAGACTTGGTGGCAGAAGTCAAATGCTTAGCGGAACGGCTTTCCGCCAAATCAAATGCGTATTTTAAAATTCTATCCACCCCCTTGCGCGTAAAGATACTCTCTTGAATTGCCATTTCATCGTCAGTACCGCTATACAGTCTCCCTCCTACTTCCGAATATTCGCCCTCCACATTTTCCCGAACAATCATAAAATCAATTTCACCTGCCTCCCTACCCGCCAATGGGCATGGTACGCCATGAAATAGTCTCACCGGTCTCAAATTGACATATTGGTTAAATTCACGCCTGATGGGAATAAGTAGCCCCCACAAAGAGACATGGTCAGGCACGCCCGGGTAACCGACGGCGCCAAGATAGATAGCATCACACGAGCGCACCTGTTCAATGCCATCTTCTGGCATCATACGCCCTGTCCTATGAAACGTCTCGCAACTCCAATCGTATTCCTTCCAACCAAATTGGATGTCGAACTTACGACCGGCGGCCTCCAAAACCCGAACACCTTCCGGCATTACTTCCTTACCGATCCCGTCACCCGGGATAAGGGAAATCTTGTAATCGCTCATGACAGATATAGCCTTTAGATCAAATCAATTTAATTCTTTTTCCATATAAAGGATGTCTCCGAGAGGGTTATTATAATATCGGTCGATTTGTGAAAACCCAAATTTCCGATAAAGATTGATGGCGGCCTCCAGACGTTTTTCTGTATCCAGCCGCATCCTTATATAACCCAACCCTCTCGCTACTTCTATAATTTGATCAGTAAGCCTAAAACCTACTGACTGTCCCCGCCAGGGTTCACGCACAAAAAGCCGCTTCATCTCGCAAACACCGACCTCATCTAACGGCCGAAGTGCGACCCCGCCGGCGATCTTGTCATTATCCCAAGCGAGTAAAACCTTGCCATCTGGTTCCGCATATTTTCCTGGCAAACTTGCCAGTTCTTCCTCGAAGCCTTGAAATCACAGATCAAGCTTAAGCCATTTCTGATATTCGATAAAAAGTCCTTTAACAGCCTCCATGTCCCATGGCACACGTGCTCCCTTGATTTTCAAAGCCATTAACTTACTCCTCTAAATGAACATTGATCCGGCGGTTATGTTTTCCTTTGTTTTCTACCTTTCCAATCCTGACTCTACCAATTTCTGCAGTTGTCTTAACATGAGTACCACCACAGGGTTGTAAGTCCACATCTGATATACCGATCACACGTATGCTACCGGCATCAGTTGGCGGCTGAACCGACATTGTCCGCACGAGTTCGGGATTGGCGATCAACTCTTCGCTAGTAATGGCCGAACAGGTAACTTGGTGATCCTCTGAGATCAACTGGTTGAGTTCCATGGTCAATTGTTCTTTATCAAGTGATGTATCTGGCAGATCAAAATCAAGGCGGCTTTTCCACTCACCCACTTGACCGCCGGTAACGCCGCCATCAATCAATGAGCAAAGGAGATGAAGACAAGAATGCATCTTCATAAGGCGGTAGCGTCGATCCCAATTTAAAATAGCTGTAACGTTATCCCCCGGATCCGGGAGGATAACTTCCCCTACAGGTATATGAAGGTGTCGGCCTGTATCTCGATCCTTAAGGCAATCAGCTACTTCTATTTCCCTGCCGTTAATTAATCTTAAGATACCCTGATCACCTGGCTGTCCGCCTCCCATCGAATAGAAAACGGTGTGGTCAAGTTCTATCCCCGCCTCATCTGCAGAGACCACTGAGGTCTCGCAGGACATTAAATAGGAATCCACTCGAAATAACTCTTCAGTCATAACTTCAATCTTCTAATACCGATATAAGAAGCTTAGTATCGGCATTGCCACCGGAATGCACCAAGCCTACTTTCTTCCCAGCTTTGCCAGAAAGTTGTTCCCTTTCTTTTAACAAGGCGGCCAAAGGAGCCGCTGCTGCTCCCTCGGCAACATTGTGAGTATCCGTATAATAGTATTTCATGGCACATCGGATTTCCTGGTCACTAACCGTGACGACATTATCAGCACCTTGCAGGATTATCTCCAATGCAGCTTGGTCAGGAATTCGACAAGCTAGCCCATCAGCAATGGTATCGGCTGTTTCAGTAGAAACAGACGTTTTTTGTTCAAAGGATAAGGCATAACAAGCGGCATTTTCCGCGACAACACCAACAATTTTTGTTGTAAGACCGAGAGCGTCCCGTGCCGAGATAGTACCACAAATGCCCGACCCCTGGCCGATGGGTACATAAACTTTATCTAAGTCAGAAACTTGAGAGAAAAACTCCATAGCATAAGTCCCCACCCCTCTCATCAAGAGTGGATGAAATGCACCAATTAAATGAAGCCCCTTATCGGCAGCAATAACCTCAGCACGTTCTCGCGCTTCTTGAAAATCCTGACCGAATACTAGTAACTCGGCACCAAGCGCTTTCATTGACTGGTTTTTTTCCGGATTGTTACCCATTGGCACAATTATCGTAAGAGGGATGCCTTTCTGCGCACACGCGAAGGCCAGGCTTAGGCCATGGTTACCCCGTGTAGCGGAGATTATGCCGGAAACGGGTGTATTATTTTTGCATAAATCATTTAGGTAGTTGAGGCCCCCTCGAACTTTGAATGCTCCAATCGACGTGTGATTTTCGTGTTTAACCCAAACCTCACAACCACAACGCTGGGATAAAAGAGGCCAACAAATTTCAGGCGTCGGCTTCAAGTAATCGTAGACCACTGCCTGGGCCATTTCCAATTGGGCTAGGGTCGCCTTCTCGGGCATATCGTTCCACAGAGTCCAAAAACAGAATAGTTGACGCTGGCACATTCGAAGAATGCGCACATTCAGTCAACTTCTATATTGATAAGTTCTTCCTAACAATATTTAAAAGTTCGTTAGAGGATGAGTGTGATTCAAGGGACCATGACCCTGGCCAAAGCCGGGAGCCGTTCGTATAGCTTCAATCACATAATTACGGCCGCGTCTAACCGCATCAAGAAGCTCCATACCTTGCGCCAGACCAACAGCAATTGCCGATGCCAGAGTGCATCCAGTTCCATGGGTGTTAACAGTGTTTATTCTCGAAGTAGAAAATATATCTGCAGCACCACTGGGTCTTATCAGAAGGTCATGCACCACATCGCCATCTCTATGGCCACCCTTCAAAAGGACCGACCGCGCCCCCAGTGTTAATAGATGCCTGGCGAGCGTCTCTGCCTGATCCTTGTGGCTAGCTAACATTCCTGCCAACGCTTCAGCTTCGGGAATGTTAGGCGTCAGTAGGGTAGCCATAGGTACAATATTCTCTTTTAACGCTGTCACGGCATCGTCGTCCAATAACGATGCCCCGCCCTTGGCAAACATTACAGGGTCCACTACCACAGGAACGTTCATACAATTTGCGTTAATGACATCCACTACAGCTCTAATAATGTCTGGACGATGAAGCATGCCAATCTTGATACAATCCGCACCAATATCATCCAGCACTACCTTCATCTGCTGGGCTACGAATGGCGCGGGAACACCGTGTATCCCAAACACCCCCTCAGTATTTTGCGCTGTCAGAGCTGTAATGGCCGTCATGGCGTAACCGCCGAGGGCTGTAACAGTTTTAATGTCTGCCTGTACGCCAGCGCCTCCACCGGAGTCTGATCCAGCCACGATTAGAACGCGTCCTTTCACCTTAGTAACCTTTTAGACTTTGATACATTAACTATCTTAGACAACCCTCTCGATTTCGCTAACAATCTCGTTTACAACAGATGCAATCAAAGTTCTATCCTCACCTTCCGCCATTATTCGGACTAACGGTTCAGTTCCTGATTTTCGAATCAAAAGTCTACCTTTGCCTAATAATCTTCTCTCACTTTCTGCTATCACTTGTTTAACCGCGTCTACCTTTAATGGGTCTCCAATGTTCAGTTTAACGTTCTCTAGCAATTGAGGTCTTGGTTCAAAGGGACGACAAACCTGGCTAGCCGGCTTTCCTGAAGCTTGGATAATATGCAGAACTTGAAGAGCAGCCATTAGCCCATCGCCAGTTGTAGAATAATCCGACAGGACAATATGACCAGACTGTTCACCCCCAAGATTACAATTTCCTGAGCGCATTCTCTGAACAACATAACGATCGCCCACCTGAACACGTTGTAAAGTTAACCCTTCGTCTCGAAGATAATCCTCCAAAGCCGAGTTGGACATGACAGTTGCAACCACGGTCTTGCCTGTCAGCCTGTTTTCTTTTTTCCAAGACGCCGCAATTACCCCGATTATCAAGTCACCATCAACCAGTTCACCATTCTCATCTGCAATCAATAACCTATCTGCATCGCCATCAAGAGCAACACCAACATCAGCCCCACTGGCCACTATACAGTCAGTCATTAATTCGGTGTAAGTTGAACCGCATCCCTTATTAATATTTATACCGTCGGGTGTTACACCTAACGGTACAACCTCAGCCCCGAGTTCTTGCAATACTGTCGGAGCGACTTTGTAGGCCGCGCCGTTTGCGCAATCAATTACCACCTTAAGTCCTTCAAGTGTTTGGCCCTTGGGAAAAGTCTGTTTTGCAAATTCTATATAACGGCCCTGAGCGTCATCAAGCCGAAGAGCCCGCCCCAGATCACGGGGTGACACCAAATCGAAAGACATTTCATTATTAATGCGCTCTTCAATAATTGATTCCATTTCATCTGAAATTTTATAGCCGTCTGGCCCAAATATTTTTATCCCATTATCTTCGTAGGAGTTGTGAGAAGCAGAGATCATGACCCCCAAGTCGGCTCGAAGACTGCGAGTTAACATCGCAACCGCTGGTGTTGGCATTGGCCCCACTAAAATAGAATCTACACCGGCAGAAACTAGGCCAGAAGTTAATGCAGGTTCAATCATATAACCAGACAGCCGGGTATCTTTACCAATCACCACCCGGTGGCGATGTTTACCTCTTGTACACAGAAACCCGGCAGCCATTCCAACCTTCAATGCCGTTGCAGCTGTCATAGGCTCAACGTTCGCTGTACCGCGAATACCGTCAGTTCCGAATAGCTTATTTTGCATCCCAGAGTTCCGGATGGGTTTACAATATTTAAAACACACTATCTTGGGTAATACAGTAGGAAGGTGACCTCGTCAGTAAAACTTTTGTTTCATATCATTTCGGTCCGCAATCAAACCGTTTAACGCGCGGCGAGTTTCTGCAACGTCGTGAACCCGCAATATGCTAATCCCATTCTGAACCGCTTTAAGGGCAAGGGAAATAGACTCCTTTAACCGATGATCTGAAGCCTTATGCAGCCCAAACTTTCTAGAAACGCCGACCATAACAGGGCACGAGTGCTGCAAGAATTCCGGTATATTATCAAGTATTTGAAAATTATGTTTAGGTGATTTTCCAAATCCAATACCTGGATCAATACAAATACGGTGTTTTTCTACGCCCGCACCCAGACAAGCCATAATTCGGCTACCAAGATACTCATTCACCTCTTTAACCACGTTAACGTATTCGGCATTATTGGCCATGGAGTAAGGGCGACCCTTCATATGCATGAGTACTACTGAAGCCTCACTAGCAGCCGCAATCTTCAAAGAGCATGCATCTTGGGTCAAGGCAGAGATATCATTAATAATTTTAGCACCGCCATCTAACGCCTTTCTCATAACATTTGAACGACGAGTATCGATTGAGACAACAGAACCCTCCTCAGCCAAGGCTTTTACCACCGGGAGAACACGCTTAATTTCTTCTTCTAGGGATATGGGCACTGATCCGGGGCGCGTAGACTCTCCGCCTACATCAATGATATCCGCTCCTTCTTGAATTTGCTTAAATCCCCGTTCAATTGCTAGTTTATGGTCAAATGTTTCTCCACCATCGGAGAAACTATCAGGTGTAACATTAACTATTCCCATAATAAGGGGGTGATCCAGTGGCAAACCTGCAAAGTGGCCGGTCATCATTAAACCTTACCTACGGTTAAAGCAAAATGCTGTTCGAAAGAAGGAAAGCCACCGTTTCCAAAGGTCAAAAGTATAAAGTTCCTAACCCTCTGGCTGAGGTTCAGGATCGAGCCCGGAAGATGGCTTGTCCTCAAAGTCCTTACTAACCACCCCACTCGTGGGTACAGAAGACTTAACCTGCCCACTCGAAACATCGTCATCAGGGTCCGGACGAAATATAGGTTCGCCTTTAAGGAGAGCATCTACCTCGCTGCCAGATAAGGTCTCATACTCCAGTAAGGCTGTCGCCAAATTTTCAAGATCCCCGCCTTTTTCTGTTAATACTCTACGCGCTGTTGTCTCGGCATCTTCAATTAGTCTACGAACTTCCTTATCAATCAAGGCAGCAGTTTCATCTGAAACACTTTTACTACGAGCCACAGAATGCCCCAGAAAGATCTCTTCCTCATTATCTGAATAGCGCAAAGGACCAAGCTCGTTACTAAAGCCATATTCGGTAACCATACGGCGAGCCATCTCCGTGGCCTGCTGAATATCATTCCCCGCACCCGTAGTTACGTTTTCAGGGCCAAATATCAACTCCTCCGCTATACGACCACCATACATCACCGCCAGTTTTGATATTAACTCTAGCTTAGAGTAACTATAACGATCCTTTTCCGGAAGCGACATGGTCACTCCAAGAGCACGCCCGCGAGGAATGATCGTTACCTTATGCAGTGGATCATGTTTTTGCACGTTAAGACCGACAATCGCATGGCCAGCTTCGTGGTACGCGGTTAATTTTTTTTCATCATCATCCATAACCATTGAACGTCTTTCAGCGCCCATCATTACTTTGTCTTTTGCATTTTCAAATTCCGACATGGTTACCATACGTTTGCCAATGCGAGCAGCTAACAAGGCCGCTTCATTCACCAGATTTGCAAGGTCTGCACCCGAAAACCCGGGTGTACCTCGAGCAATTACTCTACCGTCGACGTCAGGTGCTAGAGGAACCTTGCGCATATGCACTTTTAAAATCTTTTCTCGCCCAATAATATCTGGGTTGGGTACGACGACTTGGCGGTCAAATCGGCCAGGCCGGAGGAGAGCCGGGTCAAGCACATCAGGGCGGTTGGTTGCAGCAATTAGTATTACCCCTTCATTAGATTCAAACCCATCCATCTCAACCAATAACTGGTTAAGAGTTTGCTCGCGTTCGTCATTACCACCACCTAACCCCGCACCACGGTGACGACCTACAGCGTCTAATTCATCAATAAATATGATGCACGGCGCGTTCTTTTTACCCTGTTCAAACATATCCCGGACACGGCTAGCGCCTACACCAACAAACATTTCCACAAAATCAGATCCAGAAATTGTGAAAAACGGCACATTGGCCTCTCCCGCGATAGCACGGGCTAGCAACGTCTTACCCGTTCCCGGTGGTCCAACTAGGAGGCACCCCTTTGGTAGTTTACCACCAAGTCGTTGGAATTTTGCTGGATCTTTTAGAAAGTCGACAATTTCTTCTAATTCTTGTTTGGCTTCATCAATCCCAGCTACATCCTCAAATGTCACTCGATCGGAACGTTCCGTAAGCAAACGGGCCCGAGATTTCCCAAAGCCCATGGCTTTGCCGCCCCCACCCTGCATTTGGCGCATAAAAAATATCCATACGCCTAAGATAATGATCATCGGAAGCCAGGAAAGAATAATCCCAAAAAGAGAAGGTACTTCCTCTTCTACGGGTAGAGCAGTAATGCGAACCCCTTTTTCTGTAAGACCTTGTATAAGTGAGGGATCGTCAGGTGCAAAGGTGCGGAAAGCCCTACCTGCACCATCGTGATAAGTGATTTTACCACCTTGCATCGTAACATCGTTTACGTCACCACTCCCTACAGCACTAAGAAATTCCGAATAGGATGTAGTTTGATGTGGTTCACGATTAGATTTATTCTGGAATAAATTGAATAAAGTAAAAACCACAAGGGCAATCACAACCCATACAACTAAATTCTTTCGAATATTCAAAGCCAAGACCTTCCTTCAAAGTATGCGGTATTCTGCTATAATTTTGTCGTTTGCTCAAATTACTCTAATTTATAGTTCAACTCCAAGTCTCGCAGTATTAACATACCAATACAATTAACTGTTCCAAATTATAAATTCCAAACTA
The DNA here is from genome assembly GCA_002938035.1 of Alphaproteobacteria bacterium MarineAlpha3_Bin6. Classification (GTDB taxonomy): domain Bacteria; phylum Pseudomonadota; class Alphaproteobacteria; order Rhodospirillales; family UBA2165. The sequence goes on from PTLH01000033.1 coordinate 16,410, forward strand.
CGAATAAGATAGTTTAAACAAGAAACTCCACAAGTATTAGCGGAAATTTATCTCTCTTCCAATGATACGAATTTTGCGGAAATAAACTTTAAATTCGTTGAATTTAAGCCTGTGTTGTAATCTTTGCGGTTGTAATTTAAATGTGGGACGTTTACCACACCGCGCACGTCAAACAAAGCTGGAAGGGTTAGAGCAACAGGATAAGCTATATTGGAATTTCTCACTTCAGGCTGTTCATGAACTAACTGCGCCCACCCCTTTCGACCAAGGGGTGCCAGGGCCGTTAGTAGTGAGCCTCCTTCAGGACCCCCTTCGAAAGTGCACCTAAATATGCCACGCCACATCACAGAACCCGCAAAAAATATTGGCGAGGCGGCTGTTTGACGTAATTCCTCGCGCAAAATGGTAAACTGATGGTCTTGGCGACTGATTGAACACCCGCCTAATGAAAAGGCCGTGCAATGGTCTGGATCCTTGATAAAGGTCATAATGCGGTCAAGTCGCTTGCGCCGAGGAGGATAACTTCGCCCGCCGATACTTTGTAACAGGAAAATCATAACCCGACGGCCAATTTCGTCTGGCAAATGTATTAGGAGTTCACCATTAATGGTGGCCCAACCCGTAGAATGTATTATAGCAGCCCGATCAACTACCAACCGTGTAAGCTCTTCTAATCTAACTCTTATTCGTCCAAATTGTTCGGATAGGTGGGCCAAACGTTGCGTACCCACTTCCCGTTCACTTAGTAAAATTGATAGGTCTCGAATTAATGTCCGAGTAAAGGCTGGATTTGAATTTGCAGGATCTTCCAACCACTCCTGATTTTGGGATTTGAGAGTAGCCCGGAGCCGACTTTTGGGTACTGTAAGAAGAGGACGAAGCAGGCGAACACCTTCCCTTAAGGTTACCTCTCGCATACAGGCTAACCCATCGATGCCACTGCCACGACTAAGACGCATTAAAAATGTTTCCGCTTGGTCTTCCTGGTGATGGGCCAGCGCTAAATCCCGAACGCCGTTTTCGATACACCAGTCTATCATTAATTTATATCGAGCTATCCGTGCAGTTTCCTGGATACCCGTACTGGGCTTGTTCCCAACCCAAGGGAGAATTATACAATTTAAACCCCAACTTTTTAGCCACAAAAATACATTCCGGGCATCTTTGCTAGAATTTGGCCTCAGGCGGTGATCGACGGTCAACGCTATTAGCCGTATACCAATTTGTTCACACCAGCGATGAAGCAGCCAGGATAATGCTAAACTATCGGGACCGCCGGAAACACCGACGGCAATTTGGCTAACATCCTTCACTAAAATGGGCGAAAAAAGTATATCGAATTCCGGTTCCGAGATTGGCGATACTTTTAGACTACTGGTAATAGTGTTAAAACCTCTATCCACACCCAATCTTTTTCCGTTGCAGAACCAACTGTTTCTTAATGATTGAATTACTATCTGGAAAATCCTGATCAAGCTTATAAAAAGTTGCACAGGCTTCTTTATTTTTTTTCAAAGCCGCTAAAGAAAGACCTAAACGAAACAAATTATCGGCAGCTTTTTTTCCTTTTGGCTGAACCTTATATGCAGCCAAAAATACTTCTATGGCACTTCGGTAATCTTTACGTACGTAGTGCGTCCGGCCAAGCCAGTTCCGAGCATTAGTGGTCAGGGGCTCAGTTGGATAGGTTTTGATAAATTCTTCTAAAGCTTTAACAGCATCACTAAATTCCTGTTTACGAACCAAACCGAATGCAAATTTATACTGTTCCTTTGGTGTCCCTGCTGGCAAATTTGATTCAGGAAGTTTGGACTGTTGTGAGACGGCAGCCCCCAGATTTGTTGGCCGCAGAGCCTGGTCAATAGTTCCAATTGCGTTAGCACTATTTTGTCTACGAGCAGTATTAAGATCCCTTTGTGTAATCGTACCGAGTGTTCCTTGTGGATTACCCAAAGTAACACCCCCTGTCGATGGTCCAATTTGGTGGACACCCTTTGGTCTTGGTACCGCTGTCAAACGAGGTGGTGTGAGTGTCTGAACAGATGAAGGACTTGATGGAAAGGCCATATCCTGCTGGGCAGCTTGAGGATTACGGGTAAGAAAATTGAGACGTTGCTCGATTGAGGTAATGCGAAAGTTTATATCATTGCCAAGGCTATCTAGGCGCGCCGAAATTTGGTTTAGTGTATTAGCATTGTTTTCCACAGTG
>PTLH01000034.1 GCA_002938035.1 Alphaproteobacteria bacterium MarineAlpha3_Bin6
ATCCCTAAATTCATGCCGTATGTTTCTAAAGCGTCTTCTTCCACTTTGGGCCTTTCGGCTACAAGTGCGCCTATACGGCAAGCGGCCGAAAATAATTGCGCTGTTTTAGATCGGATAACTTCCATATACGCGGTCTCACCGGTTTCTGTATTGTTAGAGGTTGTAAGTTGCTGAACTTCACCCTCAGCAATCACTGATGATGCGCTAGAAAGAACCCGTAAAACATCAAGGGAACCGTCATCAACCATCAACTCAAATGCCCGGCTGAATAGAAAATCACCAACCAGTACACTCGCTTGATTACCCCACACAACATTTGCTGAGGCCAGACCTCTTCGGAGGTTGCTCTCGTCGACAACGTCGTCATGGAGTAGCGTAGCTGTGTGAATAAATTCGACACATGCTGCAAGAGCGATATGTCGATTACCGCGGTAACCGCATAGTCGGGCCGCCGCAAGTGTCATCATGGGTCGTATCCTTTTTCCTCCGGCAGCAACGATGTGACCCGCAATTTGTGGAATTAAGTTTACCGGACTATTCATGCACCTGACGATTAACTCATTGACGTTTAGAAGGTCTTTGTTTGTTAGGTTGACCATGAGGTCTAACGACGGGCTTTGGTTTTTTGCGCTCTCAAGGTTGACAACAATTCCCACAGGAATTTTTCCTTTTCAAGAGTATCTACACTAGCTTGATGTTATCGTATTACTCATTGAGCATATGGGGCGAACTCTCAATTGGTCAAGCTAGTCTTGTTATTGGTTTGTAAATGTTGGCGTTAGAAGGGCACTTATAAATAAATAAATAAAATTGTATAAGTTTTTTTTCTAGCCCAGACATTAAAAAATAAACTAGATTGATTTTATTGAACTTATAGATGACACCAGCCTTTGCTTGATGCAGGATCTATATCAATCCTTGTTGAGTCATAGTGATTAAAAAGAACTTACTTTTCTCACAAGGTGTAGGTGGGAAAGGAGAGGCTGCTGGATGACGTTTGGATTATTGAGCCAAGATAGTTTTTTAAACGGACGGGTTACGTTGTTTCAGCCAGAAAGAGGGTATCGAGCGGCTATTGATCCTGTCTTTTTAGCAGCGTGTATTCCGGCTTGTCCCGGTGAAAAAGTTTTAGAAATAGGAAGTGGGACGGGTGCTGCTTCCCTTTGTCTTGCGGCTCGTGTACCGAAAGTTGAAGTAATAGGACTGGAGTTGCAATTAGATTTGGTTGATTTGGCAACTAAAAGTGTTGAACTAAACACGCTTAGTCACACTGTTTCCTTTCTCCAAGGTGATCTCTTGTCTCCTCCGAAATGTATTGGTGCATTTCTTTTTGATCATGTTATGGCAAATCCGCCTCATCTTAATAGACAAAACGTAATTTCGTCACCTAATCTACAAAAAGAAATTGCATATGTTGAAGGAAAAGCTGCGCTTACGGACTGGATAAAATTTGCACTGCAGAACGTTCGGGTCGGTGGAACAGTTACTTTCTTGCATCGTTACGATCGTCGAGATGAAGTCGTTTCGGGCTTGGAGGAAAGTGCTGGGGGGATTATAATGTTTCCTCTTTGGCCAAGGATCTGGGGTAACGGGGCAAAAAGGGTCCTTATTCAGGGAAGAAAAGGTATAGAAGGAATAACAAAATTAGCTACTGGGATTGTTCTATACGACGATAAAGAAAAATTTTCTACTGAAGCCACCAAAATTTTGAGAGAAGCTGACAGGCTAATATTATAGACATCTTGTTAACTGGGTCCTTAGGAGCTTAACTGACTACGATGATAAGAGAATATCTTGAAAAATTAAGAGTTCCAGGATTTCGCAATCCCAAACCGGTGGTTGCGGTGTTAAGACTTTCTGGGGTCATTGGACAAATTGGAAATCCAATTCGTCAAGGTCTAACAGCAGTAGATCTTATGCGTTCTATTGAACGCGCTTTCTCCTTACCTAAGCTTAAGGCTGTAGCTCTCCAAGTGAATTCGCCAGGTGGTAGTCCAGTACAGTCTTCTTTAATATTCAAAAGAATTCGTGCTATGGCGGAGGAGAAAGAAATTCCTGTATTTGCGTTTGCGGAAGATGTTGCCGCTTCTGGTGGCTATATGTTGGCCTGTGCTGCAGACGAAATATACGCTGATGAATCTTCGGTTGTAGGATCCATCGGAGTTATTTCATCGGGTTTTGGCTTCGTTGAACTGCTTGAAAAATTAGGTGTGGAAAGGAGAGTTCATACAGAAGGTAAAAATAAAAGCATGCTAGATCCATTCCAAAAGGAAAATCAACAAGATGTTAAACGGCTGAAGGAACTTCAAGGAGATATTTACACAACATTTACCAATATTGTAAAATCTCGAAGGGGTGACAAGCTTAAGAAGCCATACAGTAAGCTTTTTACCGGCGAATTCTGGACGGGTCGTAAATCTCTGGAACTTGGGCTTATAGATGGGATAGGAGAGCTAACGAGCGTTATGCAAGAACGCTACGGTGAGCGGGTAAAATTTCGTCCCGTGTCCGAACCCAAATCATGGCTTAAACAGAAGTTTACCATGTGGTTGCCTCAAGGTCCGAACGTGGGCAGTTGGGCTGGTGAACTAATTAGTGCAGCTGAAGAGCGGGCTCTTTGGGGTCGTTTTGGTTTATAAACAGGGCGGATCCGTTTGACCTATTCAATGAAACAGCGTTAGAGCACCTTATGCTTGGTTTCAGCTTACCCAAAATACTCGTCCTCGTATCGATTGTCGCCTTAATATGGTACGGGTTTAAAATATTTGGTCGTGGGCGAGAGCTGGAAAAATCAATAAAGAAAGGTGATATTTCCGGTGGGAATGAGAAGCAAAATGTGGACTTGGAGGAGTGCCCAATATGTGAAGCTTACGTTGATGCAGGAGCTTCATCCTGTGGCAAGAACGGCTGCCCCTTGCCACTTGGTTAATACCTCACCCGTTGCTGATTTAATATTTGTTCAAATTTCAATTTATTGGTTAGGGGCGATATATCTCTCCGTAGTAAATCTTAACACTACTTTCGGAAACGTTTAGAATACATAGCTAGAATAATTTGGGATTTACTCCTCGATTTAGTGTTTACCAATCTGATATTAAGTGAGTGTGGGTTAGGTCCATAGATACTAATTTAAATTCGTGTTTCATGATTTGTGCCTCCTTGTAGTTAAATAGCAGCAGAAAATAGTGCTTAAGGCAGCGGGAAGAATTTTAGCTACTTGACCGAGGCTTGATGCCCAAGTATCTATCCCTTCAATTTTTCGGTTCACGCTGGATTTGATGATGGGGAATGACCCCCAAAACGGCCAGGATTTTCAATCCCTGATCTTGAGACTGCAGTCCTATTGGGCAGACTACGGCTGCGTCCTTTTGCAGCCGTACGACATAGAAATGGGAGCAGGAACGTTTCATCCAGCGACGACGTTGAGGGCACTGGGACCCGAGGCTTGGCAAGCCGCCTATGTGCAACCATCCAGACGACCGTCAGATGGTCGTTATGGTGAAAACCCCAATCGGCTGCAGCACTATTATCAGTTCCAGGTTATACTGAAGCCTTCCCCCATTGAGGCACAGGAGTTATATCTTGAAAGTCTCTATAATCTAGGAATAGATCAAAACCTTCATGACATCAGATTTGTAGAAGATGACTGGGAAAGTCCAACCTTGGGCGCCTGGGGGCTCGGATGGGAGGTATGGTGCGATGGTATGGAGATCAGCCAATTCACCTATTTCCAGCAAGTAGGTGGGATTGACTGTAATCCAGTATCTGTAGAACTTACCTATGGTTTAGAACGGCTAGCTATGTACGTTCAAGGTGTCGATAATGTGTACCAGTTAGATTGGAATGGCATGGGCGTTAAGTACGGAGATATTTTCCTACAAGCAGAGAAAGAGTTTTCTCTCCACAATTTTGAACACGCCAATACTGATATGCATGTTGGCCATTTTGAAGATGCCGAGAGGGAATGTGCATTTCTCCTAGATAAAAGATTGCCGCTGCCAGCTTATGACCAGTGCATTAAGGCATCCCATCATTTTAATTTATTGGATGCTCGGGGTGTCATTAGTGTGACTGAGCGTCAAGCCTATATCGCACGAGTCAGAGCTTTGGCTAAAGGGTGTTGTGAAAGTTGGTTGGAGAGTAACGGATTGTTTGATGCCCGAGCTTCTACTTGAAATTTTATCAGAGGAAATTCCTGCTCGCATGCAGGAAAATGCTACTGAGGATCTAAAACGTATAGTCGTGGAAGGTCTTAACGATATTGGTTTAGATTTTGTCTCCGCTAATTCATACGTAACGCCGAGGCGGATCGCTGTGGTTGTGGATGGTCTGCCAAATAACACGCCTGAAGTTTCTGAAGAACGCAGAGGTCCCCGTGTGGATGCACCCAAAAAAGCGATTGATGGGTTTGTAGGCGGGCTTGGGTTAACTCTTAATGATCTGGAAAAAAGGAAGACCGAGAAAGGTGAGTTTTATTTTGCCGTACTCTCAAAGACGGGCCAAAAAACAGTTGTTTTGTTGAAGGGATTGTTGGAAGAAGCGATTTCCAAGGTACCCTGGCCAAAAAGTATGCGCTGGGCCGGTAATACTGAACGGTGGGTCCGACCTATACATTCATTAATCTGCATATTTGACGGTAACGTTATTCCGGTAAGTTACGGGTCTTGTACAGCCGACCGGAAGACATCAGCTCACCGTTTCTTGACAAATGCCCTTGTAGAAGTGGCGGATTTTGCCGATTACAAAAAGACCCTAGAAACTGGCTATGTGCTGATTGACCCAAAGGACCGCAGATCCAAAATTTTGGGCGAAATCGAAATTTTAGCGACTAAAGAGCAACTAACGCTCTTAGAAGATCAGGCTCTTTTAGATGAGGTCGTTGGCCTGGTCGAGTGGCCAATCGCTCTAATGGGGCATATGGATGAAGCGTTTTTGGAGATACCCCAGGAAGTGCTCACCACCACCATGCGGAAGAACCAAAAATATTTTTCTCTTATCGCTCCAGATGGCACATTAGCTCCCAGATTTATTATGATCGTCAACAAGGAAACACCTGATCAAGGTGCGTCAATAATAGCCGGAAACGAGAGAGTTTTACGTTCGCGCTTAGCTGATGCCAAGTTTTTTTGGGATCAAGACCGGCAATCGAGTTTAGAAAGCCGCCTTAATCGTCTCGAAGCCATTACCTTCCACGCCAAACTTGGAACACTGGCCGAAAAAGTGGCCCGGGTTGGCAAACTTGCTATCGAGTTAGCTGATGTTGTTGGCGCAAATAAACAGTTAGTTGGCCGTGCGGCACAATTAGCAAAGGCTGATCTAGTAACAGCAATAGTAGGTGAATTTCCTGAAGTGCAAGGGGTAATGGGCCGGTATTACGCGCTAAACGATGGTGAGGCCAAAGAAGTTGCTCAAGCCATTGAGGAGCATTATGCGCCGGTTGGTCCTTCTGATTTCTGTCCAATGGCGCCTGTTAGCGTAACCCTTGCCCTAGCAGATAAGATTGACACGCTAGTCGGCTTCTGGGCGATCGACGAAAAACCTACCGGCTCTAAAGACCCTTATGCTCTCCGAAGAGCGGCGTTAGGCATTATTAGGCTTGTCGTGGAGAACAGTCACCGTTTAAATCTTATGGATGCGTTTTCTCATGCATGGAACATCGCCGGTTACCGTGGCAATCAGCAAAGCGCCTTAGAAGGTCTCCTACAATTTTTTTATGACCGATTAAGGGTCTATCTCCGTGGAAAAGGTGTTCGCCACGATCTAATATCTTCAATATTCAGTAATGGTATTGAAGATGACCTTGTTCGATTTTTGACACGTGTGGACGTTTTGGAAACATTTCTGAAAACTGATGATGGTGTAAATTTATTGGCAGCCTATAAACGTGCAGTCAACATTTTGCGTATTGAGGAGAAAAAAGACAAAAAAACATACGATTATTCTGAAGGCCTCGATCACAGGTTACTTACCGAAAAAAATGAAATCTCGTTATCTGAAACCTTAATTGAAATCCTACCTACCGTAAAAAGTGCTTTGGCTAAGGAGAATTATTCTGGTGCAATGGGGTCATTAGCTTCCACGCGTGACTTGATTGATTCCTTTTTTAATACCGTCACAGTCAATTGTGACGACCCTTTGGTGAGAAAGAATAGATTGATGATACTGAGCCTGATTAGAGCATCCTTTGACCAAATCGCTGACTTTTCTGAAATTGAAGGGGGCGAACGTTGAGTAAACTTGTTTACGCCTTTGGCGGGGCATCCGTTGAGGGAGATGCTGATATGCTTAACCTGCTGGGCGGCAAGGGCGCAAATCTGGCTGAAATGTCGTCCATAGGTTTACCAGTTCCGCCTGGCTTCACTATTACAACCGAGGTTTGCAATCAATATACACAAAATAATGAGGCTTTACCGGAAGGTTTGAAGAATGAAGTGGTCTCAGCTTTGACTAAAGTTGAGGAAATAATAGGAAAGAGATTTGGGAGACCGGAGAACCCTCTTTTGGTAAGTGTGCGTTCTGGTGCCCGAGCCTCTATGCCAGGAATGATGGATACGGTACTTAATTTGGGCCTTAACGACGAAACAGTGGAAGGCTTGGCCACTGTTAGTGGCGACGAGAGATTTGCATACGATACCTATCGTCGTTTCATACAGATGTTCGGGGATGTGGTACTAGGTGTAGAACACTACAATTTTGAAGACATCCTCGCCGACTATAAAGACGATCGAGGTCTCGTACTTGACACAGATTTAGGTTCAGTTGATTGGCAAACGATCGTTACTGTTTATTTAGAAAAAGTAGAGGATCTAATTGGTAAGCCATTCCCGCAGGACCCTTATGATCAGCTTTGGGGTGCAATTGCGGCCGTATTTGCGAGTTGGACGAACGAACGTGCTAAAGTCTACCGAAAACTCCACGATATTCCGGAGGAGTGGGGTACAGCAGTGAACGTACAGTCTATGGTATTTGGCAACATGGGTGATACATCGGCTACCGGCGTTTGTTTTACCAGAAACCCATCCACCGGTGAAAATGTGTTTTATGGTGAGTTCCTTGTAAATGCCCAAGGGGAAGATGTTGTCGCCGGAATTCGCACTCCGCAGACGCTGACCATCGCAGAAAAGAAGAGGAACCAATCTTTATTGCCTGCTATGGAAGAGGTAATGCCATCAATCTATAACGAAATTTGTAATATTCGAAAGCAACTCGAAACCCATTACAAAGATATGCAGGATATAGAGTTTACAGTTCAGCAAGGTAAATTGTGGATGTTACAGACACGCAGTGGCAAGCGTACTGCTGCTGCGGCACTTAAGATTGCAGTTGATATGACGAACGCAGGTTTGATCTCAAAGGAAGAGGCCATTTGTCGTGTTGATCCACTAGCATTAGATCAATTGCTGCATCCGACTCTTGATCCTAACGCCTCTCGACATGTTTTGGGGAAGGGACTACCTGCCTCGCCGGGGGCTGCAAGTGGAAAAGTCTGTTTTTCATCTTTAGAAGCGGAAGCAATAGCTGCCAAGGGTGGCAAGGCGATACTTGTTCGCATTGAAACAAGCCCGGAAGATATAGGAGGCATGCACGCTGCCCAAGGTATTTTAACTACGAGGGGAGGGATGACTAGTCACGCTGCGGTTGTAGCACGAGGTATGGGGCGGCCTTGCGTTGTAGGTGCAGGTGAAATACGTGTCGATTATGCCCAACAATGCCTATTTGCCGGTGGACAAACTATTGGACAGGGTGAAGTAATCACTATTGATGGAACTCGTGGTGATGTGATGTTTGGGGCTGTTGATACAATACAGCCGGAATTAACTGGTGAATTTGGCATATTTATGGGTTGGGTGGATGAATTTCGTACTATGGGAGTTAGAACGAACGCTGAAACGCCGGAAGACGCGAAAACGGCAGTCAAATTTGGTGCCGATGGGATAGGTCTCTGCAGGACGGAGCACATGTTTTTTGATCCTGTCCGGATTGTTAGTATGAGAGAAATGATACTTTCAAGCGACGAGGCTGGTCGACGTTCGGCTCTTGAAAAATTATTGCCCTACCAGCGGGAAGACTTCAAAAAACTTTTTACAATAATGCGCGGTCTTCCAATCACAATCCGATTACTGGATCCGCCTCTTCATGAATTTTTGCCTGCTAAGGAGGAAGAACTTGAAGAAGTAGCACAAGCGGCTGGCACCGATGTGATTGAAGTTCGCGCCCGTGTAGCTGCTTTGCACGAAACCAATCCTATGCTGGGTCTTCGAGGTTGTCGTCTTGGTATAATGTATCCGGAAATTTATGAAATGCAGTGCCGCGCCATTTTTGAGGCTGCGGTCGAAGTTGAGAAGGCTTCCGGGGAATGTGTTGTAACGGAGGTGATGATCCCTTTAGTTGCATCTAAGGAAGAATTTAAGATATTGAAAGATGTCGTTGGAGTAATTGCCAAAGAAGTAGAAGATGCTGCGGGCTTATCTTTGAACTATCTGATTGGTACGATGGTAGAGTTGCCACGCGCGGCACTTCGAGCGGGGGAAATCGCAGAGGAAGCTGAATTTTTTTCTTTTGGAACTAATGATCTAACCCAAACCACATTTGGTCTCAGCCGCGACGATTCCGGAACATTCTTGGGTCCCTATATTCAAAAAGGAATATTTAGAAACGACCCTTTTGTCACCATCGATCAAGATGGTGTAGGGGAGTTGCTTAAAATTGCCGCTGAGCGTGGTAGGGCTAGTAGAACTGATCTCAAACTTGGAATTTGTGGCGAACATGGTGGTGACCCAGAGTCAATCAAGTTTTGTAAGATGCTTGGGCTTAATTATGTTTCATGTTCCCCATATCGGGTACCTATTGCGCGCCTTGCTTGTGCGCAGGCTTCTCTAAATATAAAAGAGGACATTGCATCGGCCTAGTCAATGATTAGGGGAACTAGTCCTTTCCCCCGCTTGATCATGAGTTCGGGAACACACTCATTAAAAGTGGATGCTTCAGGCATATTACATCAACACATTATGGTATTGAGAAGAAAGTTTTCAACTTAGCAGGCTAGTCGAAAGTTTCAAACTTTTCGATCCTAACATTGAAGGCAATAGAAACCCGCTCCCTTTTACCCATGTAAGGATTTACCGTGTGACGAAGCCATGCGGGAAAGCACAAAAGTCGACCATTTTCGGCAGTAAATCCTATTCGTTGTCCGAATGGATTGCCTGGTGTGGGGACCATTTCGACGCCATGACGGGGATCGAAGAACTCGATAGACCCAGCATCTTCAAGAACATCAATTGAGTCATCTAAGCCAGATTCAATATAATAAACCCCGGACCAGGTACAGCCGGGATGTGTATGTGCTTTATGGTACCCTCCTTTTCGTAGGATGTTGGCCCAGGCGATGTAGGTGCTGTTAGCAGACATGTTTTCATCAGCCACGCCTGTTGACAATTTTGTCAACTCAGTTACAGCCTCAGAAATAAATTCTAACAAACGTTCAACTTCTGGATAGTGCCAAGTGTGAACGTCTTCTGTGGAATGCCATCCACTCACAATACTTTTGGTGGTCCCTTTGTCTTCTTGCTCTTTTTGGTGAACGATTTCCAGAAGTCGAGTATTCATGTCACTAGTGTTAGGGTAGGCTCTATTAAAAATGGGTGTAGGCCATACGAGGCGAACGTCATTATCTAGTTCTATTTTAATCTTCATAGCGTGTAGCTACACTTTGAAATTTTGCCAATTATAAAGCGAATGAAACCAAAAAACGCTAAGTTCATTACGCAATTGATTTGTTACTAACAATTCCCTCACATTAAGTTAACTATTTTTGAGGCCGTTCAACTTTTTGGATACCGCATTTTCCCCGACAGTGAATACCGAGTGGTTAGGCATTTTTACCTTGCCTTGTATCATTTCGCGGTAATGTCACTGGTTCACCAAGTTCGTCGGACATATCGGCAGCAATATATACATCCATTACCAATCGCGCTTCTGAAGGTTTCACCATCACAGGTCGGTCATAAACCACCGCTTCAACAAAGTGAATGGTTTCTTCTTGCATTGGTCCGGCGAAAACATGATCAACGGGCTCGCCAGGCATAGAAGACATTGGATAGCGAATGCCGTGTTCAGTTGTATTAAGTTGGACTTCTTTATGTGTGTCATCGATAGTCAAAGCGCCTTCAGTGCAAATCACTTCTATCCAACATTGGGAATAATTGGGGTAACCGATAGGCAGTATCCAGCCCGCACCGACTGTAATAGTTGTACCGTCGTCCATGGTGACTAAAATCCATTGATGGTCTGGTGTTTCACTTTGTTGACGGAACAACTTGCCTGAGGTCTGAGAGTAAACACGTACCGGTTTGCGGGGTTGTAGACACCAAAGCAAGAAGTCTAAATCGTGTGTTGCTTCCATGGCGGCCGGTGATAATTTTGAACGGCCGGTAATTTTTTTTCCAAGTTCGCGGGTTACATTCCTACTAACTAAGCAGGTCACCGGGTCACCAGCCAAGCCTTCCTTAAGGACTTTATTAATATAGGCAAAGCGAGGTTTGAATCGCTGAGAATACCCGACAGTAAATTTTAAATTGTTTGCTTCGGCAGTAGCAATTACTTCATCTGCTTCTTCAATCGTGGTCGATATTGGTTTCTCAACGAATACATGCTTGCCCGCTTCAAGGGCCGCTTTAATCATGGGGTAGTGTGTCGATTCCGGCGTTGCCGAGACAATTATTGCGTCTAAACCCTTTTGTTGGATTAGCTTTTCCCAATCATTGGTAGCGAAGGTTGGATTTGTTTGTTCCTTAATTTCATTCAATCTTTCGGGGTTAGTCTCTGCTATGTGCAACTCATTGATGAGTGGGGTTTTGGAACAGGCGTTTGCGCGTATCCCACCTGTCCAACCTGTACCAATAATCCCAACATTGATTGGTTTCATAAAACTTTCCTGTCGTTTGATTTTACATTCATGCTTGGTTGGTATTTACACTGGAACTGCTATCAACCGTGCCAATTGATCCTATATCTCTGATACATTGGGGGCAAGTAGATGGATGGTTCACGCTTAATCAACATCAGTTAATAAGCAAACATTTCCATCATTTCAATCTCAGACCTGCAGCCTCCAGGGTTTCCTGTGCATCCAGCCAAGCAGCTTCTTCGTCAAAAAGTGCCTTTTTTGTTGATCCAAGTTCTTTCTGAATTGTTTTGGCCTCAAGTCCACCCTTTTTGTAAGTCTCTGACTCGGTCAGCCTGAATTCAAGCTCTTTTATTATTTTGGATAATTGGATCATTTTATTTTCTGCTTCTGTTGCACGTCTTTTTATTGAAGATAATTTGTTGCGAGTTAACCCCAGTTGCTTTCTTTTTATATTTGTATCGCCTTTAGAAGACGAAATTTGCGTCGCATTCCTCGACACGTTGGCGCGACGTTTTTTGAGAAGAAGCCGTTCGTAGTCAACCAAATCCCCTTCAAAGGGTTGGCAATTTCCGTCTTCTACTAGCCAAAGCTGGTCAACCACTAAACGGATTAAATGGGGGTCGTGACTAACTAGGATAATAGCTCCTTCAAATTCATTTAATGCTTCAATTAGGGCTTCCTTGGCATCTATATCGAGATGGTTGGTTGGTTCGTCCAAAAGGACCATTTGCGGATTTTCTTTAGTAATCAAACAGAAAAGTAGTTTTGCCTTTTCACCTCCGGAAAGGTTGGAGACCTTGGTATTGGCCCGCTCACCTTCAAACCCGAAGCGCCCGAGGTGGGCACGGAGACGGTTCTCGGTCTCGTTTGGGTGGAGTAATTTGAGGTGTTCAAAAGCATTCGAATTGGCAGTCAGTTCTTCAGCCTGGTGTTGGGCAAAATAACCTATTTTTAATTTCTTTGATTTGGTCAATTCACCAGACAGCCGTTTAAGTCGGCCTGCAAGCAATCTAATAAAAGTAGATTTGCCATTCCCATTCGGTCCTATAAGTGCGATACGATCGTCCATATCGATGCGTAGATTAAGATTATGCAGCACAGCTATTCCATCATATCCAACCTGAACTTGGTCCAGAGAAATCAATGGTGGGGGGAGTGGATCAGGTTGAGGAAATGCAAAACTAATTGTCCTATCTTCGATCACTGAGGCAGCGGGTTGCATTCGTTCCAGCATCTTTAAACGGCTTTGTGCTTGTCGTGCCTTGGTTGCTTTGTATCGGAAACGTTCGACAAATTTATTAATCCGTTTTATCTCGGCTTGTTGTTTTGTATGACTTTTTACTTGGTGGGCCACCTTTTCACGTCTAATGCGTTCAAAATCATTGTAACCGCCGGTGTAACGCTGAAGCATTCGGCTTTCTAGATGCACTATTTCATGGACAGTATTATTTAACAGACTACGTTCATGGCTAATAAGTATTACCGTACCCTCCCAACGGGCTAAATGGTTTTCAAGCCAAATTACGGATTCTAAATCTAAATGATTTGTAGGTTCATCGAGCAGCAACAGGTCGGGGCGTCTAAACAATGTTGCTGCCAGAGCGACGCGCATGCGCCACCCACCCGACAAGGAATTGCAAGATTGGTGTTGTATTTGTTCATCGAACCCGAGGCCGTATAGAATGGCTGCAGCTCGGGAGGGCGCAGTATGTGATCCGATATCTGCTAGCCTGCTATGAATTTCTGCGATACGAAAGGGGTCTGACGCCGTTTTAGATTCGATGAGTAATGAATTTCTTTCTGTATCTGCTTCGAGGACAACATCCAATAGTGTTTTCAGGTCAGATGGTGCTTCCTGTGCTACCGTGCCAATTTTTAATCGTTGATTGAATAAAATGGACCCACTGTCTGGTTCGATTTCACCGGTGATTAAACGAAAGAGGGTCGTCTTACCACTTCCATTTCGGCCGACTAGCCCTACCTTATGTCTATTAGGAACGGTTAAGGTAGCGTTTTCAAACAGTAATCTCTCACCGATACGGTACGCGATGTTTTTAATCTGCAGCATGATTAGGTAATAACATGGGGATAATACTTCACAAGGACCTCATAATTTTGATCGTTAGCTGTAAAGAATTAGTTGCCTGTTTTGTTGGATAAGTTTATAAACCGCGGTTCTTCGGTCAAGGGTTGGAGATATTAGGGGTGATCATCGTAAAACAATTTCCTTTAAGCAACAGATAAGGTCCCAAGTTCATGCCTATAGAGCGGACATTGTCGATAATTAAACCTGATGCAACGCGACGAGATCTTACCGGAAAAATTAATACGCGTTTTGAAGAGGTGGGGCTCCGAATAGCCGCCCAGCGGCGTATTCATTTGACGTTGGACCAAGCACAGGGGTTTTATGCAGTTCATAAGGATAGAGCATTTTTTGACGATTTATGTAAATTTATGATTTCGGGACCTGTGGTAGTTCAGGTTTTGGAAGGTGAAAACGCCATTGCCAAAAATCGAGAGATTATGGGTGCCACAAATCCGGCGAATGCTGATCAGGGTACTATTAGGAAGGATTTTGCTGAAAGTATTGAGGCCAACTCTGTACACGGTTCCGATAGTCCAAAAACAGCTGCATTGGAAATTTCCTACTTTTTCAACGAGTTGGATATTGTGGGCTAATGCCTACTCAAACGGGTTTATAATCGGTGCGCTGTGAAAACTGGCGCCCTCGATCTTAACCACGTTACCTTCAACTTTTACTCGGCCTTCCGCAATCATTCGGACTGCCAAGGGGAAAATAATGTGTTCTTGTTGGAGGACACGATTTGCCAAGGTTTCAGGCGTGTCCTGGGGTAGTGTTGGAATGGCAGCTTGCAGAATGATGGGTCCGTCATCCATGGCTGGTCGGACAAAATGGATGGTGCACCCCGTGAAACATACTCCCGCTTCCAACGCGCGTTCATGGGTGTTAAGGCCTTTGAAAGAAGGCAGTAATGATGGATGTACATTGATCAACCGATCCCTCCAATTTTTTACAAAGGTATCACTCAAAATCCGCATGAATCCAGCAAGGCAAATTAGATCTATGTCTGCTAGGATTAGGGCCTTATTTAGTGCTCCTTCAAAATTTTTGCGGCTATCAAATTCTTTGTGGTTAATCACTTTTATAGGAATGCCGTGTGAAGCTGCAATTTCCAGTCCTGACGCGTCTGGTACGTTGGAAATGACTGTGGCAATCTCTGCCGATAGTTGACCACCGACTTGGGCTTCAATTAGAGATCGAAGATTACTACCACGACCAGAAATTAAAACACCAATATTCATATAAAAGCATCCTCAAGCTCACTTATATTAATCCTTGGAGCGCTTTTCTGAACTCTACAAATTTCGCCAATGATTGTGGCAGTTTCTCCATGTTCACGCAGACAATCCAATGCGGGTCCGGCCTTGTCTGGTGAAACAATTATTATCATTCCAATACCACAATTAAATGTACGAGCCATCTCTCTAGGGGAAAGCCGACTAGCGTTTGCCATCCATTTGAAAACTGGCGGAACATACCAGGACTTGGAAAAGAAGTTAGCCCCAAGCTCTTTGGGGAGGATACGGGGAACATTTTCAATGATGCCACCACCAGTTATGTGCGCGAGGGCCTTTACGTCACCAAATTTAATGGTAGAGAGGCAACTTTTTACATATATACGAGTAGGTGTAAGAAGTGATTCTGCAAGTGATTGTTTTTCTTCAAATGGGGACGTCCCATTAAATTCCAGCCCTGCTTCCAGTATAATTTTTCTGACTAGTGAAAAACCATTTGAATGGAGACCGTTTGATGCAAGGCCTAAAATCATGTCGTTTACTTGAATATCATCTCGAGGTAGCAGGGCTTTGCGTTCCACTGCACCAACCGCAAAACCAGCTAGGTCATAATGCCCTGGTAAATACATACCCGGCATTTCTGCTGTCTCACCTCCTATGAGGGCGCACCCAGCTTGCCGACAGCCATCTGCAATTCCCTCCAAAACTTGTTCTGCAGGCTCTGGATTTAATTTTCCCGTGGCAAGATAATCTAAGAAAAAGAGTGGTTCAGCGGCTTGGACAATCAAATCGTTAACGCACATGGCCACAAGATCAATGCCTATTGTGGCATGTGTGTTGGTTTCGTGCGCTATTAATAATTTTGTGCCGACACCATCAGTCGCGGACACAAGAATTGGATCTTTATAGCCAGCCTTTTTAAGGTCAAACAATCCACCATACCCCCCTAATCCAGAGACTGTACCTGTTCGTTTGGTGCTCTCGGCGTACGGTCTAATACTTTGAACAAACGCATCGCCTGCATCAATGTCTACGCCAGCGTTTTTGTAGGTGGAAGCGTTACGACGAGGGCCGAGTTTGAGATCGGAAATTGCAGTTACCCTTAATTGTTCGTGCTAAATTATGTTCGAAGTTATAAACAAAACATACTTTATCAGGGGTAGTTTGTAATGACACTTAAACAGAGCTCCAATAAGATACTCTTTTTTTGGGCTAGGGATACAAAAAATACAGTAGTTATTTGTTTGGGCTATTTGGTGATAGTGGCAATAACACTCATTTCGTTATCGGTAGAGTTAGGAGCTCAAGAAGGAAAAATCTTTACTGTATCCAACGTTCATGTTGATGTAACGTCCAGTTCCTCTGCAGATGCAAGAACAAAGGCAATTGCTGACGGCCAACGCCGCGCTTTTCAGTTATTACTGCGCCGGTTGGTGAAGTTTGATGAAATTGGTCAAATACCAATCATGAGTTCCCAAGAAATAGATCAATATGTCCGCGATTTTGCTGTTAATAACGAGAAAAATTCTCCAATCCGATATCTTGCGGATTTAACTTTTAGTTTCAAGGCACGAAAAGTTCGCACTTTACTCCGCGATCTTGAAGTCGAATTTGCTGAAACTGTTAGAAAGCCAGTCCTGGTTTTGCCAATTTATGATGTGGCGGCGGCTAAATTGCTTTGGGAAACCCCTAATCCATGGAGGAAAGCATGGATTGGCCTTAAACTTCCTGTGGGCCTAGTACCGTTTAGACTGCCAGTTGGAGACCTTAAAGACATTAGTATAATTGGCGCGGAACAGGCTATGTCTGGTGATGAACCACGTATCCGGGCGATTGCCACCCGTTACAATGTTGAAACTGTAATGGTGGTGCGCGGGGCCCTTACCACGGGCCCGAAAGGCCAGCCCGCTATTTCTGTCGATGTTATTTCTTACGGATTGTATAGAATAGCTTCATTAAAAGAACAAAAATATTTGTTGGAACCTGGTGAAACTGTGAGTGGTATGCTCATGCGGGTAGCAATATCAACCAGAAACAAAATAGAGGATATATGGAAAGAAGAGAACCTAATTAAATTTGAGCAGGGGTCAGTCCTTGCTGCCTCGGTTCCTATATTGAGCCTTACCGATTGGGTGGAGGTTAGGCGGAGGCTTGCAGACGTGGCTATTATAGAACGTATTGAATTAGTTCTGATATCGCGTAATGAAGCTCTTATAAATATTTTTTATTTGGGTGGGGACGAACAATTATCTTTGGCCTTGGCTCAAGCAGATATGAGGTTAGAGGAAGAAGAGGGGAGTTGGACGTTGAAGTTTTGGCGGGTTAGTAAAGAGCTGAACACGATAAAGGCAAAATAAGGTAATGGGTGTATCTGGTGAGCCAAAAGAATGTAAAACTTAACATTCCTAATGTTATTAGTTTTGGTCGTCTACTCTCAGTTCCAGTGGCGGTTTGGCTAATTCTGCACCAGTTTCATTTAGCAGCATTTTGGATATTTGTTGCAGCCTGTATTAGTGATGCAGCTGACGGCTACATTGCTAAAACGTTCGACTTACAAACTGAATTGGGGGGCTTCCTAGATCCGATTGCTGATAAGGCGCTTTTGATATGTGTATTTGTAACGTTGGGCCAGGCCGGCCTAATTTCTACTTGGTTGGTAATTTTGGTTGTTTTTAGAGATGCGCTGATAGTTTGCGGAGCACTTTTGTATCACCTTTTGTATCAAAATCTTACTATCCAAATTCACCTAGTAAGTAAGTTGAATACCACATTCCAGTTTATTTTAGCTGCTCTGGTTTTAGGAGAAGCTGCCTTTAGCGTACTTGATCAGTTTGTTATACGTGGTCTTGAATATTTAGTTGGAGTTACGACTATAGCTTCTGGGACATCTTACGTTATCATTTGGAGCCATAAAGCTATAGATATGGAGCAGGATGAATGATAGACCGCGGGCGGCTATGGATATGGGGTGCAATAATTTGTATTTTGTTTGTTGCACTTTATCTCGTAAGAGAGGTTCTTTTGCCATTTATAGCGGGTATGGCGGTAGCATATTTTCTTGATCCCATTCTTGATCGACTGGAGAAATGCCGGCTATCTCGACTAATGGCGACGATTATACTAACCACTACGTTTTTTACATTAATCATCGCATTGATCACGATTATTGTACCGCTTTTACAAGGTCAAGTTGTTAGCTTTGTTCAAAAACTGCCAGTTATGATTGATGCTTTCGTCCAGTGGTTATTACCATTTCAACAAGAACTACTTAACAGTATTCCTAAAGAACAACTGCCCGAACTTGGGCATCTTTACAAGACATTTGGCGGTCAGATAGTCAAATGGGGTATTGGACTTGCACAGGGTATATTCGATGGTGGGGTAGCTATCTTTAACGTCATTTCGCTACTAGTCATTACGCCGATCGTCAGCTTTTATCTCCTTCGTGACTGGGACATGCTTCTTGAGAAAGTAGAGTCATGGCTACCTAGGGAATATTCAGACCAGATTAGAGAAGTCCTGGTAGAAATTGACAAGACAATTTCTCGCTTTGTTCGTGGACAAATGACTGTCGGACTATTACTAGCTGTAATTTATAGTGTTGGGCTTACAATGGTTGGCTTAGATTTTGGTTTGCTCGTAGGTATTTTAACCGGATTATTGTCGTTTATACCGTATTTTGGTATGTTTATCGGACTATTAACGGCATCTGCAATCTCATTTTTCCAATTCGGTGATCTCGTTTCTATCCTTTTGGTAGTTGTGGTTTTCGTATTGGGTCAGATTATTGAATCTGTTTTTCTTACTCCCAAACTGGTTGGAGGGGCTGTTGGACTCCATTCTGTATGGGTTATTTTTTCTTTGATGGCAGGTGGGGCGCTTTTCGGTTTTATCGGGGTTCTCCTGGCCGTACCATTTGCTGCGATAATTGGT
>PTLH01000035.1 GCA_002938035.1 Alphaproteobacteria bacterium MarineAlpha3_Bin6
CATTGTTAACCAGTGCTATCCTCTAAAGAATGGATACATATAAACGTTTCTGTTTAAGAACTCTAAATCAAGTGGTCGGAGCGATAGGATTTGAACCTACGACCCCTACACCCCCAGTGTAGTGCGCTACCAGACTGCGCCACGCTCCGACATAACTAACCTATCTCAAAAATATAAGGCAAATCAACTCTCTGCACTCTCTTAATGTAGGGTACCCGTGGGTCCCCGATCAAGAGCTTTAACAGCCCAACATCGTCTCCAACTGCGCCAGAACTATGCTGAGAATTTACCTAAAAACAGAATTGTTCAAACTCTACCACTTAGTTCATAGGTTGGAGCTATAGTAGTCTTCTAATTTCTTGTAGTTCGGATAAAACTTCCCGTGCCTTTTGGTGCATTAGTTCATCGGAAGAATAATGTTGCTGTATTTTATTGTTAACTGAAGGGGTTGATTTCTTGTTGATATTATTATTTGGTTTCTTGAGTAGTTTTTGCACACCTTTAATAGTATAGCCATCATCATACAAAAGACTTCGGATTTGGCGTAATAGCATAATATCCTCTGGCCGGTAGTAACGTCTTTTTCCTCCCCTTTTTGTGGGATTGACTTGAAGAAATTTAGTTTCCCAAAATCTGAGTACATGTTGTGGAAGATTTAATTCAGCAGCTACTTCGCTAATTGTTCGAAACGCGAGTGGAGATTTACCCGACTTGCTTGATGATTTGTCACCAACGGCAGGCATAATTATGGATGATCATTTTCATCAACTGAGTTGTTTATAACCTGGTGGCGACTAACACGATTCTTAAGCACCTGCGATGGCCGAAAAACTAAAACCCTACGTGGTAATATGGGCACTTCTTCCCCTGTTTTTGGATTTCGACCAATGCGGCGATTCTTACTTCTCACCGAAAATGTGCCAAAAGTCGAAATCTTTACCGATTCTCCCTTTGTCAGTGTTTCCGAAACCTTGCTGAGTACGGATTCAAGCAACTCCGAGCATTCGCTCCTTGATAGTCCAACTTCTTGGTACACTGCTTCGCTAAGCTGTGAACGGGTTAACGTTCGTCCAACCATGATTCCACGTTCCTTGATGACACTCTATAACGGGACTTCACAGTACGTGATAAGGCAATCAATTTCAATGGTAAGGCGTCATTGAATTGATTTAATTATTATTTTCGGACTTGAACATTTACCAGCGTACAAGTGCTGCTCCCCAAGTCAGGCCGCCACCCATTGCGTCCATGAGTAGCAGGTCGCCTTTTTTAATTCGACCGTCTTTTACGGCAACGTCTAATGCTAATGGGATAGAGGCAGCAGAAGTATTAGCGTGGTTCGCAATGGTTAATACAATTTTTTTATCACTTAATTTTAGCTTTTTAGCAGTACGATCAATTATCCTTTTATTCGCTTGGTGGGGTACCAGCCAATCTATATCGGATGCAGATAGATTGTTGACCCTTAGCGCCTCCAGCGCAACACTTGATAAATTTGTGACAGCGTGCCGGAAAAGTTCTGGACCTTCCATCTTAATACTGCGCCGAGAATTAAATTCCGCTAAGTTATTTTCGCAATATAGAATATGCCTCAGGTTCCCGTCAGAATGGAGATGGGTAGATAATATTCCTGAAGGATTTTTTACATTATTAATCTTCTTACCCTGCATCACTACAGCACCAGCACCATCGCCAAATAGCGTACAGGTAGTTCGATCTTTCCAATCCAGCAGTTTGGTCAATGTGTCAGCACCCACTACAAGTGCAGTATCTATTTGGCCTGTTCGGAGCATATTATCGGCAACTGAAAGAGCATATATGAATCCGGAACACGCTGCCTGAATATCGAAGGCGGCACCACCCTTTATTGCCAAACGGCTCTGAACCTTTACTGCTGTTGCTGGAAAGGTATCGTCGGGTGTTGTTGTTCCCACTATAACTAGGTCAACATCACTTGCTTTTATTTTTGCATCTTCAAGAGCATTCTTTGCTGCTTCGCAAGCGAGGTCTGAAGTCATCTCAGATTTCTCGGCTACGTGTCTTTGTTTAATACCTGTCCTCGTGGTGATCCACTCATCGGAGGTATCTATGATTTCTGCCAACTCATCATTGGTAATAAAATTTTTGGGCAGGTATGATCCGCAGCCGTGGATTTCAGATATTGTATTCATTTTTTATTTTTTTCTGATCCTGTGTCGGTTCCCTTTTCCTCAGCCATAATTCGGCCAAGATCTTGTTTTATTAGCTCATTAAAGTTCCGCCTGACAAGGTTTATACCTACTTCAATTGCATGTGCGAAACCAACTTCGTCTGTTCCTCCATGGCTTTTAACGCATATTCCAGTCAAGCCTAGTAGCATGGCACCATTGTAACGACGGGGGTCAAAGTAGGCGCGAAATCTTTCAATTGCCGGACGAGCTAAAAGGGCTCCTATTTTAGCTAAAATGCTGCTGGTCAGGGCATCCTTCAAAAAAAATGCTATCATTTTTGCCGTTCCCTCCGCCGTTTTAAGCGCGATGTTGCCAGTAAATCCATCCGTGACAATAACATCGACAGTGCCTTTCCCAATGTCGTCTCCCTCTACAAAACCGAAGAACTCAATGGGTAAATTTGAATTTTTAAGTATATTGGCTGCTTCTTTAACAGAATCATTTCCCTTAAGACCTTCGACACCAACATTTAAAATTCCGATCGATGGTTGCTTCAATCCAAGTTCATTACGCGCATAGACCTCTCCCATTACGGCAAACTGAACAAGATTATTAGCGTCACACTCAACGTTTGCGCCCAAGTCAAGCATCACTGAGTCGCCACTTTGAGTTGGGAAACTTGATGCAATGGCCGGTCGACTGATACCGGGAAGAGTTTTTAGAACAATTGTTGCGATTGCCATTAGTGCGCCGGTATTACCAGCTGATACAACTGCAGTTGCTTCTCCATCAGCGACAGCATTAATTGCCAATCTCATGCTGGAATTCTTTGCACCTCTTAGGGCAGCCGTTGGTTTGTCGTCGTTGGTTACAAAATCAGTCGTATGTCTTGTTTCACATACGGCTTTAGCCATCGGGTATCGTTCTAGAAGCGGCAAAATTCGCCGCTCGTCACCAAACAACAAAAATTTAACATCTGGGTTTGATTTTGCAGCGATTCCGATACCACTAACTATCATGGAAGGAGCGTTGTCACCTCCCATGCCATCAATTGAAACGGTGATGCGATCGCTCAAAAACGGTCCCCATTAAGTGCGCTCGCGAGTTAGGCGAGTGACTCAATCTCCATTACGTCGCGCCCACCATAGTATCCGCAGGATGCGCAAATGTGGTGCGGTAATTTCAACTCTCCACAGTTAGCACACTCGCCATAAGCCTTGGGTCTCAAAGCGTCGTGGGAACGTCGTTGGTTACGACGGGATTTGGAGATTTTTTTCTTTGGTACAGCCATAGCAAAATTGCCGGAATCGAGAAAAATCCACTGGTTCAGAAGGCATCAGAGACGCGGTTTCTATAGTAATTTCCTCTAATGAGCAAGAAATAACAATAAAAGTTCTAAAGTTAATTGAGATGCAGTTTATTTTTCCTTGGTTTGCAGCTTCTTTAGTGTTTCAAAAGGATTAAACTTATTTTTCACTTTTGTGGTTGAAAATATATTGCCCTGACAAAACTCTGCACCAACAGCTCGCGGGTAAGGTTCAATCTCAAGTAAAAGATGCTCAGACACTAACTCCCCAGCATCAAAACACCATTGTTTATAAATTCTGGTGGGTCAACGTCGTTAACGGTGAACACTAATTCCTCGTCAATGTTGAATACATCTTTTTCTGCTATGGTACAAAAAAACTTACGTTCTATAATGCTAGTTATGGGCTCAAGCGTTAGAACACAAATCTGAGCGATTTCGGCAATATATCTAGCTTCCAATTTTGGCAATGATTCTCCTTTGGGTTTTGAAAAGATAAACTTAGCTGAGAGCCTTTGCACATGTTTTACAGAAAATCGTTTTGCTAGCGCATCGCATTCTAGAGAATTTGCTGAAATATTGATTTCAATTCCGTCTGCTTCAATATCTAATATTGATATGATACGGGAAAATTCCGGAGTTATCTTGGTTATCATAAATTAGTTATTTAATATTAGGAGGTGGTATGAAAACAAAATCGACCTCACTGATTTTATCAAGTGACCATGATTCTGATTCTTTTATCTGTTCTCTAAAGTAATTTACAAAAGTGTTGAGTTGTTTTGAGGAAGGTCGACTGTCTAGGTAGATATTTCTTTTAAATGCTGCTTCTAGGAATTCATCTGTTTCAAGTAGTGCATCTTCATAAGCTTTGACGCGACCATAATAGGCTGCTGCCAAGTTCTTAATCTTTTTCCCTACGGAAAGATCTCCTACACCCATTTCACGTAAATTTTTGTCTATATCTATGAACATACAATCAAAAAGTGCTTGGGAAAGTGTTTCACCATTTTTCCCAATTGATTTAAGTCGTCTCATAATAATAAAGGCGTGGAGGGCTATTAGATCAAAGCGTCCATTATATGTGTCAGGAACCCCGAGTTTATTATAAAAATCTGGTTGCCGTGCTTGACGGACTATCTCAGTGTAGAGAGGTGTGGCGTTGGGTCGTTTTCTTAATAATCTAAGATTGGTAAATATATTCATCTCCTGTCTTTTGAAATATTCGTTTTTTTTTCATATTACTATAACTCGCTACAGATTATTTGGTATGTTATAACCATTACAGATTTAATTTCTTTCAATTTGTTTGTATAATTGTTCGGGAAAAATCATGACGTTTCGCATAATGCTGATTGTGACTGTTGCCATCTTTGCTATCGAGGGTTGTGCGCCACGAATTGATGTTAGAGGCACCATTCCGGATGCTGATCTTTTGGCCGATATTGAGATAGGACACATAAATAAGGAACAAGTTGTTGCTTTGATTGGGTCACCATCGAGTATTTCGCCATTATCGAGTAACACTTGGTATTATGTAAGAGAGCGCACTGAGACAATAGCGTTCTTTGAACCTGAGGTAAAAGAACGAAAAATACTTGTTATAGTGTTTGATAAAAATGGGGTTGCCGAAAAAGTAAAAATATATGGATTGGAGGATGCACGAAAGATTGAGATAGTAGAACGGGTAACACCAACTGCCGGCAAGGAGTTTACCATACTCAGGCAGCTTTTTGGTAACATTGGCCGATTTGAGCCTACTGGAAAGTAAGGAAGTGTAAAATTAGTAGTTTTAAAATTAAACCCCGAATATAGACATCTTCAGGGTTTACTTTTTGCATGCAAATTAACCTGCCAAGATTGCTAACAGCAAGATAGCAACAATGTTCATTATTTTTATGAGTGGATTAACTGCAGGGCCTGCGGTGTCTTTGTAGGGATCACCAACAGTATCACCTGTGACAGCCGCGTGATGTGCTTCTGAACCCTTACCTCCGTGATTTCCATCTTCAATGTATTTCTTGGCGTTGTCCCAAGCCCCCCCACCCGAAGTCATGGACAAAGCAACAAATAGACCCGTAACGATTACTCCCATTAGAGACGCTCCGAGCGTGGCGAAAGCGGCGGCTTGGCCCGCTATCATGTTGACTGAAAAATAAATAATAATGGGCGCCACAATTGGTAAAAGGGACGGGATAATCATTTCCTTTATTGCTGCTTTAGTTAATAGGTCAACGCATTTCCCATATTCCGGTTTTGTCGTTCCCTCCATAATTCCTGGAATTTCTTTAAATTGCCTCCTGACTTCTTCAACGACAGCTCCTCCAGCACGTCCGACAGCTTTCATTGCCATTGCTCCAAACAAGAAAGGAATTAACCCACCAATGAATAATCCAACGACCACGAAAGGATCGCTTAATGAGAAGCTAACTTTGACATTCGGAAATAACAGCTCCAGATCATGGGTGAAAGCAGTAAACAAAACTAGAGCGGCCAGCCCAGCCGACCCAATAGCATAGCCTTTGGTAATGGCTTTGGTTGTATTGCCCACGGCATCTAATGCATCGGTCGATTTCCTCACCTCATCTGGCAATTCTGCCATTTCTGCGATGCCCCCTGCATTGTCTGTTACTGGACCAAAGGCATCTAGAGCCACAACCATACCAGCCAATGCCAGCATAGAAGTTGCAGCAATGGAGAGGCCGTACAGGCCGGCCGTCAAATATGAAATAATTATTCCCGCACAAATAACTATGACGGGCAGAGCGGTTGCCTCCATGGAGACGGCAATACCCTGTATTATGTTGGTCGCATGGCCAGTCTCGGATGCTTTTGCGACACTCCTAACAGGTTTATAGTCTGTCCCAGTGTAGTATTCGGTTATCAAAACAATTAACGCTGTAACCCCAAGCCCTACAAGTGATGAAATAAATAAATCAAGGCCGTCAATAATGTCTCCAGACACTTTAAATTCTTTATCAAAGCCTAATTGCCAGCTAATGGCCGCAGCTATGAGTACTGCAGAGATAATAGCACTTGCAAAGAAACCCTTATAGAGGGCTCCCATTATATTGTTGGTACTACCCAACTTCACAAAAAAAGTAGCAATTACAGACGCGACGATGCACACAGCCCCAATAAGGAGAGGCAATGTCATCATGACTTGACGATCTGCTCCGCTAAAAAACAGGGCACCTAGTAGCATCGTTGCAACCATAGTCACGGCGTATGTTTCAAACAGGTCGGCTGCCATACCAGCGCAATCGCCAACGTTATCGCCAACGTTATCTGCAATTACACCAGCATTTCGTGGATCATCCTCTGGAATCCCAGCTTCAATTTTGCCTACAAGGTCCGAACCGACGTCGGCTCCTTTGGTAAATATACCACCTCCAAGGCGGGCAAAAATCGATATTAATGAAGCTCCAAATCCAAGTGCTACAAGGGCCTCCAACGTATGACGCAAATTCTTGCCATCATGGACTAAAACCATTTCTTGCAAGATCAGCCAATAAATAACGACGCCAAGTAAGGCAAGCCCGGCAACTAGCATCCCCGTTATTGCACCGGACTTAAAAGCAACATCAAGTCCTGAACTCAGGCCACTGGTTCTCGCGGCTTCTGCAGTACGTACATTGGCACGAACGGAGACGTTCATTCCAATATAGCCTGCCGCTCCAGATAGAATTGCTCCGATGAAAAACCCAATGGCAACAGTTAAACCAAGTAAAAAACCAAGGAGAAGTCCGATGAAAACTCCTGCGATGGCAATGGCCGTGTATTGACGATTAAGGTATGCATTAGCGCCCTCTTGAATAGCAGAGGCTATTTCTTGCATTTTGTCGGTGCCGGCTGGATAGGCGAGAACTGAGCGGATCGCGTATACGCCATATAATAGTGCTAGAACACCACAGGCGATTATCAAAGAGTAAACGGTAGACATTCAACTGGCCCCTTTTCGATTGAATGGTTAATCATGTTAATTAACCTAACGTAAATGGAAATTACAGCTAAGCATGTAAAAATACATTAAGCGGCAAAAAAATCCGCAGGAAAATGGCAGAATCCCTGAGTTATAGCAACCTTAGATTTCTCCAACGTCCAGCAATTATTGGTTGCATTAATTTGTAGTGGGGTCAGTAGTTTCTTCTTATTCTGCATCATTAACTGATTTTACCTCTGAATAACTTTTGATATTGACTGCATGAATTATTCCTTTTCCGATCGTCCGTTGGCCCACAACTCTTAATCTCCTTCTGAGGGTTTCCTGGTCAAGTTTTTTACTTTTCCTTAATTGTCTTGGAATAAACGAAAATAAATCCCTAACATAAGCATCCTTCAAGATAGGAAGTTTTTCTCGGAGTTTCGGCGCTTTTTTTTTGGTGGTATCAATTTGGACTTCAAGTCGGAGGTTCAGTAGTATTTTGCCATTTTGTATAATTGGGATTGATAGAGGAGCCATGGTGACTGTTTCAATAGCTATTTTTTTTTCTGGTTTCTCATCTTTTGGCGTACTATCTACGGTTGCCTTTTTTTCTTCGTTAGCAAAGGGACCGATTTCCATCTGCATCATTAAAGCGACAGAGCCGCCTGACAGGAGAATGATCCCTACAAAAACAAAAATAACGATTTTTGGCATCACGTTAAGCTAATGAAAAAAGAATTATTTCCAGTATTACAGACTATTATAGTAAAATTAAATATTACGCCAACATTCAAAAATGTTGATAACCTTCAGTTTCAAGAGGCAAGTCGTGACCGATTTTATCGATTATACGAATGGTTTTCCCTTCAACAATGGATCCAATTTTGCTTATTTTCAGGCCCATTTTTTTTGAAAGTGTATTAATGTTTTTTGTGTATTCAGGTGGCGCTGTAAATACCAACTCGTAATCGTCTCCACCCGATATAATATGGGACATTTTCAAGTGTTTGGTTTGTTTAATAAGCGTAGAAACAAGTTCTGATATAGGAATGCTGTCGCCCTGAACAACAGCACCAAACCCGGACGCTTGGCAGATGTTATTCAAGTCATTTGCTAAGCCATCTGAAATATCAGTAGCTGAATTGGCTATTTCTATAAGGTTGTTTCCCAGTTCTAGCCGTGGTTCAGGAAGATGTAGACGTTTAAATAGATAATTTTTGCTTTTATCATCAATAACATTCACCTCACCTTTGATAATTTTCAAAGCTACACCAGCGTCACCAATGTTGCCAGAAACCCAAATATCATCTCCAAGTTTAGCATTTGATTTTTTCAGCGCTTTGTTAACCCTAATCCTTCCCAACATTGTGATAGATATTGAAGTTGGTCCCGGCGTTGATGAGGTGTCACCCCCTATTAGGCTTATCCCGTAATTGATTTGATCTCGTTTTAATCCGTTAGAAAATAGCTCTAGCCAAGCATCGTCGACAGTATTGGGAAGGCTCAACGCCAACAGGTAGACAAGCGGTTCCGCACCCATGGCAGCTAGATCTGAGAGATTTACCCTAATACTTTTTCTAGCTACCAAGTCAGCAGGGTCATTTTCAAAGAAATGAACACCTGCGGTTAAAATATCATTTGTAATCACCATCTGATGATCTGGATCAATATCAAGCAAAGCGGCATCATCTAGGAGTGAGAGGGCCCCGGGAAATTTTTTTGCCAAGGGGTAGAAATAAGTTTTGATTATCTCAAATTCATTCATCAGAATTTTCTGATCCAAGATATTTATATTTTCATTTTTCTCATTGAGCCCTGAGTGTCTTGCCGGCAGCGTCTAGGACGCCGTTTACGAACCCAGCTTCATTATCAAAATAAAAAGTGTGAGTAATCTCGACATACTCGTTGATGATTACGGCTAAGGGGACGTTGGGTTCTCTTAATAATTCAAAAGTTGCGGCTCGCAAGATAGATTTCAATAAAACATCGAGAAGTTCAAATTTGCGGTCTTTGTTAATCGCCGCCGAAATAATCTCATCTAGGTAACCCTTTTCCTTATGTACACCGCGCAGTAGACAAACAAACTTGGTTTTGTTGGGTTGAAATGGTTCTCCCATATCTTCATTGAACGAAGACCAACGTTGATGTAAAAAATCCACCATAATGGTGTCACTTGAGCTATTGCTGATTTCTATTTCATACAGACTTTGAACCCCTGCGATTCTTGCTGAGCGCATAGCCTGAGCAGATTTCGTAGTATTTGACATTTTTATGAGTTAGAAAAACCTGTGTTTCGTTCAACCGGAATTGGTAGCCCTAATTTCAATCATTCGGAGGCACGCTTTAGCTGCTCGTGCGCCAATATTTTTCTGCTTAATATTAGCTCTCTCCCAGGCCTGTTCACGATTTTCGCATGTAATGATCCCAAATCCATGGGGTATTTTAAGTTCGATGCTTAAATCCATAAGGGCCCGGCTAACTTCGCGGCATATATGGTCGTAGTGATCCGTCTCTCCGCGAATAACACATCCAAGCGTCACGCAGCCGTCAAAACGGATATCATCCCAAGCAAATTTAATGGCAGTTGGAATTTCAAAAACGCCAGGTACTGCTATTCTTTCTATCAGTTGATCCGCTTTTTCCAAAGTGGTCTCTGCACCGCAAACCAAGGCATCGGCAATATCTTCATAAAATCGGGCTTCCACAATTAGGATGTTACCCGATAAGTTAGGCATGTGAAGCCCCTGCTGCCACTGGACGAACGCTAGAGTGCCCAATTGGCCTTTGTTCAACGATCTTCAGGTCGTGGCCTTCTAAACCAACAATCGATCTTTTAGTGTTGGAAAGCAATATCATTTCCCTGACGCCTAAGTCGCGTAGTATTTGTGCACCGACCCCATAATCCTTGAATAATGTGGATGATTCCTTGATTAACGATTTACTTTGATTTACAGCTTTGATGTGTTCTCTGATATAGTCTGAAAGCACCGTTACGCTTGGACTTCTAATCAATACGATTACACCCCTGCCCTCATCGGCTATAATTTCCATGGCGCGGTGAAGTTCGAACGTTTTGTTGGCGCTGTAAATATAGTCAAAAATATTGAAACCGTGCATCCGAACCAGGGTAGGAAATTTGGTTGAAACATCACCTTTTACCAGTGCTATATGTTCACTAGCTTCGGCGGTATTTCTGTATACGATTGTTCGGAAAGTCCCTCCCACTATTGTTTCTATATTTGTTTCTACTTCCGCTTGAACTATCCTGTCGTTGCGTAACCGGAATGAAATTAGATCAGCGATGGTGGCAATTTTAAGTCCGTGTTTTTGAGCAAATGCCACGAGATCTGGCATTCTAGCCATTGACCCGTCTTCATTCATGATTTCGCAGATGACCCCCGCCGGGTTCAATCCAGATAGTCTCGCAATATCAACCGAAGCCTCGGTATGACCAGCCCGAACCAACACTCCACCATCTCGACTGGCAAGTGGGAAGACATGACCGGGTGTACAAATATCATCGCATCCCTTTGAAATATCAATCGCTACAGCTATCGTTCTGGCCCTATCAGATGCTGATATACCGGTGGTCACGCCTTCCTTAGCTTCAATTGAAGTGGTGAAGGCTGTTTCGTGGCGGGAAGTATTGCTTTGGCTCATTAGAGTCAAATTCAGTTCTTCTATTCGATTTCGGGTTAAGGCCAGGCAAATTAGTCCTCTTCCGTGTGTAGCCATGAAGTTAATTGCATCTGGCGTAGCCATCTGGGCTGAAATAACAAGGTCACCTTCATTCTCACGCTCTTGATCGTCTACCAGAATGAACATTTTTCCATTACGGGCATCTTCAATGATTTCTTCAATGGACGACAGGTATTCAATGTGTGACAAAGGATCAATCCTTCTCTAGAAGACGGGCAACATATCGCGACAGAAGGTCAATTTCCAGATTTACCCGATCATCAATTCTTGATGTACCAAATGTGGTTACATTTTGTGTGTGTGGGATAATATTAACTACAAATGTGTTATTGGTGATTTCATTAACGGTCAGTGAAACTCCATTGACGGTAATTGACCCCTTTCTTGCAATAAAACGGGTCAAGTCTTCGGGAAAACTAAATTCAAATTTGAATGAGTCTCCCTCTTGGTCGATTGAAGTTATCACACCAACACCATCTACATGTCCAGCAACAAAATGCCCACCTAATTCCTCCGATAATTTCAGTGACCGTTCGAGGTTTACCGGCGTCCCTTCAGACCAACAACCAAGTGTGGTCTTTGACAGAGTTTCTCCAGAAACATCTGTTGCGAACCAATTCTTGCCTTTTTCGACGACTGTTAGACAGGTCCCTGAGCAGGAGATTGATGCTCCTAAGGCAATGCTATTTGTATCGTAGGATGTGTTAATTTGAAATCTAGTGTCACCACGTTTTAAGATAGCTTGGACGCCACCTAAATCGGTTATGATGCCAGTAAACATTCTGCTCAATTACCTGCTTCGTGATAAAATTTCTAAAAAATCTTTGCCAATATTGGTTGACAATTGCCGCACAAAAATAGGCATTTCTGATAATTTATCTATATTTAAATTTCCAATAGCCGATAAGGCCCCATTGCCCAGTATTTTTGGGGCTCTAAACCATACCAACTGATCAATTAAGTCGGCCGCAAACAATGAGGATGCTACGTGGTTGCCACCTTCTACCAAAATACGCGTCAACCCTCGGCTTCCAAGTTGCTGCATAGCAGAAACAATATCAGATTGGCCAGTATCTCCGGGAGGCATCAGGATAAGGTCTATATATAGGTCTTTATAAATTTGCAGTTTACTAGGTGGGTGGTCATTTCGTGTTATCAGCCAAACTGGTGCTTCCTTTGCGCTCATAACAAGTCGAGAGTCTAGCGGTAGGCGCAACCCTCGATCAAGGATTATGCGAGGTCTTCGTTTGTTATCGACACCGGGTAGCCGACTAGTTAAATCTGGATTGTCGGCTAAAGCAGTTCCACTGCCAACCAAAGTTGCGTCGTGTGTTGAACGTAAGAGATGAGTAAAACTGCGAGCCTCTTTCCCAGTTATCCCATTACTTTCGCCATTTTTGGTTGCAATTTTTCCATCAATTGTAGTTGCGGTCTTAAATGTAAGAAATGGTCGACCTTCATTGATCCGAAGAAAAAAGCCTTCATTGATTTCTCTTGCAGTTTCGCTTAGTAGCCCAATATTAACTTGAAGTTCAGCTTTTTTAAGCCTCTCAAAACCAGTTCCTGAAACCCGGGGATCAGGGTCTAGTAAAGATCCATAAATCTCTTTAATTCCGGCCTCAATTAAAGCTTCGGTGCATGGCGGTGATTTGCCAGTATGATTACAGGGTTCAAGATTTACATATGCAGTACTGCCAGCGGCTTTTTTACCAGCTTGTTTTAATGCCATAGCTTCGGCATGAGGGCGCCCACCAGGTTGTGTCCAACCGCGGCCTACTATTCTGCCATTTTTAACAATGATGCATCCTACTGCGGGATTAGGCCAAACGTTTCCAAGTCCCCGCCTGGCAAGGGAAAACGCTACCTTCATCAAGTCTATATGATTGCTAGACGGGTTTGAATTATTAGTTTGTTTCGTCACTTAGAGTACCTATGAACGCCTCGAAGTCCTTCACCTCGTGAAAATTTCGATAAACTGAGGCAAATCGAACATATGCGACCTGGTCTAAGTCAGCTAACTGATCCATTACAATTTCCCCGATAACTTTCGATGGAACCTCGCTTTCACCAAGGGTTTCTAATTTGCGTTGAATACTATTACTAATGCGCTCAATTTTTTCTTCTTCAACTTGACGTTTTTGTAGCGCTGTCTTAAGTGATCTTGTTAACTTTTCTCGATCAAAGGGTTCTTTTTTCTCACCACCCTTCTTTACTATTATGAGCTCTCGGAGTTGCACTCGCTCAAATGTTGTCCATCGGGCACCACACTCTGGACATGATCGCCGTCGCCGGATTGCTGCGTTATCTTCCGTGGGGCGAGAATCTTTTACTTGGGTATCATTGTGACCGCAAAATGGACAGCGCATGGTTTTCTTTCCTTTCTATGGACGTCTGGTCATTCTTAGATTTTTGGATATATGGGAAATTGCTGGCAAAGCGTTAGCACTTCTTGTTTAACCATTCTTTCAGCAATTTGATTGTTTTCAGGATTTAAAACCAAACCGTCAAAAACATCTCCCATCAAATCCGCGACTTTGTTAAACTCTGCTAATCCGAACCCACGTGTCGTGCAAGCCGGAGTACCGAGCCTAATTCCTGAGGTGACAGTTGGTCTCTCAGGGTCAAGGGGAATGGCATTTTTGTTACATGTTATTGCGGAGTTTTCGAGACTTTTTTCGGCGGCATCCCCTTTAAGGCCTAAAGAACGAAGGTCAACAAGAATTAAATGAGTGTCGGTTCCACCTGATACTATTTCACAGCCTCGTTCTTGTAATTTTGCAGCAAGAATTTTCGCGTTATCAACCACTTTTTGAGAGTATACCTTAAACTCTGGTGCGAGAGCTTCACCAAATGCCACCGCCTTTGATGCAATAATATGCATCAGTGGCCCACCTTGAAGTCCAGGAAATATTGCTGAATTTACAAGTTTGGAAACTTTTTCGTCGTTGGTGAGGATGAAACCGCCTCTTGGTCCTCGAAGAGTTTTGTGCGTTGTTGATGTAACTACATGGGCGTGTGGAAAAGGGTTTGGATAAATACCTGCTGCCACTAGCCCAGCAAAATGTGCCATATCAACCATAAATATTGCCTCTACGTTGTCTGCGATTTTACGGAAACGTTCGAAGTCAATAATTCTGGGGTAGGCCGAACCACCGGCAATTATCAATTTTGGTCTATATTTTTTGGTTAGGGTTTCAATTTCTTCGAAATCGATTAGTTGATTTTGTGGACTTACACCATATTGAATGGCTTTGAACCATTTTCCTGATAAACTTGGCAGTGCGCCATGGGTTAAATGACCACCAGCCGCTAAAGACATGCCCATTATTGTGTCCCCAGGCTTTAGAAGCGCCGTCATAACGCCTTGGTTCGCCTGGGAGCCTGAATGCGGTTGCACATTTGCAAATTCACAGGCAAATAGTCTCTTTGCCCTATCTATGGCGTATTCTTCAGCCACATCTACATATTCACAACCACCATAATAACGCCGACCAGGATAACCCTCAGCATATTTATTGGTCATAACAGATCCTTGAGCTTCCAGCACCGCTCTTGAAACAATATTTTCGGAAGCTATTAACTCGATTTGGTTTTGTTGTCTGTTTAGTTCATTCCGGATTGAGGCAAACAATTCGGGATCTCGATTTGCAAGAGAACCGATAAAAAATTGCTCCAGTTCTAAATTAGATTCTTCGCTCGCTGCAAGCGACATGCTCGCTCCTCTAGTTTTAAGAAACTATATTAAGTTTATCGACCCGACGTGAGTGGCGACCGCCATCAAAAGGTGTGCTCAAAAATATATTTAGACATTCTAGCGCAGTATCCTCGCTTATTGCTTGTCCGCCAAAAGCTATCACGTTAGCGTCATTATGTTGTCGACTAAGTTTTGCTCCAAGGACGTCATGAACCAACGCCGCACGAACTTCCGAATAGCGGTTTGCAGCTATACTAATCCCAATTCCCGATCCACACACTAATACACCCCTCTTAACTTTACCATTTTCGATTGCCTCAGCTAAGGCGTTAGCAAAATCTGGATAATCTACGGGTTCTGTGTCATTTGTCCCTAAGTCAAGCAAGTCATAACCCTGACCAATCAAATGATCGACCAAGGCTTGTTTAAGGTTAAAACCAGCATGGTCGCAAGCAATTGCAATAGTATCTTTGGAACCGGTATCCATTAAATAAAATCCAATAGTTGAAGGCACGCTAGCGCAATTAAATACCATATATTGACTGGTTTCGCCAAGTCAGCACAACTATGGGTCTAAATTCGGATGTAAAAGGTTTTACAGTAACTCTTCACCTTCATGAGCAGAGACCAAATCAATTAATGTTGCAGTTAGAATAATCTTTTTTCTCCATCGTTCCGAAGGATGTCCTCTCCCCGCTTACGCTTTAATACCATTACTAGTTTCTTAGTTGCTACCCTTTGCAATGTATTCTTACTTGCGCGACTATCTCCGACTATTGAAACTTCTGTCCCCGTTATAGGGTCGACGGCCATTACTTTAACGAAGTTACCGCGCACGACAAATTCAAATAGGACTTCTCCCAAATAGGATCGTTTTTGAGGCATTAGATCAATATAGCCATTAGATGTTGTATGATATGTATTTCTTAAAAACGTTAGAAAATAATTAAGTGTTAAAGTTCAACCGTAGTTTAAACATTCAAATGGTAGACTTTAGTGTTTGCGTCACGTAGATAGTAAAAAAATCATTGAAATCAGTGAGAAGTATGAACGTAACAAACTTGCCCTACAATGACTTACTCTCTTGTCCACTGAGACTGTTATTAGATGATACTGCTATTGTTTGGGGTTACAGGGCTCTGGCAAATGCGTTATTTGTAACCTACGGCTTCCTTTCAAGTGGCTCTTTTTTTACGTTTAATCCTTACTATGAAGGCCGCAGGTATTCCAGAATTTGGACCCTTCCCCTATCGTTTGTATTTTTTGGGAGGTACAATGCGGTTAGGGTTAGTTCGGCGTTGTCGGCTTATAAAACTTATCGTTGCCATTTTGGCAAATTACCCCCCCCTAAATGCGCTTTAGAATGAAATGAGTCTAAACTTGAAGACATTAGGTAGTTTCCCAAATACACGGTTACGTAGGAACCGACGGGAGGTTTGGAATAGAAGATTAGTCGCTGAAAACTCACTTACACCAGAGGATTTTATTTATCCAATCTTCGTAAGTGAGGGCATCAATAAGCGTATGCCTATAGCATCTATGCCCGGTGTGGATAGGATAACAGTGGACTTGCTGGATAATGTCGTAGGTGAAGCCTCTGACTTGGGAGTGTTAGCCGTCGCTATTTTTCCAGAGGTGGATCCTAATTTGAAAACACCAGATGCTTGTGAAGCCTACAACCCCGACAACCTTGTGTGCCGTTCTATTAAGGCCATTAAATCTTCTCACCCCGATGTAGGTATAATTTGTGATGCTGCTCTAGATCCATTTAATAGTGATGGACATGACGGATTAGTTGTTGATGGCCACATAGTTAACGACGAATCAGTTGAAATATTGTGTAAACAATCCTTGGTTCAGGCTGAAGCAGGGTGTCACGTCATTGCACCGTCGGACATGATGGATGGAAGAGTTTCTGCTATCCGAAGAGTACTCGATGAGAATGGATTTCAGGATGTTAGGATTATGTCATACGCGGCGAAATATTCTTCGTCTTTTTATGGGCCGTTTCGAGATGCTATTGGATCATCGGGCGCTCTAAAAGGTGATAAAAATACCTACCAAATGGACCCTGCAAATAGCGACGAGGCAATAAGGGAAGTTGCTCAGGATATAGAAGAAGGTGCCGATATGGTCATGGTGAAGCCCGGCATGCCATACCTAGATATTGTTCAAAGGGTAAAGGATACTTTTGGTCTCCCTACGTTTGCCTATCAAGTTAGTGGTGAATACGCTATGTTAAAAGGTGCTGTAAATAATGGTTGGTTAGAAAATGACAAAGTCGTTATTGAGAGTTTGATCTCTTTTAAAAGGGCTGGTGCTGATGGGATACTAACTTATATGGCAGTCGAAGCTTCGAAACTTCTTAAAATGAAATAATTTCTTTAAAATGAAATAATTTCTCAGTTTAATAGCATTTATTGTTTTTTTTCGTTTGGATAATACACTACCGATTTAAAGAATTTTAGAATCTTTCATGGTACATAAATAGCATGATTTTGTAGAGAATGCCTGCCGTTATGAAGTATAGTGTGAATAGAGGATCCACTTCTTTTTTTGTCACATCTCCTTTG
Source organism: Alphaproteobacteria bacterium MarineAlpha3_Bin6 (assembly GCA_002938035.1). Classification (GTDB taxonomy): domain Bacteria; phylum Pseudomonadota; class Alphaproteobacteria; order Rhodospirillales; family UBA2165. Next base: position 17,348 of record PTLH01000035.1, read on the forward strand.
CCTTGCCCTTATCTGGATGGGCAGGTGGAGCGCCGTTTGGTTGTTGAATTGAAGGGGTGGGATGGGATCTCGTTGCACGACACGCTGTCTAGGGTTGGTTTTAGACGCAGCCATGGGATCGTTTACGCACCAATTTGTCCTAGCTGCAGCGCTTGTCTAGCAGTGAGAACAGTAGTTGGAGAATTTAAACCTTCTGCATCTCAGAAGCGCGTCATAAGAATTAATAAAGATATTGTTGTCAACAAAAGGCCCGCTCTTGCAACACATGAGCAGTATGCTTTATTTGTCAAATATCAAGAATCTCGCCACAGAGGTGGCGACATGGCTACGATGGATTATTACGACTATCAGGCATTAATTGAAGAAACGACAGTCAATACTTTTATTTTAGAATATCGTGATTTGGACCATTTAGTCGGCGCATGTATTGTCGATGAAATGGCTGATGGGTTATCGGCAGTCTACAGTTTTTTTGATCC
>PTLH01000036.1 GCA_002938035.1 Alphaproteobacteria bacterium MarineAlpha3_Bin6
TGATGGCAAAGGGTGGTATATTGAACTGCGTGGACCAAAATTAGATTTGACGGCATTGTTAGAACAACAAGAAACAAACGACCGGAAATATGTGCGTGGTCCTCCAATGGAGATTGGGATAAAGGTTGATCGGGTAAAATTATCTCTGGGCCAATATTTGCGAGGTGTAGAGGCCAACCTAAAAAATGATGGTCTCGTTTGGTCAGATATAATCCTAAAGTGCTTTGTCGAAAAAAAATTAACACAGAAGACGGGCTTGTCTCCTGTAAACGTAAAGAAGAATTTAGAAGTTACCCTCACTCCTAAAAACGGAAAAAGGAACCTAAGTGTTAAGGCTTCCGATGCGGGTGCAATCCTAAAAGCATTCGGGTTCTACAAAGATATCGTAGGTGGGAAGCTAATGCTTGAGGCGACATTTGAAGACATGAGTGTGGATGCTAAAATTTTGGGCTCGGCGAAAGTTCATAATTTTCGCCTAGTTAATGCACCTGTTATGGCACGGTTGTTGGGTCTAGCGTCCATAAGAGGTATTCCAGATGAACTAACAGGTCCCGGTTTGGCGTTTCAGGAATTAGATATACCGTTTACGCTAGAAAATGGAATAATTCATCTAAAGAATGCCAAGGCGAGCGGCCTTAGTTTGGGTATAACGGCAAGCGGCGTTCTTGATTGGGAGGCGGAAACATTGAACATAAAAGGATCAGTGGCGCCATTGGATAGGATCAACAGCCTTTTGGGGCGTGCATTAAGGGGGGTACCGTTATTTGGAGATTTATTCTCTGGAGGAGAAAAAGGCGGAGGCCTGTTTGCCGCAGAATATTCTATGTTTGGACCCATTGACGACCCGGAAATCAAGACGAATCCCTTAACAGCACTTACGCCAGGCATATTTAGAAAAATTTTCCAGATCCTGCCTGGTAAAACTACCAATGGACGTGCAACAGAGTGGCATGACCCTGACGATCCAAACTAGGAAGACAAATTTTTGAGGAATTTAAATTGGCCGGATTAGCATATGCCGTTTTTTACCGGCTGATAATTTGATCACTCCATCGTTATTAATATCCTCGGATTTGACGATTTGAACCTCGTTTTCCACAATTACATCATTTACACGGCATCCACCGCCTTTGATTAGTTTTCGAGCTTCACCTCTGGATTTTGCCATTCCTGTTAAGAACAAAATTTCGATAGCTTTGATACCAGATTCCAAGTCAGACAACGGGAGTTGATATGTTTTGAGATTAAGGCTTGCACCACCCGCTTCGAAAGTGTGCTGGGCCGTTAAGGCCGCCTCATCCGCTGCTAATTGGCCATGGCACATGGCTGTTACATTGGTCGCCAAAACTTTCTTTGCCTCGTTGAGTTCTGCGCCTGCTAAGGTTTCTAGCTTAACAATTTCTTCGAGTGGTAATTCCGTAAACAGCCGCAGGAATCGCCCAACATCACGATCTTCGGTATTCCGCCAGTATTGCCAGAACTCATAAGCTGAAGTTTGAAAGTCTGAGTGAGATGAAGAATTATCTAGCCAAATTGCTCCGTCGGCTGTTTTTCCCATTTTGGCGCCTGACGCGCTAGTAAGTAGGGGTGATGTGAGACCAAAGAGGCTCGTTTGGTCGACACGTCTGCCCAACTCTACTCCATTGATAATATTACCCCATTGGTCCGAGCCCCCCATTTGCATTTGGCAATTATAACGTCGCGCCAGTTCAAGAAAGTCATAGGCCTGTAAAATCATATAGTTGAATTCTAAAAATGAAAGGGGCTGTTCACGGTCCAAGCGTAGCTTTACGCTATCAAATTTCAGCATCCGATTGATAGTAAAGTGACGCCCGTAATTGCGCAGAAAATCGATGTAATTAAGGTTGTCCAACCATTCCGCATTATTGACCATGATAGCATCGGTCGGAGCATTTCCGAATGTGAGATATTTTGAGAATATATTCCTAATTCCCAACATATTCTCATTGATATTTTCTAAGCTCAGCAGTTGTCGACTCTTGTCTTTGCCAGATGGGTCTCCCACCTTGGTCGTGCCGCCACCCATCAGGACAATGGGTTGATGGCCAGTCTTCTGTAGCCACCTCAAAAGCATAATTGGCAGTAGGCTGCCGGCATGCAGGCTTGGGGCTGTGCAGTCGAAGCCTATGTAAGCGGTTAAAATTGTGCGGTTAGCTAGTGTATCGAGAGCATCGATATTGGAGCAATCCTGGACAAACCCCCGTTCAAATACGGTTTTAACAAAATCGGATTTATAGCTCGACATTTTAATCTGTTAGAAGTAGCAGTTCAAACCAGCTGTCACTTGCCTATACACCGGACATTTAGCACAATCGTTAAGAGGGTACAACGGTCAGGAAATTAATAAGATAAAATGGCGAAAAAAAAAGTTTTTAGAGCCATTGGCTTAATGAGTGGAACATCGTCAGACGGTATTGATGTTGCCTATCTTGAAAGCAATGGCCTCTCCCTTTCCTTATTGGGTGGGTGGGCGACTTATCCATATTCAAAAAGTTTTAGAAATCGACTAAGGCGTATTAATTCTGATCCTTCCAATCAAAACGGATTAGAAAGGGAGCTTACCGAACTGCATTATTGCGCTGTGCAAGATTTTTTAAATAGCAAAAAGTTAAACCCTGAAGAAATTGATTTAATAGGTTTTCACGGACACACTATTGAACATAATCCGGAAAAATCCCGCTCTGTTCAGATTGGAGATGGGAAACTTTTAGCGCAAAAGCTAAATATTACCGTTTTTAATAATTTTCGCTCAAATGACATTCGTCATGGGGGACAGGGTGCGCCGTTGGCACCGATTTTCCATTCTAAATTAGCTGCGCAGTTTGAGAGACCACTTGCTGTTCTAAACATTGGGGGTGTTGCAAATGTCACTTGGATTGGCGGTCACGAAGAAGAACTATGGGCCTTTGATACTGGACCCGGTAATGCTTTGATCGACGATTGGGTAATGCAACATGGTGCAGGGGAATATGATGTCGATGGTGCCATTGCGGCTAGGGGTTCCATTAATTTTGAGGCTCTAGAGGGATTACTAAATCACGAATATTTTAACCAAAACCCACCGAAATCTTTGGACCGGAACGAATTTTTTATGGGTCTTCGGGAAGACTTCAGTTTAGAGGATGGTGCTGCAACACTCGGCAGATTTACAGCGGAAACTGTTAGGCTATCCCAAATGCATTTTCCCAGACCCGTAACCCGATGGATTGTCTGTGGTGGGGGGCAGCATAACAAATTCATTTTATCCCAGCTTCGCAATAATTTGGATCAACCGGTATTGGTTGCAGACGATGTGGGGTGGCATGGAGACGCAATTGAGGCCCAGGCTTTTGCCTATTTAGCTATACGCAGTAGTCTTGGTTTGCCAATTAGTTTTCCGAATACAACAGGGGTAAGCACACCACTCACGGGGGGGGTTCGACATGATCCATAGGTTAAAAAATTAGGATTATTTACGTGTTGTCAGGCGGAAGAGAATTGTCAAGATAACTAGCAACCTCTTTAGAGAGATTATCCATATTATCTTTATAAAAATGATCGGCACCTTTAACTATACGTAGATTTACAGAAATATTTTTTTGCCCATCAAGCTTTTGAGCTAATTTTTTGACTGCATCTAAAGGGACATGGGTATCTTTGTCGCCGTGGATGATTAAACCCGAAGATGGACATGGTGCTAGGAAAGAAAAATCTTCCGTTCCTGCGGGCGGCGAGATGGAAACAAACCCTTCAATTTCAGGTCGTCGCATCATTAATTGCATAGAAATGAGTGCACCAAAAGAGTATCCGCCAATCCAACAAAATGGACTGTTACTGTTAAATTGCTGCATCCAGTCGAATGCATAGGCGGCATCACTTAATTCACCTACTCCATTGTCAAATGCGCCCTGGGAGCGTCCCACACCCCTAAAATTAAAACGGAGAACCGAAAATCCGCGTTCCACGAAGTTATTGAACATTATAAAGACAACACGGTTATTCATATTTCCCCCGTGAAGAGGATGTGGATGAAGAACGATAGCGATTGGGGCATTAGGTTTTTTACTTTGATGGTAGCGGCCTTCTAGGCGACCGTCTGGTCCGTTGAATATAACTTCAGCCATAATATTAGTTAATTCCGTTCTCTGGTTCTAAAAAAGCCAGCATTGTGATCTAATTATTTTATAAAATTGTGATAATGAATATCCATCATCTATTTAGAAAAATAGTTGACTAATATGGTCGGGTAAACTAACTATGCATGGTATTATATGGTGTCTAAACGCTAAAAACCAAATGTTATAGCGGCTAGTTTAGACCTTGTCCTCAAATTAATTACGAAAATGGAGCGGTGACAATTAGTATTATTGGTAGATTAGTCGAGGATCTAGACTCGTTTATGGCCAGAGATCCCGCTGCCCGTTCTCGGATAGAGGTTATTCTCTGTTATCCGGGTTATCACGCTATTCTATTTTATCGTTTGGCCAACGCGCTATGGAGGCGTCATTTCAACCTGATGGGGCGGTTTATTTCTAATGCCAGTAAAATCCTTACCGGTATTGAGATTCATCCTGGTGCAACAATTGGTCGTCGGTTATTTATTGATCACGGAAATGGTGTTGTTATAGGGGAAACGTCTGAGGTTGGTGATGATGTAACACTTTATCAGGGCGTTACCCTCGGCGGTACAACTTTGGAAAAAGGTAAGCGTCATCCAACACTAGGGGAAAACGTTATAGTGGGTTCGGGTGCGCAAGTTCTGGGACCCATTAAGGTTGGGGCTAAAGCGCGCATAGGTGCGAATGCCGTTGTTCTTAAAGATGTCCCAGTGGGTGCCACAATGGTAGGCATCCCTGCCAAAGTTGTTATGGGTCAGAAGAAACAAAAAATTGGCGATTTTACTGCTTACGGAACGCCTACCGAGGATTTGCCGGATCCAATCTTCCAAAGTTTTGAAAACCTAAGGTCTCAGCTTAATACTTTGGCAGGTCGGGTACAGGAATTGGAAGATGAATTAAAACGTGTTAATGCAGGAGATAATGAAAAGAATAACAATATAGCCACTCCTGGATCCTCCCCCGGGACTTGAGTTTTATAAAAAATTGAACAGATTACCCATTAGTCAGAAGGAAGGAGTGCAGAGGTGAAACTTAGCACAAAAGGTAGATACGCAGTAATGGCAATGGTCGATTTAGCCCGTCAGGGCGCGAATAGACCGGTTACACTTGCCGAAATTGCTGAGAGACAGGATATTTCTCTTTCATACCTGGAGCAGTTGTTCGGTAAACTTCGTAAAGGGGCCCAGGTTAAGAGTGTCCGAGGGCCCGGTGGTGGGTATATGCTGATGCGTCATCCATCGGAGATGCGAATAGCTGACATTATTGTGGCTGTTGATGAGCCTATCAAGGCGACGCGATGCACGCCTGGCTCGCCGGAAGGTTGTAGGGCGGATAAGAGCCGTTGTTTAACACACGATCTGTGGGAGGAACTCGGTAACCATATATTTTCATTTCTGAGTTCGGTGTCGCTAGATGATGTTATCGAAGACCGCTTATTGGGTATCGGAAACAGTTTCAATATCAATGGACAAACAATTCTGCCTGCCGACAATATAGAGTTTAACCTTAGTGATAAAATACAAGCGGCTGAGTAAGGCGGTAGAAGTTGAAAATGGTCAATACTTATCTCGATTATAATGCCACGGCACCCGTATGGCCCGATGTTATCGAAGGCGTAACAGAGGCGATGAAAATCTGTGGGAATGCGTCCTCTGTGCATGAACTTGGCAGAAAGGCTAGCAGTTTAGTCGAGGAAGCGCGCGAAAAGATTGCTTCTTTAGTAAATGCTCATCCTAGCCAAGTAATCTTTACAAGTGGTGGAACGGAAGCAAATAATTTAGCGCTCAGTCAGGGACGGGGTGGTTGCGTGATTTTGGCATCTATAGAGCATGATTCTATCTTAAAGGCACACACGCGGGCTAAGCTTATTAATGTAGGTTCTGATGGTATTATTTGCATTGATCACATGCAAAGCCTGCTCGCTGAAAGTTCCGCAGGAAGCATTATTTCAGTAATGCTGGCAAACAATGAAACAGGAGTTCTGCAACCCATTGAACACGTTAGCGCCATGGGACGTGAGCGAGGTGCATTGGTTCATTGCGATGTCATTCAGGCTGTCGGTAAAATCGATGTAAATTGGCAGACCCTAGACGTTAATATGATGAGCCTATCGGCCCATAAGCTGGGTGGTCCGCAGGGGATTGGTGCACTTATTGTAGACGAGGAACTTGATTTCTTGCCGTGTTTGAAGGGCGGAGGGCAGGAGCGAAACCGTCGTGCCGGGACCGAGAATGTTCCAGGCATTGTTGGTTTCGGCATTGCAGCGGATTTGGTTCGTGAGAACAAGACCCAAATGGATAACACAGTCCAATTACGTGAGACTATGGAGAATAAGCTCCGGTCCATCATACCTGAAATCAATATCCACGGCTCATCAGTTGAGCGCCTGCCCAATACCAGCTGCTTCTCCATGCCTGGTGTCGAGGCGATAACCCAATTGGTGGCTTTAGATTTAGACGGCGTAATGGTCAGCGCGGGTTCAGCGTGTTCCTCAGGAAAAGTGACAGCCTCCCATGTATTGAAAGCGATGGGACTTTCTAACTCAGAAGCGTCTTCGGCAATCAGAGTAAGCTTAGGCTGGGGAAGTAAACTAGAAGATGTGGAGGCCTTTTTGTCGACCTGGCAGAATTTATATATTAGTACCCGAGTTGACGACCAAATTAAGGCTACAGCAGCGTGATTACTGAAACTAAATTCGGTAGTAAACCAATTTATTTGGATAATCACGCTACGACGCCTGTTGATCCGCGTGTGGTTGATGTAATGATGCCATATTTTGGTGAGAAGTTTGGCAACCCTCACTCTTCCAGTCATTACTATGGATGGGAAGCGGCGGAAGCGGTTGAGTTAGCGCGTGAACAGATCGCCGATCTGATTGGCGCGAAGCCGAATGAAATTTTTTTCACCTCTGGTGCTACAGAGTCTAATAACACAGCCATCAAAGGCGTTGCCCGTTTTTATAAAAGTCGTCGAAAACACCTTATCACTTGTGTAACTGAACATATGTGCGTTTTAGATTCGGCTTTCCAACTGGAGAGAGAAGGTTTTGACGTTACTTACTTGCATGTTGGGGTGGATGGCCTAATTGATTTGGACGAATTGAAAAAGGCCATTACAGATCAAACCATCCTGGTATCAATTATGACTGTACAAAATGAGATTGGTGTTATTCAGCCGATCTCGGAAATTGGTGCCGTCTGTCGAGAAAACAGGGTCTTTTTACACACGGATGCCGCTCAAGCTGTCGGTAAAATCACCGTCAATGTAGACGATATGAAGGTCGATCTCCTTAGCCTTACCGCGCATAAGATATATGGACCTATGGGTATTGGGGCGCTCTACGTGAGAAAAACCCCGCGTGTCCGTCTAGAGCCGATGTTCAACGGAGGAGGGCAGGAAAACGGTCTACGATCTGGCACCCTTCCACCGCCACTATGTGTTGGCCTGGGTCACGCCCTCAAAATTGCGAAGGTAGAGATGGCAGCTGAAGCATTAAGGTTAAAAAACCAACGGGACCGGATGTGGAAAAACTTAAATCGTGAATTATCAGGTTTGCACTTAAATGGGACAATTAAACACCGGGTGCCTGGTAATCTGTGCATTTGTATTGAGGATGTAGACGCTGAAAGCCTGATGGCTGCTTTACCTGGACTGGCCCTATCTTCGGGTTCGGCGTGTACGTCTGCATCTGAGGAGTCCTCTCACGTATTGAAAGCCTTAGGGCTTTCCAACGAGATGGCTGAAGCCAGTCTCCGGATTGGGCTGGGCCGTTTCAATACTGATGAAGAATTAGATCTTGCTACCAATAGTTTAATCGAGGCGGTTGTTAAAGTCCGTAAAGGGCGAAAGATAATTGCTGCAGCCGAATGAACTATAATTCAATTGAAAAGGTATAAATAGTATGCCCGCCATAAATGAAACAGTTGACCAAGTAAAATCGGTTGAAAAGTATAAATATGGATTTGTTACTGATATTGACTCTGAATTTGCGCCTAAGGGCCTTAGCGAAGATATTGTCAGGTTTATTTCTGCCAAAAAAGAAGAACCAGCATGGCTTCTGGAGTGGCGTATTAAAGCATATCGTCACTGGCTTACAATGGATGAACCGGATTGGGCTAAGATTGGTTATCCTCCGATAGACTATAATGATGCCTATTATTATTCGGCACCCAAGAGTGGTGATGAAGGGCCCGAAAGCCTCGATGAAGTTGATCCAGAGCTCTTGGCCACTTATGAAAAACTGGGCATTCCACTCCATGAGCAGGAGGTTCTTGCCGGTGTTAAAAACGTAGCTATTGACGCGGTTTTCGATAGCGTATCTGTAGCGACGACATTTAAAGAAACGTTGGCGGAGCATGGCGTCATTTTTGGTCCGATGTCTGAAGCTGTAAAAAATCATCCGGAGTTGGTTCAGAAATATATGGGTTCTGTTGTACCTACCGCAGACAACTACTTTGCCGCTTTGAACTCGGCTGTGTTTACGGATGGTTCCTTTGTATTCATTCCGAAAGGAGTGAGGTGTCCCATGGAACTTTCCACCTACTTTCGCATCAATGCAGCAAATACAGGCCAGTTCGAACGAACGTTGATCATTGCCGAAGAAGGGTCTTATGTGAGCTATTTAGAAGGTTGCACTGCACCGATGAGGGACGAGAACCAACTTCATGCAGCAGTAGTGGAGTTGGTTGCCAAGGATGATGCAGAAATCAAATACTCTACGGTGCAGAATTGGTACCCGGGTGACGAAAATGGCGTTGGAGGTATCTATAATTTTGTCACAAAACGGGGTGCTTGCCGCGGTAAAAACTCGAAAATCTCATGGACCCAAGTTGAAACTGGTTCTGCCATAACGTGGAAATATCCGAGTTGTATTCTACAGGGGGATAATTCCGTAGGAGAGTTTTATTCTGTTGCAATTACAAACAACTTTCAACAGGCTGATACGGGTACAAAGATGATCCATCTTGGAAAGAATACGTCATCTCGGATTATCGCTAAAGGTATCTCAGCCGGAAAATCCCAAAGTACCTATCGTGGTTTGGTAAAGATGATGCCTAAGGCAGACGGAGGTCGAAACTTTACCCAGTGCGATTCGCTTCTCATCGGCAAGGAATGTGGAGCCCATACTATACCCTACATCGAAAGTAAGAACCCCTCAGCGAGAGTGGAACACGAGGCTACGACCTCTAAAATAGCGGATGACCAGCTTTTTTATTGTCGCCAACGCGGGATAGCAGAAGAAGAAGCCATAGCTTTGATTGTGAATGGCTTCTGTCGGGAGGTTCTTCAAGAACTTCCTATGGAGTTTGCTGTGGAAGCTCAAAAACTGGTTGGCATTAGCCTTGAGGGCAGTGTTGGCTGATCTTAAATAACCATACGGAATTGAATATTTATAATGCTGAAGATTAATAACCTGCACGCAACCGTGGATGGAAAAGAAATCTTGAAAGGTATAGATCTCGCTATGGGGTTTGGTGAGGTTCATGCCATCATGGGTCCTAACGGTTCTGGGAAGAGCACCCTATCTTATGTCCTTGCCGGCCGGGATGGATATGAGGTTACCAAAGGTGAGGTTTTGTATAAGGGTAAAAATCTATTGGAAATGAAGCCAGAGGAAAGGGCCGGGGAAGGGGTGTTCCTTGCGTTTCAATATCCGGTGGAGCTTCCTGGCGTCTCATCAATGAACTTCCTAAAAGCTGCGGTTAATGCCGTGCGAAAATATCGGGGAGAGAACGAACTGGATGCTATGGATTTTTTAAAATTCGTGCGGGAAACAACTAAGATGCTCAATATCACTGATGACATGCTAAAGCGTGCCGTCAATGTCGGTTTTTCGGGTGGCGAAAAAAAACGGAATGAAATATTACAGATGGCGGTCCTTAAGCCGATACTTTCTGTTCTCGATGAAACTGACAGTGGCTTGGACGTTGACGCTCTGCGTATAGTCGGCGATGGGGTAACGGCGTTGCGCTCGCCGCATCGTTCTATGCTTGTTATCACGCATTATCAAAGGCTTCTCGATCATATCATTCCTGATGAAGTACATATATTGGCTGATGGTAAGATTGTGAGGTCAGGCGGTAAGGAGCTTGCGGTGGAACTTGAGGAGAAGGGTTACTCAAGGTACACGGCAGACGCTGCCTAAGGAGTGGATCACTAAAAATGAACAAACTTTCTGCTACAAGCCAGTCATTTGTTGATGCATGCTCCATATCTGAAACGGAGTTGCCGTGGCTCAATTCGCTGAAAAAGTGTGGTATAGAAGAATTTTCCAAGGTGGGTTTGCCCACTTTACGTAATGAGGCGTGGAGATACACCAGCCTGAAGCAACTTGAACGCCTTGATTGGCAAAAAGTGGCAGAGGATTATGAAGTTGGTGAACTCTCGTGGTTGACGAGCGGTGACTCCTACAAGCTGGTAATCGTTAATGGCAAGTTTAATTATAGTTTATCAGAAATAAGCGGTTTTCCAGAAGGAGCTTTCATAGGCTCTCTTTCGGAGGCATTAGGTTCTCATAGTGAGCTTTTGGAGACCCACCTTGGTAGGATTGCGACCTCCAAGGATAGCCCCCTTTTGGCACTCAACGCTTCCCATATGGCAGATGGTTATGTCATCCTGCTTAGCAAAGTACAGCTAACTAAGCCTATTGAAATACTGAACGTTGGCCGGACTGACGGACAGGCTATCGCTTACCATCCACGGAACCTCATTTTATTGGACCAACTGAGCCGGGCAACTATTTTTGAACGTTGTACAGGTCAGAACACCGGTTCATATTTCATGAATTCCGGAACAGAAATCTTCGTTGATCAAGGTTCCCACCTTCAGCACCATCGCATATTTGCAGACGGGCCTGAGGCAATAGGTGTTGCCAGCACTGGGGTCAGGGTTGGCTCGGATGCCAACTACACCAGTCTTGTCCTCTCGGACGGCGGCAAGCTGTTACGAAATGATGTTCGCATTCATTTATCAGCTAGTGGTGCCGAAACCAAACTTGGTGGAATATATCTGGCCGATGATGGACAACACGTGGACCATACCGTATTGATCGAGCATGAAATGCCGCATACGAAAAGTGAGCAGCTGTTCAAAGGGGTCTTAAGTGGCAAGGCCCGAGGTGTTTTTCAGGGAAATATAAGAGTTCATGAAGGTGCTGACGGCAGTGATGGGCAACTTACCAACAAGACACTTTTGCTGTCTCCGGGTACGGAAGTAAATAGCAAACCTCAACTTGAAATTTATGCCGATGATGTTAAATGTTCCCATGGCTCTGCAGTGGGGGAACTGGACGAGGAGGAATTGTTCTATTTGCGGTCAAGGGGGATACCTTATACCCAGGCAAAATCTATTTTGGTAGAAAGCTTCTTGTCGGAAGTCATTGACGAGTTTAACTTGGGCGAGCTCGCCGATACATTCCACCAGCGAATTACCGACTGGATCCGGGCGGATTAAGAAATGGATGCAACCCTTTCCAATATTGATCTGCAGCGTTCCAATTACGACGTAGACGCGATCCGGGCCGATTTCCCCATTTTGGCTTCGGAATTTAACGGCTATCCACTTACATTCCTTGATAGTGGTGCAAGCGCACAGAAGCCGGAGTGCGTCTTACGGCGTATGGATGACGTATATCGACGGTCGTATGCAAATGTGCATCGCGGAGCATATGCCCTGAGCCAGGCGGCAACGGATTACTATGAAGGGGCCCGTAAAACAGTTGCCCGGTATCTCAATGCTAGGTCCGATGATGAAATTGTTTTTACCCACAATGTAACCGCGGCTATTAACTTGGTGGCCCATTCTTACGGTCGGAGATTCATGGAGCGTGGAGACGAAGTCATTATAAGTCAAATGGAACACCATGCTAATATTGTCCCATGGCAACTTCTTCGTGACGAAATCGGTATTGAACTCAAGGTCGCGCCGATCGATGAAGCAGGCAACCTACTGTTAGATCAGTTAGCTGAAATGTTTAGCCATAAAACAAAGTTAGTGTCCCTTACTCACGTTTCAAACGTACTTGGCACGATCGTGCCCATTAAAAAGGTTATTGATCTAGCTCACGAGAGGGATATCCCAGTTTTAATTGATGGTGCGCAGGGCATAGTTCATACTCGTGTAGATGTTCAGGATTTAGATGCGGAATTTTATGCCTTCACTGGTCATAAGCTATATGGTCCATCGGGCATTGGTGTCCTCTACGGAAAGAAGGATTTATTAAACACCATGCCGCCCTACCAGGGCGGTGGTGACATGATTGAACGAGTGACATTTGAAAAAACTACTTACCGCGATGCTCCTGCGAGATTTGAAGCTGGTACGCCACCCTTCGTGGAGGCTGCTGGATTAGCTGCGGCTATTGACTATGTGGATGAAATCGGGATGGAAAACATCTCTTCACATGAGCAGGAATTACTCAATTATGCCACAGAACGACTCAACGAAGTTGATGGGATAACAATTTACGGCGAGGCGCAGCATAAGGCTGGAATTATTTCCTTTACTTTGGATAAGGTGCACCCTCATGACATAGCGACAATAGTCGATAGTCGGGGTGTGTCGGTGAGAGCAGGGCATCATTGCGCTCAACCTCTGATGGATTGGTATGGAGTTGCTGCGACAACTCGGGCGTCCTTTGGTATGTATTCTAATAAGCAAGATGTTGATGCGCTTGTAGACGGTCTCAAATATGTGAAGGAAATATTCTCATAATGGATGACGATATGAGAGAACTTTACCAGGAAGTAATACTGGATCATGGAAAGAACCCGCGGAATTTTCGCCAACCTGAAGATGCCAACTGTGAGGCGCGAGGTAACAATCCCCTGTGTGGCGACCAGTTGACCGTGTATCTGAAAGTAGATGAAGGTCGACTTATCCGCGATGCAGCTTTTGAAGGAAGAGGTTGCGCAATCTCGATGGCATCAGCCTCAATGATGACACAAATCGTGTGCGGCAAGACAGTTTCTCAAGTACAATCCTTGTTCGACAAATTCCATAAACTATGTACAGGTGAGATGGAAGAGTTTCCACAAGATGAGTTTACCGACGATATGGAGAAACTTCGTGTGATGTCGGGGGTAAGCCGGTTTCCAATGAGGGTAAAGTGTGCGACGTTAAGCTGGCATACTATGAATGCAGCGGTGGCAGGTGATAATGAAACGACTACTGAATGATGGGAGCTTGAATGTGGGACGCATTTAACATTTTTGGACGAAAAAAAAGTGAACCGGTAGAAGAGGATATTGTTGCGGTGAAGAGTGAGTCCGAACTCCTCAAGCAACCTCAGTCTTCAATGGAGACTCAGGATCCGGTTTATGCTCCGAGTCCATGGGACGAACACCAGGCCATGGACGGTGATGTTCCGGAAACCGGTGTTGTCGCGCGAGCTGGTAATCCGTTGCAGCCAGGAACAGAGTTGGCGTCAAAGGAAGAGATAGGAGAAGCGCTGAAGACGGTGTACGACCCAGAAATACCGGTAGATATTTATGAGTTGGGCCTTATTTACGAGATAAATATTGAGATCAATGGAGATATTAAACTGGTGATGACACTTACCGCACCGGGATGTCCAGTAGCTGGGATTCTACCTCAACAGGTAGCAGACGCTGCTGCATCTGTGGAAGGAACTGGGGAGATTGAAGTGACACTCGTCTGGGATCCACCTTGGGATAAAGAAAAAATGTCAGAAGATGCTAAATTAGCATTAGGCATGTATTGAGAGTTTTGTAATATGAACACAGCTTCTCCACCCATTACTTTGACAGAATCTGCAATCCTTAGAGTAAAAACTCTTATGAAACGAGCCGACAAGTCGGTATTAGGACTTCGAATTGGAGTTACCAATACTGGGTGTTCCGGTCATATGTACCAGGTGGAATACGCTGAAGAAGTACGCCCACTTGAAGAGGTTATGGAACAGGAAGGTATCAAAATCTTCATTGATCCATTGGCTATGATGTTCGTTTTCGGATCAAATTTGGATTACGTTGAAAGTAAACTGCAGTCGGGTTTTGTGTTTGAGAATCCAAATGAAACCAGCCGTTGCGGTTGTGGTGAATCATTTGCGGTTTGAGGGGCGAATTTAGCAGCTGGAGAAGGGAATGAGGACTTTTACTGGCGCGGGTTTGTTAGCTTCTTACATCGATCACACTTTGTTTTTTCGTTAACGGCGGGTTTTTTTTGGCGAACCCGGTAATTGTTATCTTCATACTTTTTAGGTTTGGTTCAGCATCGGGGACGTCTGGATTTCTCGAATTAAGGGGTTAATCGGGCAATGCCTAATGTTATATTTGTTGAACAAAATGGTAAAAGGAAAGAAGTCAATGCCGAGGCGGGGACAACACTTCTTCAGATTGCACACAATAATGCTATAGACATCGAGGGTGCGTGTGAGGGCGTCATGGCATGCTCAACATGCCATCTTATCGTCGACACGGAATGGTATGACAAACTCAAGCCTGCCAGCGAAGAAGAGTATGATATGCTTGATCTAGCCTACGGTTTGACCCGAACTTCCCGGCTTGGATGCCAGATAATTTTGACAAAAGATTTGGATGGGCTAGTGGTTAGATTGCCGGCAGAGACACGGAATATGATGTTCTAGACGATGGCATTATTCGAACGCCTAAAAATTGATAATCAGGATATATGGTCTCGTTATATTGGGCACCGATTCGTCCGAGAACTGGGAATGGGAGACTTGCCAAAAAGGTGTTTCCAACATTATCTTGGTCAGGATTACCTTTTTTTGATTCATCTCGCACGCGCATATGCTTTAGCAGCGTATAAATCTGAAACACTAGCTGATATCCGTCAGGCTTTCCTTGGTCTGTCTGCTATCCTGAATGTTGAGATGGATCTGCATGTTCAGTTTTGTAGCAATTGGGGATTGAGTGAGGTTGATATGGAAGGCCTCCCCGAATCAAATCAAACTATGGCTTACACCCGATTTGTTTTAGAGAAGGGAGTGGCGGGTGATCTTTTGGATCTCCACGTTGCGCTTGCTCCCTGTATAATCGGTTACGCTGAGTTAGGCCGTAAACTTGCTCCCGCCGACAAATCAAACAAGTATTCTGCATGGATTGATATGTATGCGTCAGAAGATTACCAGAATATTGCGGCCGTAGAAATTGAGCAGTTGGAAAGGTTATTCGTATTGAAAGCTGGGGAGGGTCGTTTTAGGGCATTGTCCAAGACCTTTGGACAGGCTACTCAACTGGAGGTGGCTTTCTGGGAAATGGCTATGGAGGTTGTTGTTTGATAATTTTGACAGAGAAGGCCGTTACCATAATGGTCCCAAGATGAACTCGCTTGGATTGAATAAAAAGCCAGAGGGTACTCGTGTCATAGTAGCAATGTCAGGCGGCGTTGACAGCTCGGTGACGGCGGCGCTTCTGAAAGAAGAGGGTTACGATGTTATTGGTATTACCCTCCAGCTATATGATTACGGTACGGCATTGGCCAGACCAGGTAGCTGTTGTGCCGGCCAGGATATTTACGACGCACGACGTGTAGCTTCAAAGCTTGGCTTTCCACACTATGTGCTTGATTATGAGGATCAGTTTCGTGAAGAGGTAATGGATGATTTTGCCGATACTTATCTCCGTGGCGAGACGCCAGTCCCCTGCATAAAATGTAACCAAACCGTAAAGTTCCGTGATTTGCTGGCTCGGGCGAAGGATTTTCAAGCGGATGTCCTAGCCACTGGTCATTACATCCAGCGGATCCAAGGTCCGAATGGCGCAGAGTTACATCGTGGCGCAGTTGAAGGCAAGGATCAAAGCTATTACCTATTCACGACAACGAAGGAGCAGCTTCAATTTCTTCGCTTTCCCCTTGGTAGTATGACTAAAGACAAAACGCGAAGACAGGCTGAAAGGCTTGAACTTGCCGTGGCTAATAAACCGGACAGTCAGGATATTTGCTTTGTCCCCAATGGTAATTATGCGGATGTCGTCAAAAAATTAAGGCCTGATGGTGTGGAGCCTGGGGACATCGTGCATTTGGATGGCAAGGTCCTAGGCCGTCATAAAGGTATTATTCATTACACAGTTGGTCAGCGTCGTGGATTGGGTATAGGGGGAGGCGATCCCTTGTATGTAATTCGTCTGGAGGTTGCGAATAGAAAAGTGATTGTTGGCCCGTACGAGGCGTTGCAGGAAGACAAGGTGTTGCTACGAGAAGTAAATTGGATAGGCGACACCCCCCTTACTGACAGTTTTGTCGAGCTGGATGTTAAGTTGAGGTCTTTGCAAACCCCAGTACCTGCGCGAATTTCTCGCCTTTCCGGGGGAGAGGTAAAAGTTGTTCTGCATGAACCTCAAGCCGGTATTTCACCAGGACAGGCATGCGTTTTTTATTCGGGTACGCGCGTGTTAGGTGGTGGCTGGATTAGTAAATGCTTAGACACTACCCATCTAGCCTGATTTAATTCAGATTAAACATTTACCCTGAAATGGTTAACGATAGGAGACGCTATGAAAACAATCACCGTTACCCGTGAGGAAATGGAGAGCCGTGTCGCGCGCTTCAGTCAGATTACACCGCAGAGTAATAGTTATTCGGAAGAGGATGGTATCCCCAAAGAGGCTTACGAGATGTTGACGGCTAAAACACTTTATTTGTTGATGTCTCCCGAGTGTCAAGGAGGACCGATGGCTCATCAGCCGGCAGTCGTAACCAAGGATAAGATGAGTGTTATCATAGCCAAATGTCCGCCGGGGGATAGACCTCTACTTCATGCCCACCATAGAACCAATGAGACGTTTTTTTGCCTTGATGGAAGGTTCCGTATCCGTTGGGGAGACGAAGGGGAGAACCAAACCTTCTTGGAACAATATGATATGATTGCCGTGCCGCCAGGTGTGGTTCGAGATTTTACCAACGTGTCAGATAAGACGGCACGTCTTTTAGTCTGGATTACCGGCGAAACGGAGGACGATTTCAACGATATAGAGATGCCACCAATTGAGGCGCAGAGGTTGGAGAAAAAATTTGGTAACGAAGTCCTGAAAAAATTTAAAAATATTGGGGTTAGCTTTAACGCTGGGGTGGATGCTTGACACTTTCAGGGCTGAAAAATATATACCCATACACTTTGCGAGGTAGACGCGATAAAGATTTTTCAAAATTTATGAATATTGAACTAAAGGGTAGATTTTTGGCGGAGTAGCTCAGCTTGGTTTAGAGCAGCGGAATCATAATCCGCGTGTCGGGGGTTCAAGTCCCTCCTCCGCTACCAACCTTTTCAATGGGTTAGAGGATATTCTCTAACCCATTTTTCTTTCTGGGGTGCGTCCTGGGGTGCGCTTTATTTCTTATCCCCGGCCCTGGAGATCACCGGACTGCTAGGTCAGAGAGCCGGGCACCAGCCTCCTTCCTTGCACTTTCGATCTGATTTGTACTCAGGATTTTCTCAAGAGATCTCCTCTCTTGTCGGGTTTCCGCCCCTAGTTTCGCAGCCATTAAATAAGAGGTGTAGGCTTTAGAGGGTTCCTGAACGTAACCATTCCCTTCGGAAAGGCGGCACCCCTCTTCCACAAGTTGGCGTTGAGCATTTTCCCTATGGCGGTCAGTTTCCTTGACTTTGCCGATTTCCTGAAGAGGGACCGAGAGTCGATAAGAGGCGTTCGGGTCTCCCCTTTTCGCAGACTCCCGGTACCACCTCATGGCCATATCTTTGGAAGGGATTGC
>PTLH01000037.1 GCA_002938035.1 Alphaproteobacteria bacterium MarineAlpha3_Bin6
GATTCTGGCTAAATAGCCAGAGGGTGGTGTCATAATTCCATCAGCCGTTTTCTGCTCCTCAGAATTATCACCAAAAAAAATTATTACACCGGTCGTTAGAAAAATCAAAACACCCAAAATAACACTGCTAATCGTGATTAGTTTCTTATGGGATTTTTTTGTAGGTTCTTCCGGAGGCTCAGTATTATCTTCTAATGGCGCAGTCTCCGTTAGTTTTTCATCAGATCCAAGTGTTTCATCCTCGTGTTCTAGTTTGTCTTCCTCTAATTCTTCAGAACTTCCATCTTGGTCTTCCTCCGCACCATCACTAATTTTATCTTCTACGAGACGTTCCTTTTCTTCCTCTTTAGGACTAATTTCGTCATTACCTGAAAGGTCGTTATCGGCCATGTCTAATGCCTTTAATACGTACTCCGTCTAACCCCGATTCATTTTTAGAATTGAAAAGCCTCGCAATAAATCGAGAGCTCTCTGGAGTTGGAAATCCTGACGGCTTTGCTCTTTTTCTTTTTGCCCTTCTCCTGAACCTTGATTACGCTTTGAATTTTGGCTTTGGTCGGATTTTTGCTTCTTAGGTTGACCGCTGGTCCCACCATTATTTAAGGCTCCGCGCAGGTCCGCCTCGCGTTGTCTGTGGTTTTTATCGATGGCCTCGATCCGCGCCTGTTCTACTACGATGTCAGGTTCAATACCAATCTTTTGGATGGAGCGTCCAGAGGGAGTAAAATAGAGGGCTGTCGTCAACCGCATGGCACCGTTATTGCCAAGTGGGATTATCGTCTGAACGGAGCCTTTGCCAAAGGATTTGGTGCCAAGGATGATCGCCCGTTTTTGATCTTGTAAAGCCCCAGCAACAATCTCCGACGCCGATGCCGAACCGCCATTCAACAGAATAATTATGGGTTTGCCATGCGCAAGGTCACCCTTGCGGGCGTTAAACCTTTGGTGGTCACGTTTCTCACGGGTACGCGTTGAAACAATTTCACCCTTTTCTAGGAAAGCATTGGAAACAGCGACTGCCTGATCCAGAAGTCCCCCTGGATTATTGCGGAGGTCAATTATGAGCCCTTTCATTCTATCTTTAAGTTCGCGATTTATTTTGTTCATAGCTTTTTTTAGCCCATCTTCAGTGGGTTGGCTGAACGATGAAATTCTTACATATCCGATATCACCCTCGATACGTGAACGTACCGTGCGGATAGGAATAACTGCGCGGGTGATGGTGACGTCAAAGGGTTGCGTAGAAACACGGCGGATAGTGAGCTTGATTTCAGTGCCTATTTTACCTCTCATGAGTTTGACTGCTTCTGACAGTGAGAGCCCCTGGACTGGTTTTTCATCTAAGTGAGTAATCAAGTCACCTGCCTGTACCCCAGACTTAAACGCCGGTGTCCCGTCGATTGGCGAGATTACCTTCACAAAACCATTCTCCATGGTAACCTCTATACCAAGGCCTCCAAACTTGCCGCGTGTCTGGACCTGCATTTTTTTAAAGCTTTCCTTGTTCAGATAGTTTGAATGCGGATCGAGAGAATTCAACATGCCGTTGATGGCGGATTCAATTAATTTTTTATCCGTAATGTCTTTCACATAGCTGGCACGAACACGCTCAAATACATCGCCAAATAGGTTGAGTAGGCGATATGTGGCCTGGTCCTTTTTTTTTGCTTCGTCCGCCTTGGCAACTGCAGTCCCAAAAAACAACAGAATAATTGCACTAGCTGCAGTGCTCACAATGGTTTTTTTCATCCGTTTATCTTACCTTTTGCTACAGCCAGCCATGGGTTCGGATTGACTGGCTGACCATTTACACGTAGCTCCATGTAAAGGGTTGGCCTGCCAGTCAGTGGCTCTCCCATAACCGCCACTGGCTCACCTGATAGTAACCACTGACCAACTGAGCCATTAATGCGAGCCATGCCCGCTAATAAACTATGATATCCTTTACCATGTTCGATTATCAATAGACGCCCATATCCCCTAAATGGTCCTGCAAAGACTATTTGTCCGTTAAAAGGAGCCACGACCTGCGCGCCAGGACTCGATTCAATATTTATTCCCTTCCTGGCACCTCCAACTTGCTGACGTTTGCCATATTGTCCATTGATCTTACCGATTACCGGAAATGTCAACTCTCCCCGTGCTGTTGTTATGGAGCCTGTCTGCAGCGGAGACGTTTTGTCTTTAGTACCATTGGGATCCAATCTTCGAGGTATATTACGTCTTTTGGACTTACTAGCCCTTTTTTCAGAGGCTGACTTATTCGGTAATTCTCGATTAAGGCGTTCTTTCTTTAGGTGATCAAATAACTCACGAAGGTTTCGCGCTTCTCTTGTTAAGCGCCGCAGTCGGGTTGCTTCAACTTGCCGGGCAGCCAGTGTCTTGTGTCGGGTACCGATTTTAAGAATTAGGATTTGCTCCAGCTTTTTTTGCCTTTTTTCCAAATTATCAGTTGCCTTTGCTAAGTCTTTTTTTCGTCTGGTAATTTGGGATTTGGTTTGGTCTAGAGAAATTAAGTCTTCTCGCAATCGATGAGCTCGTTTTTCGATTTGTGGCACAGTGCCTCCAAAGAGTATGCCAGTTCTGATCCAATTAGATACACCCGTTGGGTATGCGACCATAGATAGTGGTGGCAGTAGGGAGAGCTTTATTAAGGCAGAGTTTATCTGAGAAACCTGTTTCCAGCGATCCCCTAGAAGGGCTAGTTTTTTTGTTTGGCTTTCATTTAGCGTATGTATTTCGTTTTCTAAATCAAAAATATATGACTCTGACTTACGAACGGCGGAGGCAATTCTAACTTTTTTACGTTGTAACTTCAGTAACTCCATTCGGATTTTTTCAGCAGTACGGGTTAAATTTGAGGATATTTTTTTACCTTCTCTAATTTTCTTCTTTACCGCCTTAAGCTGGTTTTCTATGGCGGGGCTAGATTGTTGAGCAAATCCAGAAGTTACATGTTGAATTGTAAAGATTGTGGAGCATGCTAAAATAGCTGTAAACAGTCCTTTACTTTTTCGCATAGGCCGCCGCGACCGGTGCTATTTTATTTTCAAGTATTAAAGAAGAACCAGTCATCTCCACAGGTTGGGTTAATCCTAAAATTCTAACAAGTGTTGGTGCGACATCAGAAAGGACACCGTTCTTAAGATCTGCAACGTTTGCAGGAGCATTGACTAAAATGATCGGCACAGGTGATAAAGTATGGGCTGTATGGGCTTGCCCAGTTGTTTCGTCCGACATCTTCTCCAAATTACCGTGATCCGCGGTGATCAACATAGTACCACCGACTTTAAGAAGTGCATTTTCTAGTCGCCCAAGACACTGATCAATTGTCTCTGCAGCCCTGACGGCGGCTTCCATAACTCCTGTATGACCCACCATATCACCGTTGGCGTAGTTAACGACGATTAAATCATATGCTTGATTTTCGATCGATGTTATTAGCTCGTCCGTTATTTCCAAGGCTGACATCTCAGGCTTTAAGTCATACGTTGTGACTTTTGGTGAAGGGATGAGGATACGATCCTCTCCGGGGAATTTGCTTTCCTTGCCACCGTTGAAAAAGAAAGTAACATGTGCGTATTTTTCCGTTTCCGCGATCCGTAACTGTTTTAATCCTGCACTTGAAACGATTTCGCCCAGTATTCCTTTAAGTTGTTTTTGGGGAAAAAGCGCGCTAAAAAACTGATTTAATTTAGAAGAATACTCGGAAAGCCCGGTGCAAGCTGAAAAAGAAACTTTCCTCGGGCGATCAAAATTTTTAAATAATGGATCGACAAGTGAAGCAAGGATTTGACGCACACGGTCTGCCCTAAAATTAGACATCAAGATTGCGTCACCATCTTTCATTCCGATATAGCCATCTAGTACCGTGGGTGGAATGAATTCGTCCGTGACGCCTTTGGCGTAGTTCTGTTTTATAGCGTTCGAAGCATCAAAAGAAGTTTTACCTTTACCATCGACAATTGCCAGGTAGGCTTGTTCCACCCTGTCCCAATTGTTATCCCGGTCCATTGCATAGTAGCGCCCGATGACTGTGCCGATGGAAAAATTCTTTAGTGCCTTCGTCTGAAATAGGGTCAACTCGATGAAATTTGTGGCGCTGGAAGGCGGTGTGTCACGACCATCTAGAAATGCATGGAGACAAACAGTAATGCCTTCATTTTCAAGGATTTTTGCGAGTGCGGTTATATGGTCCTGATGAGAGTGCACCCCACCTGGTGAAACTAGACCCATTATATGGCAAATTCCGCCGCTTTCTTTTAAGGCAGAAACCATTTTTTTTAGGGGTAATCTGTCGCGAAGGGAGCCATCTGCTATGGAATTGTTGATACGCGGTAAATTCTGCATTACAACCCGACCCGCGCCTAAGCTCAAATGTCCTACTTCAGAATTGCCCATTTGTCCCGAGGGAAGTCCCACTTCTAATGCAGACGCTTGAAGTTGAGAAATGGGATAAGTCTCTTTCATCCGATCCCAAGTGGGTGTGTCTCCTTTCAGAATAGCGTTGTCTTCGCCTACGTGTCGTTCACCCCAGCCGTCTAATATGCACAGAATCAATGGCTTAGGGATTTGATCATTGGTCATGATTTAATGTCAATGTGGTTTAATTTTATACCGTTAACGATGATATGGGTGATTCGTCAAGATACATTGTGCCCGATAAATTTGTTCCAGTAGCATGCAACGCACGAGTAGGTGCGGCCATGTCTGGTCTCCCATGTTTAACTTTAGGTCGACTTCGCTTAAAATGGTGTTGTCTAGGCCTTCCGGTCCCCCAATTACAAAGGTAATATACTTGCGTTTTTCGTTAATCCAGTCTTGGAAGAGCTGCGCAAAAGAGCGGCTGGAAAAGGCCTTTCCTGATTTGTCTAGGGCGACCACAAAGGCGCCACGCGGGATGGCCCTAGATAGCAGTTCTGCTTCCCGTGCAATTAATGTTTTGGGTTTGAGCGCCTTACGCTCTTCAACTTCATGCAGGGTCACTGGCCACTTTATTCGACGCAGGTATTCATCCCATAGTATTCGCTCTGGCCTAGACTTCATTCGCCCAACAGCGGTTATAGTGATGTTCACGTCAGGTCATTTCATTTATGTGGTTAAACTTTTCGGGTTTCATTTTTCTCTTAAGCAGCTTGATCTGGTCGAGGTAAGGGATTGCCCCAAAATTTATCAAGGTCATAAAATGTCCGAAATTCCTGTCTAAATAGATGGATCACAACATCACCGCCATCGATTAATACCCAGTTTCCCAGGGACAATCCCTCAGTTGAAACGCTTTTCAATCCTTGGGCTTTCAATTTTTTACATAGATGGTTAGCCATGGTAGTGACTTGTCGTTGGGAGGTGCCTGTTGCAATTACCATGTAATCGGCAAAGCTGGCTTTGCCGATTAGGTTAATGACGGCTATGTCTTTTGCTTTGTCATCATTTAGTGAGACTTGGATAGTTTCAATCAAAACCTTTGATGCTCTTTGTGTAGCATTGCACTGAAGGACTGCGTTGTTTTCCTTTATACTAGGCCTAGTTTTTTCTCGCAAGTTTGGCGCGTATCCGCGTTGCCGAGGTAGTATCAGGTTTTGTCCGAAGAAAAATCCAAGCAGGTGGGCGCATGTTGGGCAACCTTGGCCCGCGGGTTGATTTAACTCGAAACTTCTTGAACCTGCGGGAAGCTTTCCCGGCAAGTGCTCTTCCAGAGTATGCAGGGCGCGGAAAAATCGCAATGGGGACCATGCGAAAGATTTGTCGCCAGCCCTTCCATTTTGGAATTTGTCTTAGGTTGTCAGCTCCCATCAGCCAAACAAAGCGATGTTCGGGAAACTTTTTTCTTAAAGCTTGAAGCGTATCGACGGTAAACAATGTTCCAAGCTCTAACTCTATCTCCGTAACAACGATTCGAGGGTCATCCGCAATAGCTTCTGCCGAGGTCTTTCGGGTATTAAAGTCATTCATATCATTTGTGCTTTTGAGGGGGTTTTGAGGTGATACCATCCACCAGACTTCGTCAAGATTTAGGCGTGACAAAGCTCCTCGGGTAATGTGCAGGTGTCCCTTGTGGGCTGGATTGAATGATCCCCCCAAAAGGCCGATGCGTTTTCCCTCGTACAAAGTTGAAAAATTCCTATTTGGTTTAGAAAGCTTTTTATGGGCGTACTTGACCGGTTCCACGGACAACATACTTAAATGTTGTGAGTTGTTCGATTCCGATCGGTCCTCTCGCATGAAGTTTTCCAGTTGCAATACCGATTTCAGCACCCATGCCAAATTCTCTACCATCGGCAAACTGGGTTGAGGCGTTATGAAGTGCAATAGCACTATTAACACCGTTCAGAAAAGTCTCTGCTACTTCTCGATCATCTGTGACGATAGCATCGGTATGCTGGCTACCGTGTGTATTCACATGATCTATAGCTTCCTGGGGGTTGGCCACCTGTTTTATGGAAATTATAGAATCTAGGTACTCCGTATTCCAGTCCTCATCGGTAGCGGGCTTTATACGATCGTCGAATAATTGCGTGGCTTTGTCACCTCGCACTTCGCAGCCGGCATGTGTCAGGCTTTCCAGAATTCGAGGTAGATGGCTCGATACGGCATTTCTGTCAATCAACAAAGTTTCAGTCGCTCCGCAGATGCCCGTCCGACGCATCTTAGCGTTCACCACAATATCCCGAGCCATATTGGGATCGGAATTTTCATTTACGTATGTATGACAGATGCCTTCCAAATGCGCAAAGACAGGAACCGTAGCCTCCTTCTGGACGCGTTCTACCAGATCCTTTCCACCTCTGGGCACGATAACGTCGATATAGTCACTCATGGTAAGCATATTTCCCACGGCTGAACGATCTGTCGTAGGCACCATCTGGACAGTATTTGCAGGTAGATCAGCTTTTTCTATGCCTTCTCGCATGGAGTTGATAATTGCTGACGAGGAATAAAAGCTCTCGGATCCTCCACGAAGTATTACGGCGTTTCCTGCTTTTAAACACAGTCCACCAGCGTCAACGGTAACATTGGGACGGGATTCGTATATTACCCCGATGACACCTAATGGAACACGGACACGGAATATCTTAAGCCCATTAGGTCGTTCCCATGTATCAGTGACCACTCCAACAGGATCATCAAAACTTGCAATTTCCTCCAGACTTTCTGCCATCGAGTGAACCCGGTCTTCGTTTATATTTAATCTATCTAGCATTGAAGGGGCCAAGCTTTGTTTAGCACTAGTGTCCATGTCTTTATTGTTAGCCGCAATAATCTCTCCGGAATGTTTACGCAGTGACGAGGAAATTTCTCTAAGGCCTCTATTTTTTGCTT
The DNA here is from genome assembly GCA_002938035.1 of Alphaproteobacteria bacterium MarineAlpha3_Bin6. Taxonomy (GTDB): domain Bacteria; phylum Pseudomonadota; class Alphaproteobacteria; order Rhodospirillales; family UBA2165. Next base: position 7,321 of record PTLH01000037.1, read on the forward strand.
CGCCGTCGACGTTGGCGAGAGTGTGAGCTGCAGCTTTCGCGTTGACCCCAATTTCTTCCATAATGTCTTTAATATCCATCTGTCAGTCCTGTATTTTAAGACTAATGTAGCAATTCAACAAATTTAGAAAATTACTAAATCATCTCGATGAATTATTTCGTCGCGCCCACGGTAGCCTAATAAGTCTTCAATCTCGCCTGTTTTGTGTCCTATGATTTGCGTGGCATCTTCCGACGAATAGGCAATTAAGCCTCTCCCAAATTCGCTGCCATCTCTTTTCATAATTGTAATTGCGTCACCTCGTTGAAAAGTTCCTTCAATACGCAAAATACCTGCTGGCAGTAGGCTGCGCCCTCGCTCAAGCGCAGCGACCGCTCCGTCGTCAACGATAACAGATCCAAGGGACTGAAGGGACCCTGAAATCCATCTTTTGCGAGCAGTTTGAGGATTGCCGGATGGAATAAACCAAGTGCAGTCGCCGCCGTTCTCTAGGGATTTCAAGGGAAACATTCCGCGTCCTTCACAGATGATCATTCTGCAACCAGCTCCCAAACATTGTTTGGCGGCAGCGAGTTTGGTAGGCATACCACCAGACGAGTCAGAAGTAACGGTGTTACTGGCCATTGCTTCAATCTCATGCGTAATCTCCGTAACAGTTGGCACCAGCTTTGCAGCTTTATCTTGGGCGGGGTCCGCGGTATAGAGGCCATTAATATTTGATAGTAGAATTAGTAGATCTGCACTTACCATGGAGGCTACTCGAGCTGCCAATCGATCGTTGTCTCCAAAACGTATCTCGTCTGTCGCTATTGTATCGTTTTCATTTATGAGGGGAACAACACCAACTCGTAAAAGTGTCATAATGGTTGAACGTGCATTGAGATAGCGTCTCCGGTTTTCACTATCATCTAGCGTGAGTAGAATTTGTGCCACCGACAGGTTAAATTTATTGAGAGTTTCCTGATATGACTGGGCAAGGCGAACCATACCGACTGCGGCAGCGGCCTGCTTTTCCTCCAGTTTTAATTCCCCTGGCTTCAGCCCCAAATAACGGCGTCCCAAGGCAATTGCACCGGAGGAAACCAGGATTACTTCGTGGCCGCGATCCCGCAGAGCGGCAACGTCTTTCCCTAGAGAATTAAGCCAGGCATTGTGGAGTGTGCCGGAATTGTCATCAACTAACAGTACCGAACCAATTTTAACAACTATCCGTTTAGCCTCAGCTATGCGGGCTTTATTTAAAGTACTTTTCATTGAAGGCGCTCCTCATCAGAACGGTGTCGTGCGACTTCGGACACCAATTGACGAAGGACCTCATTCAGGCCGGTACCGGCTATACTTGAAGTGACTAAAACAGGTTTCTCGGTTTCGTCTTCCAGCGAGCGTTTAATGTCCTTAATCAACTGATTACTGAGCGCGTCACATTTGTTTAGAGCAACTAATTCTCTCTTTTCGGGTAAGCCCCCTCCGTATGCATCGAGCTCACGGCGCACCGTTCGGTAATTAGAAGCTGGGTTATTTTCGGTGCCATCTACTAAATGCAGAAGCACACCACAACGCTCGACATGCCCTAAAAAACGATCGCCAAGCCCAGCGCCTTCATGAGCTCCTTCAATAAGTCCAGGAATATCTGCAATTACTACCTCTTCATTGTCCACTAAGCCAACTCCCAGATTAGGATGAAGAGTTGTAAAGGGGTAATCTCCAATCTTTGGTCGAGCGCGTGTTACCGCGGCTAAGAACGTCGATTTTCCGGCATTGGGGAGGCCAATTAACCCAGCATCTGCGATGAGCTTTAGGCGTAGCCAAAGCCACTTTTCCTGTCCTGGAAAGCCATCACCTGCTTTTCGTGGGGCCTGGTTAGTAGGGGATTTGTAATGAGCATTTCCAAAACCACCATCACCTCCGACCGCAAGAACAATCTTTTGACCCGGCTCAGTCAGGTCAGCAATGATTTGATCGTTATTTTCATCGATAATTTGGGTGCCTATGGGGACCTTAAGTATCTGATCTACACCGCTTTTGCCAGAGCGGTTTTTCCCCATTCCGTGAGAGCCGCGTTTTGCCTTAAAATGCTGTTGGTATCTAAAATCAATTAGAGTATTAAGGTTTGCCACACATTCAGCTACCACGTCACCACCGCGACCGCCGTCGCCACCATCAGGACCACCAAATTCTATATATTTTTCACGACGAAAACCCACGCAGCCGGCACCACCGTCACCGCTTTTAATAAAAATCTTCTGCTGATCCAGGAACTTCATGGAACCAGTCTACCAAATTTGTCCTTAATAACGTCTTAGCCTTAGATGCAAAAAAAGGGGGACGAATTAGCAGTCCCCAAAAATTCGTGAAAGGGTCTGATTTTTTCAGATGGTCGGCTCCACGGTAACAAACGTCCTGCCAGCGTGTTTCTTATCAAATTTCACTTTACCCGAAGTTAAAGAAAATAACGTGTGATCCCTTCCCATGCCAACATTATCACCTGGGTGATACTTGGTTCCACGTTGGCGGACTAAAATATTTCCAGAAACAACAGGTTCACCACCATATTTTTTTACGCCTAACCTCCTGCCGGCTGTATCTCGTCCATTTCGGGAGGAGCCCCCTGCTTTTTTATGTGCCATTCAAATTTCCTTTAAACGCTTAATTTTTTTTTGCTGTCGACTTTTTAGTGGACGCTTTTTTCTTAACAGATGCCTTTTTCTTAGCCGTTGCCTTTTTCTTTTTGGAAGCAGCTTCTTCGTTTGGTGCCTCTGCTAAATTTTTAGCGGCTGTTTGCGTACTTTCTTTGGGTTTTGACTCTTTAGTTGTTTCCGTCTTATTAGTTGTTTCCGTCTTAGATTTTTGCTTCACCATACCTTTACCGTTAATATCTAATACCCGAAGGACAGTATGGTCTTGGCGATGCCCCTTCGTACGCTTATAGCCTTTACGGCGCTTTTTCTTGAATACTAGAATTTTGGCAGACCGGGATTGTTCTAAAATAAGGCAATTGACGACATTATTTCCAACAAGAGGGGAACCAATCTCGGGAGACTGACCGTCTTCGCCAACCATTAGGACATGGTCTAGCTTAATTTTATCGCCTGGGTTGCCTAAAATCTTTTCTACAACGACTACATCCCCGGGGGTTACCCGATACTGCTTACCGCCGGTTTTCACGACTGCGAACATTGATTTTTCTTCTTTGTCTATGTAGAACCACTGTACCCCTTATTCAGGGGTAGACAGAAGGCGCGGAAACTACAGTTCCTCGAGTAGACTGTCAATCTCTTTATCTTTGAAATTTAAGGCTTTTTACAAGTTCAACATTGCAGGGAATGCTACATTACTAAGTTTGATAGCGTTCAAATTCTCATTTGGGAGGATACTAAAAGGCTGATGTAGGGTTGGGCAAATATGGGTTGTGTGAGGGAGGGATAAAGATTTTGTGGCTGACTTAGTCCGATTACCTGTTTTATCATCGCCGTAGCGTTTATGTCCTCAACACCCCATGAAAAAATGGATATTTTGAGATTAAAACCTTTTATGGGCTATACCATCGTAATGGAGGAATTACTTTAACGTCACATTAGGAGAAAAATTTGGCACATATTAGTACGGGTCAGGCTGTTGTTGAGTCGTTGATACGACATGGTGTTGATACTGTCTTCGGAATGCCGGGTGCCCAGACTTACGATCTTTTTGACGCGTTTTATGAGGCGCGTAAAAAAATTAAGGTTATTCTTGTAAGGCACGAACAGGCAGCGGCTTATATGGCATTTGGTTACGCGCGTTCTACTGGCAAGGTTGGCGTATTTTGTGTCGTGCCCGGTCCTGGTGTACTAAACACTATGGCGGCGCTTTGTACTGCCCACGGTGCCAACCAACCATTACTTTGCCTTACATCGGAAGTGCCATCGGATTTCATTGGAAAGGGACGCCGGCACTTGCACGAATTACCAGATCAATTGGGTTCCCTGAGATCACTCCTAAAATGGGCGGAGCAAATTGATCAACCGCAAGATGCTCCGGCAATGGTTAATGAAGCTTTTGTTCAGATGCAAAGTGGACGACCGGGACCGGTATCCTTGCAAATTCCTTGGGATACGTTAGGTGCTACGGGTGAAGTGGATTTGCTTGATCCTATTAAGATTCCGAGGATTTCTGCTACTCGTTCCGAGATTAGGGCAGCAGCAGAATTAATAAGCCAGTCTAAAATGCCGATGATCTACGTAGGAGGCGGTGCCTTACATGCTGGAGAAGAGGTTATAAGGTTAGCAGAAATTATAGGAGCGCCAGTGGCGTCCTTCCGTTCGGGACGTGGTGTCGTCAGTGATGATCATCCCTTAACTGTTATGTTGCCGGTTGCTGCAGAGTTGTGGGAAGAAATTGACCTAGTCATTGGGGTCGGGTCACGGTTAGAGGGTCTCTACATGCGTTGGAACATGATGCAATGGCAGGAACGTCCAAGAGAACCAAAAGTCATCCGTATCGATATCGATCCAAAGGAGATGAAATATTGGCCTCCCGATCAAGCTGTAGTTGGGGATGCAAAGCCGACTGTTGGGGCGCTTGCGGCGGAATTAGAGAAGCGTGGTGTAAGGTATGAGAATCAAACCGAGAGGATTTCCAAGGCCAAATCAAGAGTTTGCGAAGCTATACATTCTGTACAGCCACAAATTGCATTATTGGAAGTAATTAGGGAAATACTACCAAGGGATGGATTTATCACGGGCGAAATGACGCAAGTTGGCTTTACTTCTCAAGTTGCATTCCCAGTTTATGAGCCTCGAACCTATGTTACTTGCGGTCATCAGGATACTCTAGGTTATGGTTTTCCAACGGCCCTAGGGGTTAAAGTTGCCAACCCAGATAAGATCGTAATTTCAATAACTGGCGATGGTGGGTTCCAATTCGCAATCCAAGAATTAGCCACAGCAAAGCAATTTAATATTAACCTGATCACAATTGTGTTTAATAATTCAGGATATGGAAATGTTCGTCGTGATCAGGAAACTCGATTTGGCGGACGAGTAATCGGTGCCGATTTAGTGAACCCTGACTTCCTAGCGTTGGCTCGTGCTTATGGCGTCCAAGGTTATCGAGCACAAGATGCAGATGGTTTGCGGGAAGTGCTTCGTGTGGCCGTGGTAAAAGATGAGCCTGCAGTCATTGAAGTTATTTTGGAGACTGGTTGTGAGGTGTCTCCTTGGCCCTTCATTCTGAGAGATGCGTTTACTGGCAACACTGTTGTCTAGAACCCTATAAAGTGGAAATATTGGAATTTAGCGCGTCGAATTAAGCTAATTCTTGCGAATCTTTAATGGGAATAGAAAGGGTGCCCTCCATGAAAGGCAAAGTCACTTTGGAAGAGCACTTTGCCCTCCCTGAAACATTTACGAGTACCACACGTTTTTCCAAAAAGGGAATGGGGGAGGACCTTCGTCACCGATTAATGGACCTTCAGGGTGATCGCTTAAGAGAAATGGACGAATTTGGCATAGAGTTTGCTATCCAATCCTTGAACTCACCTGCCGTGCAGGCGGTCCCCAATGTTACAGAAGCTATTGCTCTTGCCCAAAGAGCAAATGACGTATTGGCAAATGAGGTAGTGAAACGCCCCGATCGGTTGGCTGGTTTTGCGGCTTTGCCGATGCAAGATCCTGAGGCAGCTGCTGAAGAAATGAAGCGCTGCATAAAAGACCTCGGTTTTGTTGGAGTTAATGTAAATGGATTTAGTCAAAGAGAGAACCAGAATAGTCTCGTCTATTATGATGTGCCTGAATTTCGTCCATTTTGGGCCGTAGTGGAAGAATTGGAGGTACCTTTTTACCTTCATCCGAGAAATCCACTGACTGATCAGATGCCGTTTTTTGACGGGCACCCCTGGTTCACTAACTCACCTTGGGCCTTTGCGTTGGAGACGGCCATGCATGCATTGCGGCTAATGGGTTCAGGTCTTTTCGACGAATACCCCAAATTGCAGTTGGTGATCGGGCATCTAGGCGAGCGAATTCCATTTGACCTGTGGCGCTTAGACCATCGGTTAAAAAAATCACCGCAGGGTATTCCAGCAAAAAAAACCATGCGGGAATACATGCGGAATAACGTTCATCTTACTACCAGCGGCCAATTTTATGACCCACCACTTCATTTAACCATGCACGAAGTCGGTGTGGAGCGAATAATGTTTTCCGTGGATTACCCGTTTGAAACCACCGAAGACGCATGTGTTTGGTTTGACGATGCGGTGCTCACAGAGCCGGAACGGCTTGCCATAGGGCGAGACAATGCGATTAAACTCTTCAATTTGGATTTAAAGTAGAAATCCCAAATCCAAACCACCGGCACTCAAAAAACGGTTTTTTGTCGGCAACTTTTTCTAACTAACCTGCATTGTTGCAATGGTGCATCCTACAGCAAAAATGGGAATGGGGGCGTAGAACCAAATTTGTCCCGTGTTCCCCTCGCATGCTGCGGCGATAGCAATGAAGGTGCGGATTTCAAAGCCACCTTGTCCGCCTTCTGCGTAAGTTTGGTCATCTGTATAGGCGAGGAGGTCTTCTTTTCGGTTACCTGCCCATTTTTGAAGAAAATCTCTGTCCCAAGTTTCATTAATTTTTCCTGAGTCGGGTGTAGCAGGCCAGTGGGAGATGCCGCCTGTACCAACGATAGCAATTTTCTCTGGGGCAGCGTCGCAGGCATCACGGAGCGCCTTACCGAAGGCCCAGACCCTATGTAGGGGCGTTAGTGGTGGACCTTGGCAGTTTATATTTACGGGAATGACGTCCAGGTCATAACGGGGGGTCAGAAAATGTAGCGGCACCATGATACCGTGGTCAAACTTCCACTCCTGGGCGTAGGCCAGGTCAACATCTTGCATGATATCCGTGATGAGACGCTCTGCTAGGTCAGGATTACCTGGAACGCGATGACGTTTGATCCCGAGCCATGCCTCATCCTCGATAGGCCCTTCATAGTCATCTGCCATTCCCATACAGAAGGCTGGCATATTATCCATAAAGAAATTGGCAAAATGTTCGGCGGCTATTACTACTAACGCTTCTGCTCCCGATTTCTCAATAGATGCACGCATTCTACCGAAATTTTCATAGAGTCCATCACGGAGGGCAGGGTCCGCCCGTTCTGCCCGGCCTGTGATACCTGGTGCGTGGGAGCACACTCCGGCAAAAACCAAACTCATAAATACCCCCCTCCAGTTCGTACATACATACCTGCACGCACTTCTCCATGTTCTTCGATTCCATCCTTCATTGCCTGGATATAATCATCCCACTCGAATTCCCACAGTGCAGCATAGTGCATTAAAAGTTGTCCATTGACACCGAGTACATATAACAAGCCTATGTCCGGCTTGCTAATTGCTGAGAGTTCTTCTTCCGTGAGTTTATATTCCGTAAGTACCGAATCAATATCAATCTTAAACCGCTCAACTAGGCTGGGATCTCGGTTTAAATTGTATATCAATTTTTGGACGGAATAGAGGCTCATGGTGGAACCCGTCTAATTATTGGGAAGTGTCTAGCTTCAAAAGTTTTAAAGTTAAACGCGAATAAACATGAGGTTCGTAATAGATTAAAAACCTATCTGAGTCTTGGTTCTCTCCAAATCCGGTTGCTTCTTAATATTTGGGAGGTGACCCGACATTTTTAGTTTTCTAGTCTTGGGATTTGGCAATGTAATTATTTAAGTTATGTTTGTTGATACGTAGTACAGGGGGCAATTCGAATATTTCGATCGAAAGCGCCACTGGCGATGTGTCATAGAGAGATTTTACGTACAAGGTTAGTGATTCAAAAATTTCTTCCATAGCTTTTTTTTTGATGGCCTCTTCTCGGCCAGGTCCAAGTTTCAACTGGAGGTGTACAAAACAGGCATCCAAATTGCCATCTGCTATCTTATATGTTTCTCGACGCGCAGCTCTGGTGCGCATGCCTGATAAAGGGAAGACACCAGTCTTAATGCATGCGTCATGTACCTCATCGACTAAACCTTTCAAATCGATCTTTTCTTCCAAGTTAGCCGAATATTCTACAATAGCATGGGCCATCGAAATAATTCTCCCTCCTAAATTTTAATGGTTATCTCGCCAACATCAACGGTAAACGTTGACAATTATAAATTATTATTTAACGAGTTAGTCAGCTTATAAAATAGTGTCAATCGTCTTTAACTTAAAGATAAATTACCAGAGGTGGATATCCTGTTAGCATTAGACAAATTGAAAGGTTCCATGCCTCCTTTAATCACCCCTTTTAAGGGTGGGGAAGTCGATTATGATACCTATGCTAGTCTTGTAAAATTTCAGATTGAGAGAGGTTCTCACGGTATTCTGGTAAATGGCACGACTTCAGAGCCTTCAACATTAACAATTGAAGAACGAAATAAGGTTGTTGACGTGGCCGTTGAAATCAATCAAGGCCAAGTACCAATAGTAGTTGCTTCGGGATCTCAGTCCTTGTCCGAGACAAAAACGTTGACGAACTATGCTGAAAAGGCGGGGGCCGATGCTGTCTTAATTGTAACTCCTTATTATATCCGCCCTTCTCAGCAGGGTTTGATCGAATATTACCTTGAGGTTACAGAGGGTCAAAACATTCCGTGGATGATCTATCATATTCCCGGAAGAGCTGCGGTGTCAGTGACTTTGGATACGATCAAAGAATTACGAGAACGTTCCTCAACCTTTGTTGGCATGAAGCATGCGGTTAATGATTTGGGATTTGTCTCGGAGTGTCTCGATGCCTTCCCTGATTATCTAATATTTGTGGGTCTCGAAGAATTGAGCTTCCCTGAAATGGCCATTGGCGCCGTGGGTCTGATGAATGCGGTGGGAAATCTGCGACCCGATGTACTAGTCGATATGTGCCAATCAGTGTGGGATAATGATCTTTCGAAGGGACAGGAACTTCATCAAAAACTTTTTGAACTCAACCAGGCCGTATTTTACGATACTAACCCAATACCAATTAAGTATATGATGAAACGCCTTGGTATAATTCCCGCTAATGAGCACCGACTGCCCATGCTACCGGCCTCTCCTGAATTGGAAAAACGCCTAGACGACGTACTTCAGCGAGCAGGATTTTTTTAGGGAATTGAAAAAATGAGAATTGCCACTTACGAACAAGAAGGGAAACAATCGTTTGGCGTTGTTATTGGCGATGCTATCGTAGATTTAGGTCGACGAATTGGTGATAAGTATAATGGCGTATTGGAGCTATTGAGGGCAGAAGCCTTGGCAGAGGTCGCTGAAGTAATTGCGGATGCTTCTGCTGATGTGAAACTCGATAAAGTGAAGCTGTTGCGCCCAGTTCCATTCCCCGAGAAAATATTTTGTGTCGGTGTTAATTATACAAATCGAAATGCTGAATATAAGGACGGCTCGGATGCACCCAAATATCCAAGTATATTTGTGCGAACTCCAGATTCCCTCGTTGGGCACGGTGCCCAGATTGTGCGACCTCCTGAATCGGAGCAGTTAGACTATGAAGGTGAGATTGTAATTATCATTGGAAAATCTGGCCGAAGAATAAAAAAGGAGAACGTCCGTGAGCATATCGCAGGTCTCACTATCATGAACGAGGGTACGATACGCGATTGGTTACGGCACGCTAAATTTAATGTCACACAGGGGAAAAACTTTGCATCGACTGGTGCGATAGGACCTTGGATGGTTACGACGGAAGAGTTTCCTGATTTCGGGAAGATTAGCCTAGAAACACGGGTTAATGGGGAAGTTCGTCAATATGACAGTACCGAAAACATGGTATTTGATTTTGAATATTTGTTACCATACCTTTCGACCTTTATGGAGCTGAAACCGGGGGATGTGATAGCTACGGGTACGCCAACGGGTGCAGGGACATTTTTTGATCCACCTAAATGGCTGGTGCCCGGCGATGTAGTAGAGGTTGAAGTAGGTGGTATCGGCACGCTACGTAATACAGTTGGAGATGAAAAAAACTAATGACGGGAGGCATAGTAAATAGTTGTAAATCAGACCTTAAATCTCCTCCCAATGCTTACCAGGGTACTTCCTCTCCGTCGAAATTCCAAAATCGGCCGGTCTCTGCTAGGGTAAGGCCAGAGATAACATGACGCATTCCTGAAACTGATTCTTCCGCACTATTTGTCGCTTGTGGACCGCCCATGGCAGTTCGTGTCCAACCCGGGGAGAGGGAGATCACAATAATGTTTTCTGATTTTAACCACTCTGCAAGCCCTTTTGACACCATA
>PTLH01000038.1 GCA_002938035.1 Alphaproteobacteria bacterium MarineAlpha3_Bin6
CTGCCCTTAAATCGGATACCATTGCCCGATTGGAATTGGTTAGGCGGGTAATATTCTCTAAATCTTGGTTAAGGCGCTTCAGGGCTTTATCACGTTCCGTTCGGACAGGAGCAAACTGCGCCCGGAGCCTGTCCTCGAGTGTTGAACTACTTTTCTTCTGAGCCTCCAGCGTATTAAGGCGTTTTTTACCCTTAGTATTTTCCGCGCGTAGGGAAGCAATCACCGATTGAAGTTTAGCCTCAATATCAGATTTTTTCTTCTTTTCCGCCTCCAGGGTACTGAGTCTCTTTTTACCCTTAGTATTTTCTGCGCGTAGCGAAGCAATCACCGATTGAAGTTTAGCCTCAATATCAGATTTTTCCTTCTTTTCCGCCTCCAGGGTACCGGGTCTCTTTTTACCTTCAGCAATTTCTGCACGTAGTGAAGAAATCACCGATTCAAGTTTAGCCTCAATATCAGATTTTTTCTTCTTTTCCGCCTCCAAGGTACTGAGTCTCTTTTTACCTTCAGCATTTTCTGCACCTAGTGAAGCAATCACCGATTCAAGTTTAGCCTCAATATCAGTTTTAATTTTTTTTTGAGTATCCATGTTCTTGCTCAGGATCAGCATCTGTCTTCGCAATCCTTCTGTCGTTTCTCTTTCAATATTTAGAAGGTCTGTCTGAACAGACAATTCAGATCGCAAGTTAGACGCGTCTTCATTAGTGCTACCAATATTTGAAATCAGTTCCCCAACGCGGTTGGCTAGTGCCTCTAAGTCCTTGGCTTGGGCATTGGTTTCTGCCCTGGATTTTTCAATTATACTTTGCGTTTTTGCCAGAAACTTTTGCGTCTCCTTATACCCGGGATCATTCTCAATATCGATTTCCGGTATATTCTGTGCCCTAGCCACGCCCGCAGACAAAACCCAAGTCGCTACGAAAACGAACCTGAGACATGAAATACAGCGGATTTTATATCTCCATTTCATTCTAATATTATACAATATTATCACTGAATATTATCACTGAATAAATTTAAAAATCATTTTAAGCATGCTATCCATTGTAATATTACTAGATTGCCGGAGCGATGACTTAATTTTCATATTGGAAACCCTACGGATTAATACAAATAACTGCATATTTCTTAAACTGAATTTTGATTAGAGAGTATATTAATCAAATGATTTCAGTTTAATCTTCTTTCTTTCAACTGCACCACCCATCAGTCCTTGTCATATAAGTTTTCCGCAAACGACTATACATAAAATATTGAACCCATCCTCTTCTCTTCCCGGCATTTTATTAATGACGTGCGCTGTATTATTGTTTGCATGGAAAGATGCAATCGTCAAAATAACGGCTGGCTACTATTCACCAATTCTTGTTATCTGGGTTCAGCTTGCCTTCATGTCAGTTATATGGTTGCCCATTCTGATTATCCGACATGGGTGGAATCAACTACTTCCAAGACCCTTGCCTTGGCAAATTGCCCGGGGACTTTCGCTCATTACAGGGATGGGATTGTTTTATTGGTCGGTCATGATAATCCCCCTCGCTGACGCAACCGCTGTGTCATTTACCTCTCCTTTGATTGTAGCAGCTCTCTCCATCGATACTAGGCGAGAAAATTGGCTTGCATCGGTGGGGTGCAGTTGTCGTTGGTTTCTTGGGCGCCGTTATACTTCTTCGACCCGTCTTTTCAGGTGAAAGTTTTGGTTACATAATCGCTTTCAGTTCTGGAATATGTGTTGGGTTTTTCTATATTACTAGCCGGAAACTGGCTCATGAAGGAGCTCCGTTCTCGACAATTGTATATCCTGCATATATAGGTTTGATCATTCTTAGCCCTTTAATACCATTCAAGTGGACCGCTCCCAGACCTCAGGATGTATGGCTCATTATCGGATTTGTAATACTTACATCTATTGCCCAAACCATGGTACTTTCGGCCTTCCGTTTCGGGCAGGCTAGCTTGATTGCACCCTTTCACTATATGCATATAGTTGGAGCTACATTCTTTGGATATTTATTTTTTTCAGAATTCCCAGACCTGATAACGTGGATTGGAGTAACTGTGGTTGTTGGGAGCGGCCTCTACATCGAGGTTCGGGAAAATAAAATTCAAGCTGAGAAATAACACTTTATATGGAATACAAAATGATTGCTTGGTAGGGCTAGGTTATGAAGGCTCATCAGAATCGTAACGATAGTCGAAACAGTTATAACGATATTAGATTTTCTATACGGAAAGAGCCATCCTTTCGGTTAGAAAACCGATAAACAAGTAGGGCTCAGGTTTCCTAAAATATTATATACATCTATCAACAATCTTTATTATTTACGCTTTTGATCTTGGATCCAAGTACCTAGACTATCTAAAGCAATAACGAGGGAGTATCTTTGAATGGATTTCCAAACACCTGAAAACTTGAGTTCGGTGAAATATTTCAGATCTCCAAACGATCAGAGAGTAGTGGCTATCCACATCCGAGCTGACTTTGACGAATTTGAAAAATTTCCACCATTTATAGAGACGGAAGAGGAACGAGAACATATTCGCACCGCTTATAATGTAGATCCGGAATCGGAACGCAAAAACAAGGCCCACATTACACACGACGATTGGCCCCTCCAGGTAATTATGTTGAACCGAGACCCTGGCGGCACAACCGGTGCTCACTACCATGTTCCAGAAGTCCCTTTACCAGATCTTCCGACACGCCATCAAATATTATTATGCCAACGTGGCAGTGCACGTATCGGGATTTACACTATTGAGGCAGACTTTCTCGGTGATGTAACTGTCAAACCTGGTGACCTCATCTTAATGCTGGAGGGCCATGAGGTCGAATTTCTCGAAAAAGGCACACGCCTTGTTGAAATCAAACAAGGGCCGTTCCCGGTTACAGACGAAGCGGACAAAGTTGATCTTCAAACCCGGGTAACAACACAATGAAGCTTGCAATGTTTAAAATTGATACACCCGTTGGGCCCCAATCTCGGTTTGGTGTAGTTAAACTTGATGGAGGAACTGACAATACTATCGAAGACGCCCGAACAAACGCTGGTGATGTAGTTGATATTAACTTCGCATTGGCAGCTAAAATAGCAGCGTCCGGACATGGAAACCCAAGTGCACGCGCTAATGCCTACTGCCCACCGGATCTACAAGCTTTTATAACAATACACGAATGCGACCTAAGTTTGATCGAAGAAGCTTTGGAATGGTCACATAAAAACCCCGGAAAGATGGGTGTTAATGGCGAAAAGATTTGCTGGCGTCTCTCTCAAATCGCCCTTGTACCACCAATCACTAGCGTACCCGTGCTACGCGATTTTGCAGCTTTTGAAGACCATCTGGAAAACACGTTCTCCAAGATGGGATTGAAGATACCGCCGGCTTGGTATGAACAACCGACCGCGTTCAAGGGGAATTCAACGACTATGTATGGTCACGATACGTCTGTACCCTGGCCACGATATACTAAAAAGCTTGATTATGAGCTTGAGCTTGCAGCTGTTATTGGTAGACCGGCCAAAGATGTACCCATTGATGAAGCTCCCAATTATATACTCGGCTATACGCTGCTTAACGACTTCTCGGCTCGCGATACCCAGAGGGGGGAAATGAACGTGTCGACGGGCCCTTACAAGGGCAAAGATTTTGCCTGGGGATTAGGTCCCTGGATTGTCACAGCAGATGAATTTGGTGACCCCGCAACACTAAAGATGGCTGTAAGGATTGATGGCGAAATATGGGCGGAATCGACGCCAGGGCCAATGCACTGGAGCTTTCCCGAAGCTGTTTCCTACACATCCCAAGATGAACTTATGAATATAGGTGAAGTCCTGGGTTCAGGCACTGTTAATAACGGTTGCGGCTTTGAAATAGATCGTTGGATAAAGCCGGGAGCAACTGTTGAACTCGAAGCAGATAGAATTGGCGTTCTGCGCCACCATGTTGCACCACCAAATGGAAAACCTATAACGTGGCGTAGGGCCGATTGACCGATGCATTTGGTATCTGGTAGTTATTCTTAAGATATATGCACTCAGTTTCACATGAAATTGAACTGTTTGATGCTACGTAAGTTTTTGATCATTATTTAGGTTTCCATTAACTTGGTTACCAACGTCTTAGAGATAAAATCCAATGGTACCGCCAGACGGCTACATAACGAATGGGCAACCTCCACGAGAGGTGTTAGACCAAGTCATTAAAGAGCTCAATGAGATGTTTCCCAAACGCGTCTCTACTTCTCTGGCAGTGCGGGAGCAGTTTGCTACCGATTTTTCCTTTCATGAAGTCTCTCCGGCAGATGCGGTTATAACTGCACACTCTTCAGAAGAGGTTAGTTGGATCGTCAAAATATGTGCAAAGTATAAAGTACCAATTATTCCTCACGGAACTGGCACATCTCTGGAAGGACATCTTGCGGCACTTCACGGTGGAATTTGTGTAGACCTATCGGAGATGAACAGCATAGTCGAAGTAAATGTTGAAGATATGGACGTAACGGTTGAGCCAGGGGTTACACGAAAGCAGTTAAATGAGCACCTAAGAGATACCGGCCTATTCTTTCCTATAGACCCAGGTGCGGATGCTTCAATCGGCGGGATGACAGCTACCAGGGCATCAGGCACCAATGCCGTGCGATACGGTACCATGAAAGATAATGTGTTGAGTTTAGAAATCGTTACACCTGACGGCTCCATAATCAAAACCGGAACTCGAGCAAGAAAATCGGCAGCTGGATATGACCTGACCCGAATGTATACCGGGTCAGAGGGTACTCTCGGTATTATCACAAAAATTACGTTAAAACTTTTTGGTATTCCGGAAGCAATTTCCTCAGCAGTCGTCAATTTTGAAGACTTAGAAGGTGCTGTAAACTCAGTTATCACAACCATTCAATGGGGCATACCTATTGCACGCATTGAACTACTTGATGAGTGGACGGTGGAGTCCATAAACAAATACTCCAAAACAACTTTTCCAGTTAAGCCTACTCTATTTTTGGAGTTTCACGGTTCTGACGCCGGAGTTAAGGAACAAGCGGAAAGAATGAGTGATATATGCAGTGATTTTGGAGGTGGTAAATTCAAGTGGACGGTAGATGCCGAAGAACGGGATACCATGTGGCAAGCTCGCCACGACGCCGCATGGGCCGCTATCGCGTTAAGACCGGGCAGCAAGCCATTTGCTACGGATGTGTGTGTTCCCATTTCTAGACTGGCCGATTGCATTATAGAAACCAAGAAAGACATTAACGAAGCCAAAATTATAGCCCCGATCGTAGGTCATGTCGGAGACGGTAATTTCCATGTTGCCTTGCTGATTGGCCCGGATGATTTCAACGGTGATTTAGAGATCGCTGACGGCATTAACTCCAGGCTCATTCAGCGTGCCCTGGACATGGGCGGCACCTGCACTGGCGAACATGGGATCGGCCAAGGCAAGATGCAGTACATGGAGGCAGAACACGGGCCCGCTCTTGAGATTATGAAAACCCTTAAGCGGGCCCTTGATCCCGATAATATCATGAACCCAGGCAAAATAGTGGCTGTCTAGCTAAACATTCCTTGCCAAGAACCAAACCCATCACATTTGTTTCAAAACGAACTAATCTCGTTGCAGTACTTTACGCGGCAGCATTCTCTGCGTTGCTCAGCATCATGTGGGTATTGGTCCGGAACCTGTCATCCAGTATTCACCCCCTGGAGATTTCATTCTGGGGATCTGTCTTTGGTTTACTAACCTTTTTGCCTACGGTTTTCAAATTTGGGACAAAAGTATTCCTAACAAATCGCGCCGGACTGCATTTAGTTCGTGCCATATTTAATGGGAGTGCCATATTAGCTTGGTTTTGTGCGCTGACACTTGTTCCATTAGCAAATGCTGTCGCACTTATCCTTATTGCACCTCTTTTAATCACCATTGGCGCCATTTTTCTCTTTGACGAGAAGGTTGGATATCGCCGCTGGATGGCCCTTGGTTTTGGCGGGCTTGGAGCGCTGATTGTTTTACGGCCAGGATATCAGGCGTTTGATCTTGGAGTGACCTTGCTTTTGTTAACTGTTTTGTGCAGCGCAATCCAACGTCTAATTTCGAAATCCTTAGTTAAGACTGACAACAGTACCACTAGTGTCATTTATCTAATGCTTTTCATGGTTCCAGTGACCTTGATTCCTTCTTTATTCGTGTGGACCCAACCAACATTTAGCGAATTCGCCATTCTAGCATTTATTGGAATTTTATTGAGTACTGCCCATTTTGCCTGGATGAAGGCTCTGACACTCGCCGATATCAGTGCACTAGAACCAATTAATTTCACCCGCCTCGTATGGGGTGCCTTGCTCGGTTTTCTTTTTTTTGACGAGGTTCCGACTATTTGGGTTTGGGTCGGTGGGTTGATAATTGTCACATCGACTTCTTATATCGCTCGGCGTGAAGCTATTCTGCGGACCGATATTTTTAAGGTTGCCAACACACCAACTTAGCGCACCACCTTATTTAACATCCGACCGTAATCGTTTTCGAGATAAGCCTTTAGATTGTGTTCTAGAACGGGCATAGCCTGACGGACGTAACTTTCGCTCATGCCAATCGGAAAAGCGGATACCCGGGAAAAGGGTATCCAGACTTTGCTTGTACTCATCGGTATTGAAGGCACAAATATGGACCTTCGTCATATTTCCTCTCAACTTCTTAACGAACAGCAGGCATAATTAGGGTGTTACAAGTAAAGTGTATTTTTCTGGCGCTACAATTGGTCAATTTTAGACGCAAGGATAAAATCGTTCTCGTGAAGACCATTAATTTTATGGGTAAAAATCTTTATCTCGGCGTAACCCCACCCAAACGCAATATCAGGATGATGTCCCTCAGCCTCCGCTAATTGTCCTAGTTTGTTAACAAAAGACAGTGAACCTAAAAAATCATTGAATTCATAACGCTTGTGCAGGTGATGACCTTTTTCTTTAATTTGCCATCCGGGTATCTGAACTAATAGTTCTTCCGCTTCACTAATCACCAAAGCAGAAATTCCTCCTTGGCATGGCACACATGTTTTTTGGGTCAATTGTTCGCCCATCATTTCTGATCCTTATCGATTAAAATTCAACGTTTAGACTATGTCCAATTTTTCCACTCATCGCCAACTAAATGTTCCATCCGTAATTTCATCCTATACTTGAGATTGCGGGGTGTTTTTGCTTTCATTATGGTGTGAATAAATATTGTAAATTTTCAAGGGGCGAGCTGACAGGCTCGTGAATACTATGACCGAGGCTTTTATTTGTGACGCAATCAGAACTCCTATCGGGCGATACGGTGGAGCTTTATCTACAGTCAGGACAGACGATTTGGCTGCAATTCCTCTGTCAAACTTGATAGAACGAAATCCAAAGGCCGACTGGGAAGCTGTGGACGATGTAATCTATGGTTGTGTTAATCAGGCGGGGGAAGACAACCGGAACGTAGCTCGAATGGGTTCCCTACTGGCGGGACTACCAGACACCGTACCTGGCGTCACTGTGAATCGACTTTGTGGTTCTGGAATGCACGCTGTTGGGAGCGCTGCACAGAGTATTCGCACTGGAGAGGCAGAGTTGTTGGTGGCAGGCGGCGTCGAGAACATGTCCCGCTCGCCATTTGTATTACCCAAAGCTGATAATGCCTTTTCCAGGAATGCCGAAATTTACGATACAACCATTGGTTGGCGCTTTATTAATCCAAAAATGAGACAGTTATATGGCACAGACTCTATGGGAGAAACGGCAGAAAACGTCGCTGAGGCCCATAACATTAATCGAGAAGACCAGGATAGGTTTGCCAGTGAAAGCCAGGCGAAAACAGTAACCGCTCAGGATAACGGTCGCTTGGCCGAGGAAATAGCAACTGTACCTATCCCTCAGCGTAAGGGAGAAGACATTCTCTTCAAAAAAGATGAACATCCCCGCGCTGATACCACGATTGAGAAGCTGGCAACCCTGAGAGCTGCCTTTAAAGAAGGGGGCACGGTAACCGCGGGCAACTCCTCCGGCGTAAACGATGGGGCATGTGCACTATTAATTGCCTCAGAAGATGGGGCAATTAAACATGGATTAGAACCGAAAACCCGTATCCTCGGCATGGCTAGTGCGGGCGTTCCTCCGCGGGTGATGGGCATAGGTCCAGTTCCGGCGACGGAAAAACTTTTAGACCGATTAGGTTTGACCATGGACGATATGGACATCATCGAATTGAACGAAGCCTTCGCTGCTCAGTCGCTTGGTGTGCTCAGAAGCCTTGGCATTGACGATAATGATCCGCGGGTAAATCCGCAAGGAGGGGCTATAGCTCTCGGGCATCCCTTAGGAGCAAGCGGAGCCCGGTTACTAACGACAGCTACATACCAACTTTTGCGCAGTGGCGGTTCCAAAGCTTTATGTACAATGTGCGTTGGTGTCGGACAAGGTATCTCCACTGTCATTGAGAGAATCTAAACCCGTGCAACGACTAAACCACTTATTTAATGTTGACTGTCTGGTTAGTGATGAAAATTTAACTGCATAGAATAAACCATGCTGTAGCCGTGGGGCCCGACCGATGTTGAAGGGGCTACCGATGGTACCATACAGGACGAGCCAAGCTCAGATAAACTCCATATGACTCTTGACGGTCTGGCACTTTTATCCCACTCTCCGTCGCGTGTTAATCACGATAAACTTGTAACAAATTTATAGTATACCATGCCTAATAGTTTTAATCATGGGTGCAGTTCCTCCCATGGTATTCAGCCTTCGAATATATCGAGCATACCCAAATGAATGCAAAGTTTGCTATCGTTGGGTCTGGTCCCGCGGGAATGTACGCGGCAGACGCCTTATTAAAAAGTGCACCCGGTTGTAGTGTCGACGTCTTCGAAAAATATCCCGCACCTTATGGGTTAATCCGTTATGGTGTAGCGCCTGATCACTACAAAACGAGAAATACATCGCGTCAGTTTGCTCGCACGTTCGAAGAAAATTCTGTTGATTTCTTCGGAAATGTCGAAATTGGAAAAGATATTTCTATGGCAGAATTAAGGGAACATTATGATTCCGTAATTCTAGCGATGGGCGCTTATAATGATCGTAAACTCGGTATAAATGGAGAAAACCTAAATGGCGTTTACGGTGCATGTGCATTCGTCGGCTGGTATAATGGTCATCCTGAATTTCGGGACTTAGACCCTCTTCTTGATAAAGATGGTGTTGCTGTTATTGGCATTGGAAACGTTGCATTGGATGTTTGCCGGGTTTTATCCAAAACCCGCGCCGAACATGACACCTCTGACATTTGCAAACACGCTTTAGATGCCATAGAGGCTTCACCCCTTTCTACACTGCATATGTTTGGCCGTCGCGGCCCGATTGAGGCTGGTTTCACCCCCAAGGAACTAGGGGAAATTCGCGAATTGGAAAAGTGTGCAGCGATCGTCAACGCAAGTCAGCTCCCTAATAAAGTGGAAGGTGGTTTTGAAGGCCGCACCAAGGGCATAAAAGAGAAAAATCTAAAAATTTTAAAAGAGCTATCCGATCAAAATAAGCCCGAGAAGAATGTTAGAATGAACTTAACTTTTTATGCTTCTCCAATAGAAATATTAGGTACCGATCGTGTAGAAGGTATTCGCCTTGAAAAAACAGATATGGTTGACGGAAAAGCTGTCGCCACAGGGAATACATTTGAAATTTCCTGTGGATCCGTTGTTACAGCAATCGGCTATCACACTTTGCCACCCGAAGGGGTTCCTTTAAATGGCGGGACCGTAGCGAATGAAAATGGCCGGGTTGAACCGGGCGTCTATGTGGTTGGCTGGGCTAAACGAGGGCCATCTGGAACCATTCCCACAAACGGACCAGATTCACGAGACGTAATAGAATTAGTTATAGAAGATTTGGAAACCGCTGGTAAACCCGGCGGCAAAGAAGTTGATATTCTCCTTCAAAAACGTGGCGTCCGCCGAGTGAACTTTAAGGAATGGCAGAAAATATCTGATATGGAGTATTCCCGGGCCCAACCCCCGCGACCCCGAGAAAGATTTACTCGAGTTGAAGAGATGTTGGCGATCCTAGATTAGGAATAAAACTCCGAAGCGCAAATGCTAGAATGGTATGTTCTTTCTATCATAGTTTTTTCGCTCGCCTTTGCTCAACATCAAACTGTCTTGATCGCAAACCACCCATATCCGAGATTTAAGTTGGCCCCTTTTATTTTCGATACATCAGCGTGGATTGGCGGACTTGCAACCCTTTGCATGCTGATCGGTGGCTTTTTCTTCAGCGTGTGGTGGTGGGCGCTACTAGCTATGGCCATCGCCACCGGAACGAATTACGTTGGACGGAAGGTCATGCATATGTATTACCGGTGGCTATCTTCACTATCAGTGTGCCTTGATCGGCCTCTTGGCAACATTAAACTTACTCCGTTAAAGTTGTGCATATTTCTGTAGCACCAGTGTTGACCAACCGTCGACCCTGATTCGACGCTTCAACTTTAACCCCTGCATCCGATGTGCCATCAAAACCTGCACTTCTTGAGAGGCTAGCAATCCAGCAAGCACAACCGTACCTCCTGGGGCTATATAATTTGAAAGGTCATTGGACATCTTTACAAGAGGTCGTGCCAATATATTGCTTATTATAAGATTGAAACGCCTACCTTTAAGTATCCGCTTTTGGTACCCAGGCCCATCAACGACTGTTACCAAGCTTCTTTCACCGTTGTCGGCAACATTTTTTCTGGCTATTCTCACGGCCTTAATATCTTTATCAGAAGCTACCACCGTACAACGCCAACGTTTTGCGATAGCAATAGCGAGAATACCGGAACCACACCCCATATCTAATGCCGTTTTAACCGACCCAAATTTCAATCCGTTTAGCGCTATTAAGCATCCCTGGGTTGAACCGTGATTCCCAGTGCCAAAAGCCGTACTCGCGGGAATCTTCATTGGGATGCGAGAAACCGGAATCTGACCATCAAAGTCACTACCATAAATAAAGAACCGTCCAACCGTGAGTGGGGGAAATTGCTTGATATTTTCTAAAACCCAATTTTTTGGGGAGATCTGGGAAATATCTACTTCAGGCGTCAAAACACCCATAGCCTCGGCGGTAATTGAAACGGCACGTACAACTGTTTCTTCTTTCGGCAGTTTTAGCGAAAATCCAGTGACCTTTGCCGTGGTTTCACTTCGGCATTCTGTCCAAGCTACCGTGTCACAATGAATTTCGATTGCTTCCGCAAACGCTTCGGCAGACGCATAGGGAACTTGAAGCACTAAACGATAAAGGTGGTTACTCATAGTTACGAGCGAAGCACCTCATTCCGGTTCAACAAAGCTGTCAATTACCTTCTTCGTGCCGGATTTCTCAAACTTGACTTCGAGTTTATTTCCATCAACATCGAGGATCCTACCGTATCCGAATTTTTGATGAAATACCCGCACCCCAACTTTAAAGCCCCGTTCTGGTCCCGAGGATGCAACTGTTATAGCATCACCCTCAAGCACCAAGCCTTCTCTTGTGTAACCTGACCTCCTGCGCGTAAAACCTGTTGGATCGTCTACAAAACTAGTTGTATGACTGTTTTCGGAACTAAAGCTATCAGTGCTGGCACTGGTTCCCAGTAGTTGAAATTGGCCACCGTAGAGACCAACCTCACTGGCAACTTCGACGTTCTCTTCTGGCAGTTCACCAATAAATCGAGATGGCAATGCATTCTGCCAGTTATTATATATTCGCCTGTTTGCCGCGAAGGTGATTCGGGCTTCCTTACGGGCTCGCGTGATACCGACATAAGCGAGACGACGCTCCTCCTCAAGACCCTTAATACCCTCTTCATTCAGGCTGCGCTGATGCGGGAAAAGCCCTTCCTCCCAACCAGGCAAGAATATGGTGTCAAACTCCAAGCCCTTTGCCGCGTGCAATGTCATCAATGTGATCTTTTCTTCAGCATCATTTGCATCGTTTTCCATTACCAAACTGACATGTTCAAGAAAGCCCTGTATATTTTCGAATTCTTCCAGACCCGAGATAAGTTCTTTCAAATTTTCGAGCCTACCCGGAGCTTCAGGAGATTTATCGTACTGCCACATTTCTGTATAGCCTGACTCATCCAAAATAATCGAAGCTAATTCCGAATGCGGAATAATTTTCAAGTTATTCCGCCAGCGCTCGAACGCCTGGATTAAGGATCTAAGTGCGCTTCTTCCCTTCGATTTCAATTCGTCCGTTTCCACAATTAGACGTGCCGCATCGAAGAGCGATAACTCTTGATTTCGTGATAAGTGGTGGATAGCCTGTAAACTAGCCTTACCCAAACCACGCTTCGGAACGTTGAAAATACGCTCGAATGCCAAATCGTCATCCGCACTTATAACAACTCGAAAATACGCAATAGCATCACGGATTTCCTGACGTTCATAGAAACGCGGGCCACCAATTACCCGGTAGGGAATACCAAGTGTGATCAAGCGCTCCTCAAATTCCCTTGTTTGGAACCCCGCTCTCACTAAAACAGCCATTTCTTCCAGGGATTTTCCTCCACTCTGCCTGGTTTCCACTTCATCTCCAATGGCGCGAGCCTCGGCTTCCCCATCCCACAAGCCATGGACCGAGACCTTTTCTCCGGTTTCTATCCCTGTCCAAAGAATTTTTCCAAGCCTTCCTTCATTGTGAGATATTAAACCCGAGGCTGCCGCGAGAATATGAGGTGTAGAACGGTAGTTCTGTTCCAAACGAATAACCGTTGCATTCTCAAAATCCTTTTCAAATTTTAGAATGTTACCAACTTCAGCGCCACGCCAGGAATAAATAGACTGATCATCATCCCCCACACAACAAATATTACGATGTTCATGCGCTAGTAGCCTTAGCCATAAATACTGAGCAACATTTGTGTCTTGATATTCATCAACCAGGATGTAGCGAAATTTTTGCTGGTAGTCTGACAAAGTATCGGGAAAATTAATGAACAAAGTTAAACAATGAAGCAGAAGGTCTCCAAAATCTACAGCATTTATGGTCTGTAAACGCGCCTGGTATTCCTCATAAAGTATGGTTATCAACCCCTCTGCAAATTCCCCACCTTCCTCAGTCGTGACTTTCTCCGGCGTCAAACCGCGATCCTTCCAACGCTGAATGACACCTAAAAGAACCCTAGCAGGCCATTTCTTGTCGTCGATTTGATGACCGGCCATAATTTGTTTTAACAAACGGATTTGGTCGTCCGTATCAATAATGGTGAAATTAGGTTTTAGACCAACTGCTTCAGCGTGAGAACGCAAAATACGGGCACCAATTGCATGGAATGTTCCCACCCACCAACCTTCTACAGGTCCGCCAATTAGCTTTGCTACCCGCTCCCGCATTTCCCGCGCAGCCTTGTTGGTGAAGGTAACCGCTAGGATTTCCCAAGGTCGAGCTTTCCTATTCATTAAAATATGGGCAACGCGCGTTGTCAGGACCCGCGTTTTACCTGTACCGGCACCAGCCAATACGAGTACTGGACCATCAACTGCTTCGACAGCTTCTTTTTGAGCTTTATTCAAACCAAAATAATAAGGGTTTGTGTCAGGTGATTTATTGGGTGCCGGATCCTTATTAGTAGGATCCGGATCCACAGTTAGTTCAAAAGGATCAGGCATGAAAGGCAGCACTATACCATGATAAAAATGTGTTTCTATAGCCCCGAAATTGAATAATTACAGTGATAAATTATATGCCGCTAGTAAAAGTTATCCGACGGATTTGGATAATACAAATATGGTTCCATATTTAGAATAAAATTAGCGTTCATAACCTAAACTCGGAGCCAGCCAGCTTTCGGCTTGTTTCCGGGAAACACCTCGCCTCAATGCATAGTCTGTGACTTGATCTTTTCCAATTCGTCCAATTCCAAAGTACCGAGCATCGGGGTTAGAAAAATAATAACCGCAAACAGATGCAGCGGGCGTCATGGCAAAATTTTCAGTTAGTTGGATACCAGTATTGAACTGCACATCCAACAAATCAAATATTTGCTGCTTCGCACTGTGGTCAGGACAGGCGGGATAACCTGGCGCAGGCCTGATGCCAATATAAGCTTCTTTGATAAGATCATTATTTTCCAACTTCTCTTTAGCTGAGTATCCCCAAAACTCTGTTCGCACGCGTTCATGAAGCCTTTCAGCAAAAGCCTCCGCTAATCGATCAGCTAACGATTTTAACAGAATTTCGCTGTAATCGTCTTGAGATGCCTTGAATTCCGCCAATTTTTTATCAATTCCTATGCCTGAAGTGACTGCAAATACCCCCAAATAATCTGTGCTTCCTGCCGACTTCTCTGAAATATAATCTGAAAGACAATAATTAGCCCTATCTCTTTTTCGTTCCATCTGTTGTCGGATAAAAGAAATAGTAGAGACCACCTGATCTCTCTTTTCGTCCGGGTAAAGCTCTACATCATCCATTATAGAATTTGCAGGGAAAAAACCAAAAACACCATTAGCCGTTAACCACTTCTCACTAATAATAGATTGTAACATAGTTTGAGCATCGTCGTAGAGCGCCCTGGCGGATTTACCGAATTTTTCAGAATTTAGTATCTGGGGGAAGTTACCTGCTAGTTCCCAAGTCCGGAAAAATGGAGTCCAGTCGATGCAGGCAACTAATTCATCCAAATCGTAACATTTCAAAACCCTTTGCCCAAGAAACGTCGGCTTGACTGGCAAAAAATTCTCCAAATCAATCACAAATTTCCCTTCTCGTGCTTTTTCAATGGAAATCAATTGTGAATGGTCTTTTGCTTTATAAACATGACGAATATTTTCATATTCTGAAGCCATCTCAGTTATAAATTTTTCCCTTGAGTCACGGCTCAGTAGCCTGCTAACCACACCAACCGCTCGGGAGGCATCGAGAACGTGTATTGTTGCCCCCTGGTAATTTGGCGCAATCTTCACCGCAGTGTGGGTCTTTGATGTCGTCGCACCACCTATCAAAAGGGGGATAGAAAAAGCCTTTCGAGTTAATTCATTAGCGACGGTCACCATTTCTTCCAGAGACGGCGTAATCAGACCGGAAAGGCCTATTACATCCACTTCATTAATATTGGCTTCCTCAGCAATCTTCTCATAAGGAACCATGACACCCAAATCTATAACTTCATAATTGTTACATTGAAGAACGACACCCACGATTTTTTTTCCAATATCATGGACATCCCCCTTCACCGTCGCCAGCAAGATTTTACCCTTATTTAAGGACGTTCCACTCGCCTCGTGGTCTTCTTCAATAAACGGGATTAGATGGGCGACCGCCAACTTCATTACCCGCGCACTCTTTACAACCTGAGGTAAAAACATTTGACCGGAACCAAAAAGATCGCCAACAATATTCATGCCGTCCATTAGAGGCCCTTCAATTACGTCGATGGGCTTTTCCGAAGCAAGGCGAGCCTCCTCTGTATCCTCAATAATAAAATCCGTTATTCCGTGCACCAACGCATGTCCGAGCCTTTCTGAAACGGCTTTCTTCCGCCATTTAAAATCTCCGGCCTTTTTGCTAACGACACCCTTCGCATCACCAGCTATGGCTATCAGGCAATCCGTCGCATCATCTCGTCGGTTGAGAATGACATCTTCAGTTCTGTTCCGAAGGTCTTCATCTAACTCTGAATATATTGCCAATTGCCCGGCATTAACGATACCCATGTCCATTCCAGCCTTGACGGCATGGTACAAAAAAACTGCATGCAGAGCCTCTCTTACTGCGTTACTTCCTCGAAAGGAGAAGGAAACATTACTTACCCCACCGCTAACCAGGGCGTGTGGTAATTCTTTTTTTATGTAACGGACCGCTTTTATGTAATCGACTGAAAAATTACGGTGTTCCTCTAATCCTGTGGCCACGGGAAATATATTGGGATCAAAAATTATATCTTGGGGAGGAAATCCAACTTCTTCCGTCAATATTTTATAACTACGATGGCAAATACTAACCATACGATCATAAGAATCCGCCTGGCCAATTTCATCAAAAGCCATCACGATAGCAGCAGCGCCGTAATATTGTATTTTCTTAGCCTGCTCTTTGAAAAGAGGTTCACCCTCCTTCAAACTAATCGAATTAACAACAGATTTTCCTTGAACACACTTGAG
Organism: Alphaproteobacteria bacterium MarineAlpha3_Bin6; assembly: GCA_002938035.1. GTDB lineage: Bacteria > Pseudomonadota > Alphaproteobacteria > Rhodospirillales > UBA2165. The sequence continues at coordinate 16,151 of PTLH01000038.1, forward strand.
GCCAGCTTCAATGACCTCCCATTTCGAAGAGTCAATCATGACCGGTACCCGACTAATATCAGGTTCTGATGCGACCAGTTTTAGAAAACGATCCATCACCGCAACAGAATCCAACATTGCCTCGTCCATATTGACATCAATAATTTGTGCCCCGTTATCAACCTGCTGGCGAGCAACATCGAGAGCCGTTTCTAAATCTCCTTGAACAATCAATTTATTAAAACGTGCTGACCCAGCTACATTGGTACGCTCTCCAATATTTACAAAGCCGGTTACATCATTGATGATCAACGGCTCCATCCCGCTCAAAGTACAACACGTCTCTATTGAAGGAACTTGCCTTGGTCGGATACTGCCAACCCGTTTACGGATCGCATACACGTGCTCAGGCGTTGTACCACAACACCCACCAACTATATTAACCAATCCGCTCTCGGCAAATTCACCTATCAAATCAGCCATGTAATGGGGCTGATCCTCATACTCTCCAAATGCATTGGGTAAACCGGCATTTGGATGGATACTAATATACGTATCAGCAATGCGCGACAGCGCTTGAATGTGGGGCCTTAGGTCAGCGGCACCGAGTGCACAGTTAAAGCCTACTATAAAAGGATGGGCGTGGGCGATAGAATACCAGAAAGCTTCCGGTGTTTGACCAGATAATGTTCTACCGGACGCATCCGTGATAGTTCCCGAAATCATTAAAGGGATATCCAATCCGCGCTCAGACAATACTTCCTTAACAGCAAATATAGCCGCCTTGGCATTCAGGGTGTCAAAAACGGTTTCAACCATGAGTAAATCAACCCCACCGTCAATGAGTGCCCCCGTTGATTGGGCGTATGCTGCAGCAAGCTCGTCAAATCCGATGTTACGAAATCCGGGATCGTTTACATCGGGCGAAATTGATGTGGTTCTGTTGGTTGGCCCCAAGACACCGGCCACAAACATGGCACGGTCCGGTTGTTGTTTCTTTTCATCTTCAATTACCTGAGATGCTAGTTTAGCCCCCTCGAAATTGAGTTCATAAACAAA
>PTLH01000039.1 GCA_002938035.1 Alphaproteobacteria bacterium MarineAlpha3_Bin6
AAGTTAAAATAATACGCTATTACTGGGTTTAATTTTGAAATTACCGCCGTACATGATAGTTTTGATATTGCTTCGGTGCATTGCCGTTAATGGTCTTGGCAGATTGATGAGTTTCGAAAATTGAAAATTAGAAAAATTCATAACGTCTTAATATTAATTATGATTATTACGCTACCGGTCCTTCTTACCGAGAGAGCTACCGCGCAGCAAGTCAACACTTCTACGGCCGTACTTTCTGAACGCCTCTTAAATGCTGTTGATAAACGTGACTTAACCACCGTAAAAGCTCTCCTGTCTAGTGACTCGGGTCGGTCTCTGGCAAGACTTCCCATCGGTTTAACAGCCGCCGGACGTGCAATAGAGAACAGTCACTATAATATTGCCCACTACATTCTAGCTGTCAGACATCAACAAATGAGATTTAAAACTAAAAAGATTCCAGAGGCAAAAAAGACGGAAAATCTGACGGTTAAAGGGGGGTTTATAAGCTCCAAGTCTCAATCGCCAGCACAGACACGTCAGAATTCATTACCCGATATTTCTCACCTCAAAACTGGGGTTCCGCTAAAAAAGAAATTGGTCTCAGTTGATAATGGACGTCAACCATCAAGAAATCTGCCATCGAATCGCCGTTCTAAAAGACAGTTATCAGATCAAGCCAACCCATTTGATCCTTTAAATATACCTTCTATAGGACTGCCAGCCGTTAAATAATTACCAAAGACTTAAGACACCAGTCTAACCCGAGCATAACTTTCACATCACCCAAGCCTAGAAACACCTCACCTTTAAAATCGCCTGCCAGAAACATAGGAAACCGTTGTATCAAATCACTATGGTTAAGCCTAAGCATAATGCAACTACTACGGGAAATTTATCTATCTGCAAAAGGTCTGGTTAAAAAAATAGCAAATAAATTCAACAATCTAGATTGTCACCTTGCGAGATGGGCTAGAACGGCTAAAATCTACGAAGGTGGATACCATTGGCTATCAATACCCAATCAACGCAAATAAGGCTAGAATCATAATTGTTAGCTCGAACACTTTGAACAGGCAGAAAGAATAAAGTTAGACAAATGAGACATATTTCAATAGATGGCAGTAGTATTTACCGATTTATTTGGTTGTCATTCTAAGACCATATAAAAATGATTGAATATCATTTTTAGTAGAATGCTAACTAACTATTGAACGATAGATAGTTGATGATGCAAACGAAGGTTCACATTTTGAAAAGCGCGGATGACCCAGTAGAAGTTGCAGGGGCGGAAATCCGACATTTAAAAGAAACTATTGGCGTCCTAAGAGTGGAACTGGAGCAGTATAGTTTCAACCAACAAACCGCTGTCCAGCAGGCGGTCCAACGTTCCGCAGATGAGATCCAGCAATTAAAATCCACAGCCACCAGTCTCAGAGATGAACTCGAGAGCCTGCGCTTCGAGAAGGACGCCGCTGTCCAGCAGGCGGTCCAACGTTCCGCAGATGAAATTGAGCAATTAAAAAGTACCGCATCTAACTTGCGTGAAGGCCTCGAAAGCCAAAGATTAGACTATGAAGCAATGCTTCAGCAGCAAGACAAAAATAATCTTGACGAAAAAATACACCTACAAAAAACGATAGAGAACATTCGTTCAAAATTGGAGACAGAAAATGCCTGACGATTTAACCGCCAACGCCGCAAATAAACCGGAGATTAAGTCGGGCCGAGGGAAACGCCCTACCAATTACAGTGACCTCACTCAAGTACTTGATCGGACAGAGATTAAGCTTCACCGGACTGAAATGTTATTATCAGTCACCCAGAAAATTGCGGGTTTAAGTAACCTTAGCGAAATTTTATGGACTTTAATTGAAATGACTACTACGGAGCTTAACGCTGATCGAGGTAGTCTGTTCCTGAACGATGCATTGACCGGAGAGTTATATTCGCGCGTCGCTCAAGGTGAATTAACTCGTGAAATTCGTATATTGAACACAACTGGTATAGCGGGCGCTATTTTTCAAAGCGGGGTCGGTGAAATCATTCACGATGCCTACACAGATGACCGCTTCAATAGCAAGATCGATGAGCAAACGGGCTACGTTACCAAAAATATTGTATGTGCGCCGGTTCGAACCGTCCGCGGTGATATTATTGGTGTTGTCCAAATATTGAATAAGAAAAAGGGTCGATTTACGAAAGAGGATTTGGAGATTGTTGAAGCCATCACTCTACAAGCAGCCGTCTCCTTGCAAAACGCACAGGGTTTGGAGGAGATGGATAAAACCCGCGAAAAGGAGATGGAATTTCTTGATATTGTCTCTGATGTAACTGCAGAGATAGATTTAGGATCCTTGCTACAGCGTGTCATGGTAGAGGCTACTCGCATGTTAGATGCAGACAGGTCTACTCTCTTCCTTAATGATGAAAAAACTGACGAGTTATTCTCCCGTGTTGCCATGGGAGAAGGAATTGGTGAAATAAGATTGCCTAATACGGTTGGAATTGCGGGCGCAGTGTTCCAGTCTCAGGAAACCGTCAACATACCTTATGCGTATGCCGATTTACGGTTCAATCCATCTTTTGATAAGCAGACCGGCTATTTTACCCGCTCAATACTCTGCGTACCTATTATCAATAAAGATGGAAAGTGTATTGGCTGCACCCAAGCTCTTAACAAAAAAGGAGGTGGTTTCACAGATGAGGACGAGTCCCGGCTTAAGGCCTTTACCCAACAGGTCGCAATTGCACTTGAAAATGCAAAACTTTTTGAAGATGTCGCTAAAGAACGAGCATATAACCATAGCATGCTCACGAGCATGTCCAATGCTGTTATTACCATCAATGATGAAGGAAAAATTATCACTTGTAACAAAGCTGGACTCAAAATACTCAAAATCCGTTCAAGCGATATAATTGGTAAGACTTCAGAGGAGTTTTTTACTAATGGTCGATCCTGGATTTTGGATAAAGTTAAGGCGTGCGAGGAAAGCAAGGAAGACAATATTCTAATGGATTCCGAATTTGAAGTCGGTTCAGAGGAAGACGAAAACCTCGAAATGGTATCCGCTAATATCAGTTTTTTACCTTTGGAAAACCAAGATCCCGACGGCCGGATGGATCAGAGTGAATCTCATTTAGGTACGTTAATTATGATTGAGGACATTTCCGACGAAAAACGCATGAAATCGACAATGTCGCGCTATATAGATCCTGGAATTGCAGATCAATTACTAGGTGATGGTTCGGATATTATGGGTGGTCAAGATACAGCGGCAACAATTCTTTTTTCTGATGTGAGAAGTTTTACTACGATAACGGAAACACTCGGTGCTCAGGGCACCGTAAGCCTACTCAACGAGTATTTTGATATTATGGTTGAAGCCATTAGCGAACAGGGCGGTATGGTCGACAAATTTATAGGTGACGCAATTATGGCAGCGTTTGGTATTCCAGTGGCTCATGAAGACGATGAAGACCGCGGCGTTCGTGCAGGTATCAACATGATAAAGCATCTATGGGATTGGAATGAACAGCGTGAAAAAGAAGGAAAAATGCCGATTGATATGGGCCTCGGCCTCAATACAGACAATATTGTTGCCGGAAATATTGGTTCGTCAAAACGTATGGACTACACCATGATCGGAGATGGTGTGAATTTAGCGGCACGGTTGGAAAGTGCCTGCAAACAATATTCTGCACGCATCCTTATAAGCGACTACACCTACACAAAGCTCAAAGGAACCTATCAAATTCGTTATATTGATGACGTAGTGGTCAAGGGCAAAACTGAACCAGTTGGTGTGCGGGAAGTTCTGGATTATCACAATGCCAAGACCTTCCCAAACCTCATGGATACGGTTAACCACTTTAATGAAGCGCGAAATCACTACAAAACGGGTAACTGGGAAAAGGCTGTTAAATCATTTAAGGAATGTCTCAAAGCTAATTCGGAAGACAAACTATCAAAAACCTACATTGAACGTTGCGATTTTCTCAAGAAAAACACACCCAAGAACTGGGACGGTGTATGGGTAATGACTAGCAAGTAACCGAAAAGATGCCGATAGGCGTTTAACAAAACAAAAATTGTTTGGCTTATTTTGTAGTTGCAATAAAAACACCATCCCAGTCTGCAGGAGGGGGGTCGGCTTCGTATTGCCTAATCCTACTTTCATAAAGATCGCATAAGACATCCAACTTGAAGCGATCACTAGCTGCTGCCTTGACCGCCAATACTGGGCCGACCTTTGTGTCCGCCGCCGCCTCCGCTGCCGCGCGGACCTTGTCGGCAAGTTCCCGTGCCTTGTCCCAGGCTTGATTGCGGTATTCTCTAATCATCTCAGAGACAGCCTCTTTGACCGCAATAAAGGCTGGGTCTTTGGCGACCTCCTCATCACCCATTAGAGCATATATCTGAAGACCCACCGTCTTACCTTTAACCTGTATATTATCCAATTCAATAATGGCAAATTCTTGCACCTGCTGATACGTGTTGGGACCAATAACAATATCAGTCCCATAGGATTTGGACTGCCCTTCAAGCCGTGCAGCTGTGTTAACCGTATCTCCAAGAACAGAATAATCCATGCGTTGTGCTGTTCCCATATTACCAACCACGGCATCGCCGGAATTGAGGCCTAGACCAACCTTTAGATCAAGGTGTTTTCGCCCCTCGTCCTTTGCTTCCTGCTCTAATCTTGCATTGAGGGGTGCCATTGCCGCAACCATTTCAAGCGCCGATCGGCATCCATCTTCCGCATGTTTAGGATCATCCATCGGCGCGTTCCAGAAGGCCATGATGCAGTCACCCATATATTTATCGATGGTACCATTTTTTGCGAGGATGATATCAGTCAACGGGGTCAAAAGCTTATTTATGAGAACCGTCAACCCCTCAGCATCAAAGAGTTCTGAAATGCTGGTAAACCCTCGTACATCACAGAAGAGGAGTGTCATATCCCGCGTAGAACCACCTAATGTCAGCAACGTTGGATCTTCGACGACCTGCTCAACCATCGCGGGCGACAAATACTTGGAAAATGCATCACGCGTTTGACGGCGTTGTGCTTCTTCACTGGCGTAACCCATATAAGTCAATGTCACGTAGATGATAAGGACGGCCGTCACACCGTAAGCGGCATCGACTATCATCCTTTGCTCGGTATAGAGAAACCACGAGGCAGCACCAGAACCTATGGACACAGTCAAAAAGAAAACCAATGCCCATCGCGCTCCAACCCAAGGTACTAAGACAATCATGATTAATCCGGTCAGTAAAGCGATAGCCATCTCAGCGGCATCCACAAATTCAGGCCGATTGAGAAACTGATTTGTAAGAACCGACTCGATTAACTGGGCGTGGACTTCAACACCCGGGATAAACCGCTCAGTTGGAACGGTCTTGATATCAAGTAGACCCGTAGCGGAGGTGCCTAGTAACGCTAACTTGCCTTGGATTCGTTTCAAATCAACGGTGCCAGAAAACTTGCCTTTCTCGTCAAAGGCCGAAAGAACGTCCTTGGCAGACACATATTTAGATCTATCCCTTTTGCTAAAATAAGGCCATATACGACCCTGACGATCAGTTGCGACCCTTATCAGGGGTGTATTCAGTACCGTAAACTTTGTCTTATCAAACCCCTTTGTGAATTTCTGCAATGGATACTTATTACCCTGCATTGCCGCTCGTTTGATTAATTGTTTTCCTTCACCGACCGCAATTTCGAGATAAGCCAGTCTATTAAACATGGGATCATAAGGAATTTTTTCGATTGATTTATCCTGCAAGATAGCACGAGGAACCAGGAAACGGCGGCGACCTTGAAGGTTCACATCAGCTATCCCAGCCTCAGTTCCTTTCGCAATCATACCGCTTTTCCCAAACGCAACACGCATTACCTCGAGGCTAAATGCTGGATAAAGTTTTTTGGATTTTTTAAAGAATGCAGGGACCCGTCGAACAATGCCATCAACCTCTGGTTGCAGTGCCAATAGTCCGTGCCCCGCCGCCGCCAATTCGATTGGCTCAATATTTCTTAGCAGACCTGGCACTCCTGGCACCCAGTCCCGGGGATTGGGTACATTCTTGTTTACCCTTCTTTCGAAAACCCGTGACTTCAACCGCTTACGACCTTCATATTTCCGTTCAAATGGTAAGACAGATTGACCAACGACAACTTTTCCAGCCCGCTTAATGAGATCGGCAAAGATAGCGTCATTACTCCGAATTTTGAGGATTTTATCTTTGGTTTCCTGATCAAGACCATGAAGGCTTTTTACAACACTTTGACTATTCATGCGATCAGGTTCGGCGAAAATAATGTCGAAACCCACCACGCTAACACCCATTCTGAATAAATTAGCCACCATTTGGGCAATTTGATTACGGGGCCATGGCCATTGGCCTACTTCCTTGAGGCTCGCTTCATCCAGATCAATAATGACAACGGGGCTATCCTGCATGATCTCGCGTGGTTCGAGCTGTTGAAAAAAGTCAAATGTCTTTACGCGAACCGTTTGAAGGGGACCTGGATCCCACACTCTGACAAACAAAAAGGCTGCCAATAATCCCAGAGCAATCCAGCGGGCCTTACCTATAGAAAACCGGCGCCGTTTTTTTTTGCTCTTAGATTGTTCAACCATTTTGATTCGCCACCTTTTTTGAAAAAATCGAAATCCACACGCCGTTTTGCACAAAAAGCGGGTTTAAAGTGATTTGGCTCCTCACAGGTTCACCCTCCCCAACAAGTTTGCACAAGCACCGCATTAGACACGACCATACGGATTACTACACCCCGCCAAGGTTTTTAGGTCAAGCAGAAATCAGCGAATTTCCGTGGGTTAGCTTGATCTGCAGAATTTAATCATACGTCAAAATTAAAACCCAAAGTTAGTCGGCAAACACAAACCCGACTATTAGTTAAAGTTTTACAGAAGTCAAAGCTTGGTATTTTGATCAAACTATTGTGACACATCAACGAATTGTATAAGAATTATCGGAGATTAATTCGTTGTATGCAAATGATGCTTGATGCGGGGCCATAAATGTCAATCAGCACCCTCGTAGGGTTTATCTTAGGGATTGGGTTATTTATCGGTGCAATTGCCATAAGTACCGACTCGTATGCCGTCTTTATTGATCTCCCGAGTTTTATTATGGTTATAGGCGGGACCTTTGCAGGTACATTTATAGCATACGAACCTCGTTACGTTATTCTGTCTATGAAGATGATCCCTAAAATTTTCTTCGCACCTGCTATCGGTCGTAATCTTCTTCGAGCTGAAGTTGGTCGAGTTATCCGCTGGGGTTACGCAGTTCAGAAAAATGGCTTGCCAGCTTTAGATGGAGAAGTAAAAAAATTAAAGGATACAGATCGTTTTTTAGCGTTTGGGGTCGATATGGTTATAGCTGGCTATACGGGAGATGAGGTTAGGGGTATCCTTAATACTACCATCGAGTCGACTTACGGTCGTAACAGTGTACAGGCAAAAATATTGTTGGATATGGGCGCCAATGCTCCGGCATTTGGCATGATCGGTACGTTGGTGGGGCTCGTAATTATGCTTGGAAATTTATCAGATCCCGAAGCATTAGGTCCAAGCTTATCGATCGCCCTCATTACGACCCTTTACGGCGTGATGTTTGCTAGATTGTTGTTTGTGCCTGCTGGGACCAAAGTCCAACAACGCGAAGACATCGTGAGATTTCGAAACTATCTTGTTGCAGAAGGGCTTGTCCTTTTAGCGGAACAAAAGAGCCCGCGATTTATCCAAGACAAAATGAACAGCTTTCTTGATCCAGCATTACATTTCGATATCGATACGATGAAAGATAAGGTTAAAGAATAACTCAAAAAGGTTATTAGTCATGATGCCACAAGATTGCCCCCCCATGCCACCTGATGAAAGTTGGATGGCAACCTACGGAGACGCCGTCACGCTATTGATGGCGTTTTTTGTACTCCTTATGTCATTCGCTAAAGTAGATTTAGAAGTCTTTGACGCCGTTTCTAATGGTATCGGTGAGCATATGGCAAAAGAAGAGAGAAAATCGGATAAAGACCACCTTACCAAAGCAATGAAGATAATGATGGTCTCCGAGGGCGCCGATCAGGTTGCCAAGATAGCCTCAGATTCTGAAGGTAGTCTTACTATCGAACTTGATACTGGAGCCTTTTTCAGGCCTGGATCAGCCGAACTCGCGGAGCAAGCATATCCATTTATGAAAGCACTTTATGAGGAGTTGGCGTCACCTCTTTACAAACAATTCAATATCAACGTTGAAGGTCATACGGATGATGAACCAATGAGTTCAATCCGCTACCCGTCTAATTGGGAATTGTCTTCAAACAGGGCAGCAACCGTAGTTAGATTTGTCATTTCAGAGAGCCAAAACGACACCCGTATAGATACCAACGGTCAAAAATACGGGGTTGAAGAAAACCGCCTACGGGCAACAGGATATGCTCACACTCAACCCAAGGTTCCCAACAGAGACGTCAGCGGTGTTCCGATCCGTGAAAATAGAATTACCAACCGGCGCGTCGTTATCCGCATTAACAAACGTACCAATTTTAATAAAGTAAAAATTCCCAAATTCCGACGCAAGGTTAAAAAAGCAGGGATCAAACTTGATGCTGACACAAAATCCGCTGTCCTTGTTAATCCTCAGATGGCACCTAAAGAAAGCTTTGAGAATAAATTAGATCAACATGGTCCGGAAACTATTCAAAAAAATAAGATTGATGAGATTAAAGCTGCGCAATTGGCAGAAGTTACAAAACAAGGCATGGATCACAAAAGGGGTCTTTCCAAGACTAATTTTAGTATGAATTAGCTTGGGAGTTGAATACCGTCGTTCTGAAAAGAAATTTTTTATTTAAGATGATTTATTAAATACTCTTTGGTGAGGAAAATTTCACTCAACCAAAAAATCCATATTTTCTTGAATTACAAAAGTCCCAGACCATTCTTTTGCTGCTTCCTCTGCTATGTTATCCATAAATTTGTCATCATGATCTGGGTCGTGGTGAAATATACCTAGCCTTTTTACGCCGGCCTTTCTACAAAGCCGCACTCCCTCTTCCCAAGTGGAGTGCCCCCATCCGATCTTAGATGGAAATTCCTTTTCGGTATATGTTGAGTCATAGAGGACTAAATCAGCACCTTCAATCAACGTCAGTATATTTTGGTCCATATTACCCGGAATATGCTCTGTATCAGTAATTAAACACATAGATTTACCACCGTGTTCAATACGATAGCCTGTCGCATCATTTGGGTGATGTAAAAGAGCAGTTTTTACCTTGGTATTTTTTGACGTACCTATATCAAGGTTTTTTCCCGCTGGAAAATCGTGAAATGTTATATTGGACTGCATAGCTTCCAATGGAACGGGAAATACCGGGTTTTGCATTTGAGTTTCCATAATATTTTGGATACCGCCTTCCTCCATTAAATGCCCTGCATGAATGTCAAACTGGCGGGATGGATCAAAAGCCGGTGCAAAGAAGGGAAAACCGTTTATATGATCCCAGTGGGTATGGGTCAAAAGGATGTCACAATGTCCGGCATCCGAGTGCATTAATTGCTGTCCCAGGTTCCTAATTCCTGTACCGCAATCCAAAATAAATTTCTGGTCGCCTGCATCTACCTCAAGGCACGTCGTATTGCCTCCGTACTTCATGTGCGTTAGCGACGGGCAAGCAATACTCCCCCTACATCCCCAAACCTTTATCCTGATCGCCATGGTATCCTATCCAAATTCTTGACCAAATAAAAAACCCTACACGCCTCTATTAACAAATAAAATAATGACAGATTAGTTAAAGTTTTCACTATCTCGACTTATTACGAAATTCTTGCCCGCCAGCATCAAAGTAGAGCCTTCACCGAATTAAAGTAAAGCTAAAACTTATGTAGCCAAAAATAGAAACTTAATCCTATCTTATCCCATACTTAACCGCTATTTAGATGTCATAGAGTACATTTTTGATAAATTAAACTACCGCACATCCAGCCATAATTTTAGTAACCCAGTAGCCATAAGACGAAATACAGGCTGGCAAATCCATTCCAACAAATAACTAGATTATACAGCAATCAGATCATTGATAGCCCCGTTTGGCTCTAAAATAGATAAGAATAATCCATATATTACAAATACTAACAGAAAAATATAGTTAAACTGAAGGCTTATGCGTGACGAAAGGAATGCAATACTTTAATATTATTTCCACGTCAGCATGCGTCATTGGGGTGTAACGCTCCAATCTCCCGGTGCTTCAAAGCCCCTTTGGTTGGTTTTGATCAAAGTAACCTTAATTGACAGGTAATTTACCCTTAATTACGGTTATAATCCGGTTAACAGGCGGGCCGCCCATGAAACCTAGCTTTAGGCGGCTTTTTCGTGGATCGTACACGAATAGCCGTTCTCGGGCGAACACCACGAAGAAGTGGAGGTGAGGAAGCTTGGTAGGTTGGATTTCGTAAGGCCTATCGGTTATTTATAATCAGATTGGCCAATGCAAAACACACTGGGGAATGTACTTTAAGAATGTTTGTAAGTGGCTTACCAGAAAAACAAGGATTATATGATCCCGCAAATGAACATGACAATTGCGGGATTGGTTTTGTTGCCAATATCAAAAACCACAAAAGCCACGAGATCGTCCGCCAAGGTTTAACAGTATTAGAAAATCTCACACACCGAGGGGCAGCGGGTGCCGATCCCCTCACTGGCGACGGTGCGGGGATTTTAATTCAATTACCTCACCGTTTTTTTCAGGAAGAATGTCAAATTCTCGGTATCAACCTGCCGAAAGAGGAAAATTATGGTGTCGGTACAATATTCCTACCTCAGGAAGAAAGCGCCCGGAGTGCCTGTGAGAACGCCGTCGTTGATCTGGTAAAAAAGGAAGGGCAGAGATTTCTAGGCTGGAGAGATTTACCTACAGACAATTCCGTTCTCAGCAAGGCAGTCCGCGATATTGAACCATATATGCGCCAAGCTTTTATTGGGCGAGGGAAAGCTTGCTTAGATACTGATGCATTCGAGCGCAAACTTTTTGTCATAAGAAAGCAAGCCCATAAATTAGTCAGGGAGAAAGAACTGTCTGGGGAAGAAAGTTTTTATATTCCAACTTTGTCGGCACGGACAATCTGTTTTAAGGGTATGATGCTGGCTGCGCGCGTAGCTTCCTATTTCAAAGATTTAACTGATGAGAGGGTTGAGTCTGCTCTCGCGCTGGTTCATCAGAGGTTCTCAACAAACACCTTTCCTTCTTGGGAGTTGTCACAGCCCCTCCGTTTTTTATGCCATAACGGTGAAATCAACACCTTGCGGGGTAATATCAACTGGATGGCAGCCCGACGCCACAGTATGGAATCGGAATTTCTAGGTAATGACTTGCAAAAGTTATGGCCTCTAATTGCGGATGGAAACTCGGACTCAGCCACGTTCGACAATGCTCTGGAACTCCTTTTAGCGGGCGGTTACTCTCTTGCACATGCGATGATGTTAATGATCCCAGAGGCCTGGAATGATAATCCGTTAATGGATGAGGAAAGGCGGGCATTTTATGAATACAACGCCGCCCTTATGGAACCTTGGGACGGACCCGCTGCGGTTGCCTTTACCAACGGACGCCAAATTGGTGCAACATTGGACCGGAATGGCCTCAGACCCGCTCGTTATGTCGTAACAGAAGACGGTCTTGTGGTCATGGGCTCTGAGGTTGGTGTTCTGGATATTCCGGACGATAAAATAATCCAAAAGTGGCGCCTGCAGCCCGGAAAAATGTTCCTTATTGATTTGGAAGAAGGACGCATTATTGATGACCGTGAACTCAAAACAGAGCTAGCCAAGGCACACCCTTACCAGACCTGGTTGAACCAGACCCAAATTATAATAGAGGACCTAGCCACTGCTGCCGAACCCATAGCGCCGAACCACCAGACCATTCTGGACCGTCAACAGGCATTTGGGTACACCCAGGAAGATATCAAGTTTTTTCTGCTACCGATGGCAACTAGTGGAGAGGATCCCGTCGGGTCCATGGGTAGGGATATTCCACATGCCGTACTCTCAGATCGGCCTAAGTTATTATATGACTATTTTAAGCAAAGTTTTGCTCAGGTGACCAATCCACCAATCGACCCAATAAGGGAAGAACTGGTAATGTCCCTGGTTTCTCTAATTGGCCCAAGACCAAATCTTCTAGGACTCGATTCCGGCGGCAATCATATGCGATTGGAAGTTCGTCAACCTATTCTGTCAAACAGCGACCTTGAGAAAATCCGTCATATTCAAGACGGGGCAGAGTCTTTTAAGTCAACTACTCTAGACATTTGCTACCCGACAAGTGATGGCGCTGACGGGATGAAGTCGAGAATTGAAAATCTGTGCCAAGAAGCTAAGACATCTGTCCTAAATGGATATAATATTCTGATCCTGTCTGACCGATCTATTAACGAAGAAAATGTTGCCATACCCGCTTTGCTGGCAACGAGTGCCGTTCACCATCATCTCATACGTGAAGGACTTAGAACAGATGCAGGATTGGTAATAGAGACAGGTGAAGCCCGACAAGTTCATGACTTTTGTCTTTTAGCTGGATACGGTGCAGAAGCAATTAATCCCTACCTTGCTTTTGACACTATCGCAGAGCTTGCTAATCAATTGCTAGAACGTAGCAGTGTTGGTGAGCTTCACGCCAACTACATAAAGGCCCTCAACAAAGGCATCCTGAAGGTAATGTCAAAAATGGGTATCTCTACCTATCAGTCATACTGCGGCGCCCAAATATTTGATGCAATTGGCCTCTCAAGTGAGTTCGTCGAATTATATTTTACTAAAACAGCATCTGCGATTGAAGGCGTTGGACTAAGGGAGATTGCAGGTGAGACGATTGAACGTCATGGACGCGCATATGGTGATGACCCTGTCTTACGTGATGACTTGGATGTAGGTGGTGAACTGGCATACAGGATCCGCGGAGAAGAGCATATGTGGACACCGGAGACAATTTCGAGGCTCCAACATTCAGCTCGGATGAACTCCCGAGAAATATACGACGAATATTCTGCCGAGATGAACGACCAATCCCGCAAATTAAAAAATTTGCGCGGCCTTTTTAAGTTTAGGTTTGACGACCATCAGATCCCAATTGAAGAGGTTGAGCCTGCATCGGAAATAGTTAAACGATTTGTCACCGGCGCCATGTCCTTTGGGTCAATTTCCTTTGAAGCACATACCAATTTGGCCATCGCAATGAACCGCATCGGTGGAAAATCAAATACTGGCGAAGGCGGCGAGCAGTCAGAACGGTATGAGACACTCGCCAACGGTGATACGATGCGTTCTGCCATCAAACAGGTGGCGTCGGGTCGGTTTGGCGTAACTACGGAATACCTGCGGAATGCGGATGAAATACAGATTAAAATGGCCCAGGGAGCGAAACCTGGTGAGGGTGGACAGCTTCCTGGTCACAAGGTCGACAATATTATTGCGGAAGTACGTTACTCAACACCTGGCGTGGGTCTGATCTCACCACCGCCTCATCATGATATTTATTCTATTGAAGATTTAGCCCAACTTATCCATGATTTGAAAAACGTAAACCCGAATGCTCGTATAAGTGTTAAGCTTGTATCTATTGTTGGCGTAGGGACCATCGCCGCGGGAGTGTCAAAGGCTCATGCCGATCACGTTCTAATTTCCGGAGCTGAAGGCGGTACCGGTGCTAGTCCTATTACCTCCATTTTACACGCTGGCGCACCCTGGGAAATTGGCCTAGCCGAAACCCATCAAACACTTGTTATCAATAAGCTTAGGGGGCGTATTTGCGTACAAACTGATGGCGGTATCCGCACTGGTCGCGATGTAGCCATAGCGGCGATGTTAGGGGCAGATGAATACGGCATTGCAACCGCCTCATTGATTGCTTCTGGCTGTATTATGATGCGCAAATGTCACCTCAATACCTGCCCGGTAGGCATCGCTACCCAAGACCCAGATCTACGAGAAAAATTCAAAGGGCAACCAGAGCACGTCATCAATTATATGTTTTTTGTCGCCGAAGAAGTCCGAGAAATTATGGCTGAACTTGGCTTGCCTTCCATCAATAAAATGATTGGTAGGAGTGATAAACTGGAAATGACCGAGGCGATTGAACATTGGAAAGCAAAAGGTATCGATTTATCGAGACTTCTTTACAAACCGGATATGGGACCCAATGTGGCGATCTACAATTGCGAAAAGCAGGATCACGGGCTTAAAAATGCGTTGGACCACATCCTGATAAAGAAAGCAAACCCTGCCCTGAAAGAGGCCAAACCAGTCAAGATCGAAATGTCATTCCAAAACATTAACCGTACCGTTGGTGCTATGTTATCTGGCGAAGTTGCGGAACGTTATGGCCATGCCGGATTACCAGATGACACAATTTTTATCAAAGGCAAGGGCTCTGGTGGCCAAAGCTTTGGAGCATTTTTATCAAAAGGTATAACGATTGAATTGGAGGGAGACACCAACGACTATGTCGGCAAAGGACTGTCTGGTGGTCACCTGATTGTTTACCCACCAAGGGAAACCCCTATTAAAGCTGAGGAAAATATTGTTATTGGTAACGTTGCACTATATGGGGCGACAGCCGGAGAATGTTACTTTCGAGGTGTTGCCGGAGAGAGATTTGCCGTCAGAAATTCGGGAGCGATCGCGGTCGTTGAGGGTGTTGGGGACCATTGCTGTGAATATATGACGGGTGGTATCGTCGTTGTTCTGGGCGCAACTGGTAGAAACTTTGCGGCTGGAATGAGTGGCGGAATTGCCTATGTCCTCGATGAAAAGGAAGATTTTGATGTCCGCTGCAATTTAGCAATGGTTGAACTTGAAAACATATCCGACGAAGAAAATTTAAAACAGAAGGCTGATGGTGAGAGTATGGGACTATATGATTTAATGTATGACATGAACGAACACGATCAATCGCGTCTTAAAATCTTGATCGAATATCATATGCATTTTACCGATAGCAGCCGAGCCCGCCATATCCTCGAGAATTGGGATAATTTCCTGCCAAAGTTTATCAAGGTCATGCCGGTGGACTTCCGACGAGCTCTACTTGAGATGCGGGAACCTGTTAAAGACGATCAGGAACTATTTGCCGGCACTGTAGCGGGAGAATAATCGGTGGGCAAACCAACCGGATTCATGGAATTTGACCTTAAGGACCGAGACTACGGTCCCGTGATAGAACGTGTCCAACATTATAATGAATTTGTCATACCCCTTCCCCCAGACGAGCTTATCAAGCAAAGTGCCCGGTGCATGGATTGTGGCATCCCCTATTGCCATCAAGGATGCCCTGTAGACAACATTATCCCTGATTGGAATGACCTAGTTTACAGAAGTGAATTTAAGAAAGCCGCTGAGGTACTTCATTCGACTAACAATTTTCCCGAATTCACTGGGCGTATATGCCCCGCCCCCTGCCAAGAAGCGTGCACCCTAAACATCGACGATAAACCTGTCGCTATTAAAACAATCGAATGTGCAATTATTGATCGGGCCTGGGATGAAGATTGGGTAAAACCTGAAATTAATTTAATTAAAACCAGAAAATCTATTGCTGTTATTGGATCAGGTCCAGCGGGCATGGCATGTGCGCAGCAGTTAGCTCGGGCTGGACACACCGTCAAACTATACGAGAAAAATAATAAAATTGGAGGTTTGCTCCGGTATGGTATTCCCGATTTTAAAATGGAAAAGCACCTAATCGATCGGCGCGTCGAACAAATGACGGCTGAAGGCGTTACCATGGAAACCGGTATAAATGTCGGGGGTGACGTTAAGGTCAACGAGTTGATGAAAGGATTCGATGCCGTCGTGTTGACAGGCGGGGCCGAAACTCCCCGTGAACTCCCAGTTCCGGGAAGAAATGCTGATGGTATTGAACTTGCGATGGATTTTCTCTCTCAACAAAATCGCAGAGTATCTCATGAGGAAATTAACTGCACTAAAGAGATACTTGCCAATGACAAAGACGTCATTGTCATTGGCGGCGGCGACACCGGTTCCGATTGCGTCGGCACCTCCTTCCGTCATGGAGCCAAAAGCGTTACCCAACTCGAAATACTTCCACAACCACCGGAAAAAGTTGAGAAGGGTATTACTTGGCCTGACTGGCCCATGAAACTGCGTACTTCATCCTCCCATGAAGAAGGTGCTATCCGTGATTGGTCAGTCACCACAAAGAAATTTGAGGTTGAAGACGGTAAAGTGGTCTCGTTGATCATAAAACGTGTAGATTGGGCGCAAAATAACGACGGTAGCGTTGACTTGATAGAAGTTGAAGGTACAGAAGAAAAGTTACCGACTGACCTTGTCCTTTTAGCCATGGGTTTTGTTCATCCCACTCATCAAGGTATGGTAGCGGATCTTGGGGTTGTATTGGATGATCGTGGTAATGTAAAAGCGAACACGATTGAATATCAAACATCGATGCCGGGTGTATTTTGCGCGGGTGATATGAGGAGAGGGCAGTCTCTGGTTGTCTGGGCTATCCGGGAAGGAAGGCAATGTGCCCATGCCGTGGATAAATTTCTTATGAGCCGATCAAACTTACCACGTTAATACCTCGATTTAGTCGTCCACTATTTTTAACAAATAACGTGTATTTAAGTTAGTTGTATAAAAGACAATATTTCTCCAAATCGTAAATAATGTATAGTATAGATTCTTAAAAATTAAATTAACTCAATAATTAGTTTTTTTGCAAGTTTTTAAACCATTTTATGAAAAGGTTAAATATCACATAAAAATCTTTAATAGATTACAAGTCTTGGTTGATTTTAAACTTT
>PTLH01000004.1 GCA_002938035.1 Alphaproteobacteria bacterium MarineAlpha3_Bin6
AGGGATGATTGAAGGCACTTACAGCAACAACAACTCCGATTGGTTCATATTGGGTAAATGCGACCCGTCCTGCGGATGAGGAATTTAAGCCCATTGGGATCACATGGCCGCCCTGCGTTCGTAGTTCCTCTATGCAGGTCTCTACACCATCGGCTCCTCGATCAATTTCTACGAGCGAGTCCTGAAGCGGTTTTCCGCCTTCCTGAGCGGAAGCACGGGCTAATTCTTCGCGTCTCTCACGAATTATTTCTGCTGCTTTACGTAGGATTTCAATTCGTTTTGACTTGGAAAGCCATTTTCCGCGATCACGGTACAGGCTATGAGCATTAGATAAAGCCTCCTCAATGCCCGCAGCGTCCGTGGTTGGCACGCTTCCAATGTTTGCGCCATCATAGGGCGCTGTTACTGATATTTTCCCCATGACACTATTTCCCCCTTTAATTTGCCTGAATGCCTTTATTATAGGTTACTAAATGTTTTTTTAAGTACTGGCGGCTTCCTATTAAAGAATTGGCCCACCCTTAAAATAATCAGGCCGAATTAAAGCTAACAGAAACCCCTGCAAACTAAAAGAATTTCTATTATGCTCGAAAAAAGTTTTCTTATAGAAACTTGCCTTTCTTTAATCTTCTCATCGGAAATAGCACTAGAATAATACAATTGCAATCCCACTCCAAATTTGGAGTTTGTTGTGGTTCAAATATCGACATAAAACCGTTATTAAAGTAAAAAACAGGAAATCCGTGGCTGAAAATTATTCCAACGAGCCGTCTAAAGTTTTCTCAATAAATGGGTTGTGTAAAAGCGGTTACGTTGACTTGGCTTTAACGAAAGTTTAAACCAGATAAAACTTTGAAAGATGCGGCTGGGATACAAATTTTCCTTGTTAGCAATACTGGATGGTGTTGGGGGTAGAGAATGATGGATACAGGGAATAGACCGCTTTCTCCTCATCTCCAAGTGTATCGTCTACCGCTTGCCGGAATACTATCTTTTGCCCACAGGACCACCGGTGTTGCGTTGGCGTTGGGCGCACTTGCGCTGGCGTATTGGATTAATGCGGCGGCCTATGGGCCAGATGCGTTCTATCAAGCCCAGGTATTGATGGGGCACTGGTTTTCCCGACTTTTGTTATTCGGTTGGACACTATCTTTGTTCTTTCACCTTTGTAACGGAATTCGACATTTGTTCTGGGATGCTGGTATAGGCTTGGAAATTGAACAAGTTAACATGTCTGGGTGGTTGGTTTTAATAGGTACAATTCTGTTGACATTACTTAGCTGGTTGGCTGGGTATGGTTTGTTGGGCTAGAGACAAAGTGGAGTAAGAAATGAGTTTGCGATCAGACCTCGGGCGGGTGCGTGGCTTGGGATCGGCCAAGGAAGGAACTTCTCATTGGTGGGCCCAAAGGCTGACGGCAGTTGCTTTGTTACCACTTAGTTTCTGGTTTGTTTGGTCCGCGATTAACTTAGTTGGTGTTGACCATATTGGATTTAAAAATTGGCTTAACGAAAACGCAAATCTTGTCCTGATGATTTTGTTTGTTGGAAGCCTGTTTTATCACATGCAACTTGGTCTCCAGGTGGTGATTGAAGATTATGTTCATGGAGAAATAAAGAAAGTAACAAGCCTGGTTTTAAATTTATTTGTAGCATTATTTTTTGGGGTCTCTTCGATTGTTGCCCTCCTCAAAGTAGCATTTGGAAGCTGACAGACTATGACAGATACATACGAAATAATTGATCATACTCATGATGTCCTTGTCGTGGGTGCGGGGGGTGCCGGCTTGCGTTCTACCTTGGGTATGACAACAGCTGGATTGTCTACCGCATGTGTCACAAAAGTGTTCCCGACCCGCAGCCACACAGTATCTGCCCAGGGCGGCATTGGTGCCGCTTTAGGGAATATGCAGGAAGATACTTGGCAGTGGCATATGTACGATACGGTCAAGGGTTCTGACTGGCTGGGCGACCAGGACGCAATTGAATACATGTGCCGAGAGGCGATCCCGGCCGTGTATGAGCTTGAACATTTCGGGGTGCCATTTTCTCGTACTGAAGAAGGAAAAATCTACCAACGTCCCTTTGGCGGTCACATGAAGAATTACGGGGAAGCGCCAGTTGAACGCGCGTGTGCCGCAGCTGATCGGACAGGTCACGCAATCTTGCATACGCTATATCAGCAGTGCCTAAAATATAATGCGGAATTCTTTGTCGAGTATTTTGTTATTGATCTTATTATGGATGGTGATGGATGCTGCCGGGGTGTTACAGCCTGGAACCTGGCAGACGGAACCATACATCGTTTTCTGGCGCAAACCACTGTCTTGGCGACAGGAGGGTATGGGCGTAGTTATTTTTCTTGTACATCTGCCCACACCTGTACTGGAGACGGGAATGCTATGGCGGCACGTGCCGGCCTCTCGCTGCAAGATATGGAGTTTGTTCAGTTTCATCCATCGGGTATTTACGGCTCCGGTTGTCTAATTACCGAAGGCGCTCGTGGTGAGGGTGGTTATTTGACCAACTCGGAAGGCGATGCATTTATGGAACGGTATGCGCCGACGGCCAAAGACCTTGCCTCAAGAGATGTAGTGAGCCGGTCTATGACCGTTGAAATACGTGAAGGAAGAGGCGTCGGCCCTGAAAACGACCATATATTGTTGCACCTTGAACATTTAGGTGCCGACTTATTGCACGAACGCCTACCAGGAATAACAGAAACAGCTCAAGTCTTTGCAGGCATAGATTGCACTAAAGAACCCATCCCTGTTCTGCCGACTGTACACTATAATATGGGTGGTATTCCCACAAACCTTCACGGCGAAGTGCTTCGTCCTACGAGGGATGATCCAGACGCGGTTTGTCCTGGACTGATGGCCATAGGAGAGGCGGCCTGTGTTTCAGTTCATGGCGCCAACAGGCTTGGCACTAATTCTCTTTTGGATATTATAGTATTTGGACGTGCCGCAGCCTTACGCGCGGTAGAGCTATTGGAACCGGGCGCTAAAGTAAAACCTGCTGATGATAACTCTAGTGATCAGGCTATTGCTCGTTTAGACAGGTTGCGTCATGCCGACGGTACCCGCTCCACGGCGGAGATACGGCTCGAAATGCAACGGGTTATGCAAAATAATGCCGCAGTGTTCCGAACCTCTGAGATACTGTCTGAAGGTTGCCAGCTAATAGATGATGTGGCTCAGTCGCTTTCCGATATTAAAGTCTTGGATCGTTCCTTAATTTGGAACTCAGATCTGGCCGAGAGTTTAGAACTGGAAAATCTCATGATCTGTTCCAAGGCTACCCTTTATTCGGCCGAAGCGAGAAAAGAATCTCGGGGAGCGCAGGCGCACGAGGATTATCCTGATCGTGATGATGAAAACTGGATGAAACATACGTTGGCCTGGGTAGACGATGAGTTGAAGGTTAGCTTGGATTATCGTCCAGTGCATACCTATACTCTTACCGATGAGGTCGATTACGTAGTGCCTAAAGCCCGGGTATATTAATGGTGTCTTTGAAGAGCGGAAACATAAAATGGTTGAATTTACATTACCAAAAAATTCTAAGATAAAAACCGGTCGGACCCACAAGGCTCTAAATGGGGCCAAGAACATACGAAAATTTAAGGTGTACAGATACGATGCCGATAGTGGGGAAAATCCGCGGGTGGATACTTTTGAATTGGACATGGATAATTGTGGACCCATGGTATTGGATGCACTCATCAAGATCAAAAACGAAATTGACTCTAGTCTTACTTTCCGTCGGTCTTGCCGCGAGGGTGTTTGCGGATCTTGTTCGATGAATGTTGATGGTACTAATACGCTCGCATGCATAAAAAATATGGAAGAGATTAAGGGAGATGTTAAGATTTATCCCCTTCCTCACATGCCAGTAGTGAAAGATTTGGTGCCGGACCTGACCCAGGCTTATGCACAATATACTTCTATTAAACCCTGGTTGCAGGCGGATACTCAGGCGCCGGGAACGGAGCGATTACAAAGTCCCGAAGAACGAGAAAAGCTCGATGGTTTATGGGAATGCGTACTTTGCTTTTGCTGTTCAACAAGTTGTCCTAGTTATTGGTGGAACAGCGACCGCTACCTCGGTCCGGCGGTGTTGCTCCAGGCCTATCGTTGGCTAGTAGATTCACGTGATGAAGGAACGGGAGAGAGGCTGGATGAATTGGAGGATCCATTCCGATTGTATCGCTGCCATACCATTATGAATTGCACAAACACATGTCCAAAAAATCTTAATCCAGCGAAGGCAATTGCCGAGACTAAAAAATTGATGGTTGAACGACGTTAGTTGTAACAACGCTAAACATAATCGAAGGCAAATTAGTCGCATCTAATCTTATGTTTAGTCTCTAATTCTTTACGAATAATGCTGAAGTATTAGATAGCCCATCATGGTAGCGGTATCCTTATCCCCAAAAATTTTATAGCCATGGCAGACGGACCACTTTTTTCTTACCGGAAACGAGTTGGTTTGGGGGAATTTAAACTTGATCCCGGACAAGAGTTGCTCGCGGAGAAACTGCAAAACTTACACCATGCCCTTAAAGGTTATGAACCGGACGCAGGACAAGATGGTTGGCGGGAGCGATTGGGTTTGGCCAGCAGACGTATAGACCCTTTGCAGGGATTATATATCTATGGCGGTGTAGGTGCCGGTAAATCGATGCTAATGGATTTATTCTTTGATGGCGCACCGGTCGTGCATAAACGCCGTGTCCATTTTCACGATTTTCTTCAGGATGTACACACTCGGTTTAATGTACTTCGCAAATCTAAAATCGCTGACTTAGGTGATCCAATTCCTATCGTCGCTGAAAATCTTTCAACCGAAGCGCGGCTTTTATGCTTTGATGAATTTCAGGTTTATAATATCGTTGATGCGATGATCTTGAGCCGTCTGTTTGAAGGCCTGTTTTCTCGCGGTGTAATCGTGGTGGCGACATCCAATCGTCGACCAGAGGATCTTTATCAAAACGGACTTCAACGCAATAGATTTTTGCCTTTCATCGATTTGATTGGTGAACGCCTTGAATTATTTCAATTGAAAAGCATCACTGACTACCGCCTCGAACGCGTTCTCGGTATGCAGGTTTATCACCATCCGATTAACAGGAAAGCGCGAAAGTTACTTGACCAATATTTTATTGAGTTGACGGATGGGCGCACACCGGTAATAGACAGAATTGAAGTGAAAGGGCGTATTCTCCGAGTTCAGGCCGTTGTTGGCGTTGCCCGGAAAAGTTTTAAGGAACTTTGTGGACAGCCTCTAGGAGCGGCAGACTATTTAGCCATTGCGGAGCGATACCATACTTTGATCCTGGACGATATCCCGTGTATGGGGGAAGAATTACAAATTGAGGCCAAGCGGTTTGTGACGCTCATCGATGCCCTATATGAAGCCAAGGTAAATTTGATTTGCTCTGCCGATGTTGTTCCAAACAAGCTCTATTTGAAAGGTGAAGGAGTATTTGAGTTTGAACGACTGGTTTCCCGCCTCATGGAAATGCAGTCAGCGGATTACCTCGCTTTGCTTCACAAAAAAGTAGAGCCAAGCATTTAGCAAATAAGAAATTTAACTTTTTCCAGGCAGAATACTTTGGATAGAGAAAACGATAAAATTCCGGCAGATGGCCGGTAAATAACAAGTAAGCTACTAAAAATTGTTAACGACAATAGTTTGAGTTTTCTCTTGTCTTGCTCAGATAATCAATATGCGTTACGAAACGGCACCCAAATTCGGGTGGTTGACCACACAAGGTTGTTCATTGAGGGCAGATGATTTCGAGAGGAGAACTCCATGGCCAGAAAAAAGGTTGCACTAGTCGGCGCGGGTATGATTGGGGGGACCCTGGCGCACCTCGCTGGCCTTAAAGAGTTAGGTGATATTGTTTTATTTGATATCGTCGATGGAATTCCCCAAGGCAAAGCCTTGGACCTGGCAGAAAGTTCTCCAATTGAGGGTTTTGATGCCGGCCTAAAAGGTGCAAAAAGCTATTCAGCGATCCGCGGAGCTGATGTGGTTATAGTAACTGCAGGTATTGCCCGTAAACCCGGCATGAGCCGTGATGACTTAATCGGTATAAACACCAATGTAATGATGGCCGTTGGTGACGGTATCAAAAGATACGCCAAGAACGCTTTTGTTATTTGTATCACCAATCCGCTTGACGTCATGGTTGGTGTCTTGAGGGATGCCTGCGGCTTACCATATAATAAAGTTGTCGGAATGGCTGGGGTACTTGATGCAGCACGTTTTCGTTACTTTCTTGCTGATGAATTGAATGTTTCCGTAGAGGATGTTACGGCCTTTGTGCTTGGCGGCCATGGCGATACAATGGTGCCGTTGGTGCGATATTCGACGGTCGCCGGTATCCCGCTGCCTGACCTTGTACGGATGGAATGGCTTACGCAAAAAAAACTTGATGACATTGTTAAGCGAACTGCTAACGGAGGAGGCGAAATAGTCGCGCTTCTCAAGACTGGTTCCGCATATTATGCGCCAGCGAGCGCAGCTATTCAAATGGCAGAGGCTTATCTTAAAGATAAAAAACGAGTGTTACCTTGTGCGGCATATCTTAGGGGCGAATATGGTGTGAAAGGCCTCTACGTTGGGGTGCCGGTTGTGATTGGCGCCAAAGGTATTGAGAAGGTGGTTGAGATCAAGATGAACCGGGAAGAAAAACTCGCCTTCAACAAGTCGGTTGCCGCCGTGCGTAAACTGGTTAGTCAAAGCAACAAAATTATACAAGCTTCTTCCACTAAGCGGTTGGTTAAATAAAAGGAAAAAATAATAGTAGCTTGGTCAAAATGTCGGGTAAAAATTGAACCCGTCATGTGCTTGATCTGGGGTTAATTATAGGGACGATTTTTTGAATATTCATGAATATCAGGCTAAACGGCTATTAGAAAAATATGGCGTTAATGTTCTTAAGGGCGGGGTGGCTCATACACCCCAGGAAGCAGAGGCGGTTGCCAAAGACCTGGCTGGTCCCGTTTGGGTGGTAAAGGCTCAAATTCATGCTGGTGGTCGGGGAAAAGGGGCATTTATAGAAAAATCTGCGGGTAAGGGCGGCGGAGTGAGGGTGCTTAATTCGGTTGAAGCAGTCCAAAAAAACGCTCGTCAAATATTGGGTGCGACACTAGTCACTTCCCAGACAGCTCCAACAGGTAAGAAGGTGAAACGGATTTATATTGAAGACGGGTGTGAAATTGAAAAGGAGCTATATCTGAGCTTACTGGTGGATCGTGAAACCTCGCGGGTGACGTTGATTTCATCGACTGAAGGCGGAATGGATATAGAAGAAGTAGCGGCTAAAAGCCCTGAAAAAATTCAGACAATTGCAATTGATCCATTGACAGGAATGCTGGGGTATCATGCACGAAAGATTGCTTTTGGTTTAGGTCTTGAAGGTGCTCAGGTTAAGTCTGCCGTAAAGCTTTTGATTTCAACCTACACGGCATTCGTAGAATTAGATGCGAGCTTATTAGAGATAAATCCACTAGTCATTACCAAGGATGGAAACGCAGTGGCTCTCGATGCCAAAATGGATTTTGACGATAACGCGTTATACCGCCATCAAGATATAGAAAATTTGCGGGACGAGGATGAACAGGATGCAGCTGAATTAGAAGCTCAGCGGCATGATCTCAAGTACATTAAATTAGATGGCCGTATAGGTTGTATGGTAAACGGTGCTGGCCTCGCAATGGCGACCATGGATATTATAAAGCTCTACGGCAGTGAACCGGCAAATTTTTTAGATGTAGGGGGCGGTGCGACCAAGGAACGGGTTACTACGGCATTTAAAATTATACTATCCGATCCTAATGTAGAGGGTATTTTAGTCAATATATTTGGTGGCATCATGCGATGTGATGTAATCGCCGAGGGTGTTATCGCTGCTGCTAAAGAAGTACATCTCAACGTACCGCTTGTAGTAAGGTTGGAAGGTACTAATGTTGACTTGGGAAAAAAAATCCTCTCCGAGTCTGGTTTACCTATTGTTTCCGGGGAAAATCTTGCCGATGCTGCTGAAAAGATAGTTAAGGCAGTAAGGGAGGCCGGATAAAATGGCTGTTCTAGTTGATAATAGTACCACAGTCATCTGCCAGGGGTTCACCGGTTCTCAAGGTACATTTCATTCTGAACAGGCGATTCTTTACGGAACTAAGATGGTCGGTGGTGTGACCCCCGGTAAGGGAGGTTCAACCCATCTTGATCTTCCTGTGTTTGATACTGTTGCCGACGCTGTGCAAAGGACCGGGGCGACGGCGTCAGTGATTTATGTACCTCCACCATTTGCGGCGGAGGCGATACTTGAGGCCATTGATGCCGAAATCCAATTAGTAGTGTGTATAACGGAAGGTATACCAGTGTTAGACATGGTGAATGTAAAACGCAAACTGGTCGGCACCAAAACTCGTTTGATTGGACCTAACTGCCCGGGCGTAATTACACCTGGTGAATGCAAGATCGGTATAATGCCCGGACATATTCACCAACGAGGAAAAATCGGCGTAGTCTCACGTTCGGGCACGTTAACCTACGAGGCTGTTGGACAAACAACAAAGGTTGGTTTGGGTCAGACAACTTGCATAGGTATTGGAGGTGATCCCGTTAACGGCACCAGTTTTATTGAATGTTTGGAGATGTTTCTCGAAGATAACGAGACTGAAGGTATTATTATGATAGGTGAGATTGGTGGGTCTGCAGAAGAACAGGCGGCCGATTTTATTAAGTCCAGTAAAGTTAAAAAGCCAATTATAGGGTTTATTGCCGGCGTTACAGCACCACCGGGGCGTAGAATGGGTCATGCCGGCGCTATTATAGCCGATGGAAAGGGAGGCGCTGGAGACAAAATTGAATCCCTAAAAAGTGCGGGTATTAAGGTTTCGGATTCCCCAGCTTCTCTGGGGGAGACGATGTTGAAAACGATGAACCAATGAGACTGAATAGTATAGCGAGCATAGTGTTTTGGCATGCGACAGATGGTCTCGCTTCTTAACGATATAAGGGATGTTTTGCGGTTAACTGTTTACCAAAGTGTTTCAACCTTCCTTCAGTTATACTAGAGCTCTCCATTATTGAAATAATGCATGCGTTCTCCCAAAATTAATGAGGAAAATTATAGATAGATGTTGTTACCGCTCATACTGACTTGATCTCAGGTGGGTTTCTCGGCGTGAAAAAATTTTATAACATCATCCTAAGTATTTGATGGTGGGGTAGTCATCAGGAAAAAGATATGTGGCGCTCATTTATGAGCATCAAATAGTATTTGGATAAGAACCAATAAATTTCAATACTGTTGAAATAAATTGTGTCCAAAACTCTCAACCTGACCAAATTGATTTTTAGGGAGTAAACAATATGGAAGATATATACGACTTAACAGTCATTGGTGGTGGTCCTGGGGGGTATGTCGCTGCAATCCGAGCGTCGCAGTTAGGCATGAGGGTTATAATAGTGGAGAAAAGGCCTAACCTTGGAGGCACTTGCCTCAATGTGGGTTGTATCCCTTCAAAGGCCTTGTTGCATTCTTCTCACCTTTATAATGAGGCGCGGCAAGGCTTTTCCCATCATGGTATCAAGGCTACAGGTGTTAAACTCGATCTTAAAACCATGATGGAGCACAAAAACCAGGTGGTTGGTGATACTGTTAAAGGTATCGATTATCTAATGAAAAAAAATAACATTGATAGGTTAATTGGTTGCGGCAAGATTATTAGAGCGGGCGAGACTCGGGTAATATCGGAGAAAGGAAAAAAGGAGACCATCCCCAGCAAGAATATTTTAATCGCGACAGGCTCCAAGGTGACACATTTACCCGGGATTGAGATAGACGAAGAGAGAATTTTTTCTTCAACGGGGGCACTCGAACTCCCCAAAGTACCCCGCTCTATGGTAGTAATTGGCGCAGGGGCGATAGGCCTGGAAATAGGTTCCATATGGCGCCGTTTAGGTGCAGAGGTGACAGTCGTCGAGTTTATGGAAAACATCCTTTTCGGATTGGATGAAGAAATTTCTAAAACAATGGCTAAAGTTTTAGAAAAGCAAGGTTTTAATTTTGCCCTGAACAGCAAGGTTGTTGGCGTAATAAAATCTAAAGCTGGGGTTACACTTACAATTGAATGCCGTGATAGCGGTAAATTGAAAGAGCTTAATACCAATATTGTTTTGGTGGCAATTGGTCGGCGACCATATACTGATGATCTTGGGTTAGAAAACATAGGCGTAAAGACGGATGATAGCGGTTTTATAAAAACAGATGTTAAATTTAAAACCAACGTGGACAGCGTATATGCCATCGGTGACGTAATAGGCGGGGCCATGCTTGCGCATAAGGCGGAAGACGAAGGCATGGTTTTTGCTGAGATGCTGGCGGGTCAGTCTGGCAGTATTGATTACGATATGGTTCCCTCCATTGTCTATACTTGGCCAGAAGTTGCCAGGCTTGGGAAGTCAGAGGAACAACTCATAGAAACTGGAATAGCCTATAAAGTGGGGAAATTTACTTTTTCGGCTAATCCGCGTGCTCGCGTCATGGGTGATACGACAGGATTTGTTAAAATACTTGCAGAAGCGAAGACGGATGCAGTTTTAGGGGTTCACATCTTAGGGGCTTTTGCCGGAGAATTGATTCAAGAATGTGTAGTGGCTATGGAGTTTGGCGGTTCTGCGGAAGATATCGCCCGCATTAGTCACGGTCATCCTGGTCTATGTGAAGTTGTCAAAGAAGCTGCATTGGCAGTCCACGACCGAGCTATCCATATGTAGGGAGTTGGTTGCCGGTGGTTATTTTTCTACCTGAAAGTGAGGGAAATCTCGTTTGTTGCAAAGCTATTGGCAAATTGACGGATGAAGACCTTCACAATCTTACGGTGAGGATTGAGCGGATATTGGAAAATCATGGCTCGTTTCTACTTTATGTTGATCTGGAATTTTTTAAGGGCTGGGAATGGCAAGCGGCATGGGATAAAAACGTTTATGGAAAGAAATACTGGGATCAAATCGAAAAAATTGCATTTGTCGGTAACCAAAAGTGGGAACAAATGATTAATAAAATAGCGCAAAATCTTAAAAACGGTGATAAGCGCTATTTTTCGATTGCCCACCATAGTATGGCGATAGAATGGATAAATAAATAAGAAGCATCTACTATATGGCTAAATCTTGAAATTTCTCATTTATATAAGCCCGTTATGAAATTAGTGATAAATTTAAGATGATAAACGTTAGGTGTTTATGTTTTCTGGCGCCCGTCCCCCATAAACTTTTAACAACACTTCGTAGGATCGAAGTATTTGAAAAAATCCAGCGGTTAACTGGGGTTTGAAGTAATTTTGGCTATATTCTCAGCAAAGCATTTTGCAAACGACGGGTCTATTGTTGTCAAGCGATAGCACGTGGGTGACTGTCTCGGTAAACCTCCAATAGACGTTTGGAATCGACCTCTGTATAGCGCTGGGTAGTCGAGAGAGTGGCGTGGCCTAACAACTCTTGAATTGTTCGCAGATCCCCGCCATTTGCCAAAAGATGGGTTGCGAAGCTGTGGCGAAATGCATGTGGTGTAGCGGATTTCGGCAATTTCATGCTTGCACGGACTTTGCGCATCTGGCTTTGGGCTACTCCGGCATTAAGGCGCTTTCCCCTCATTCCTACAAACAGAGGGTCGTTTTGTTTTAGTTTAAACTTACAGTTATCGCGGTACTTTTTTATGGCATGCAACACAACGGGTAAAACTGGCACGATCCGTTGCTTGTTGCCCTTGCCAGAGATAACCAGGACACCTTCTGTTGGGACATCTTTAACGTCCAATTGCAGCGCCTCACCTATGCGAAGACCACACCCATAAAGCAGTGTCATCAATGCGACATCTCGATCAGAAATCCATCCATTATAAACCGAGGAAATTTTTGGCAGCGTGCCAAAATTTTCCAGTGCTTCCTTTGCTTCTGAAGTGCTTAAAGGTTTAGGTATGGACTTTGGTAATTTAGGGGTCCTAATCAATTGGATAGATTGGTTGTCCGAAATACCTTCCTTTTCAAGAAATCGGAAAAAGTTGCGTAAAGTGGAAAGTGCACGCGCCGTTGACAGTCGTGATGGCTCGGACTTTTTGCCATTACGTTTTTTTCGTTTATTGCCATTCCGCCAAGCAAGGTAGGCACGAAATTCTATTACGTTAAGTTTTTTTAGATCATTTAAGCTCGGTTTATATTCTTCCGTATTATTATTCATTTCCCCGAAATATCCAGAGAGGAAAGTAAGAAAGTCATTTAGGTCAAAGCTATAGGCATCTAAGGTATGAACCGAGTAATTGCGTTCGGTCTCAAGCCACTGCATCCATCGATCAATAGCACCTTTGACATTCGGTTTCGCGATGAAATCAATGGTGTGAGGCAATCTTCGTATCTTATTTGGCAGGGAATAGCCGAAGTAGGCAATGTTCCAGTACGCGGGCTAAAAACAATAGTAGGTCGGTTCCTTGGCCACCATGAAAAGAGCCTTTGATACGAGAACCTAGTGCTATTAAACCAGCAGGTAGGCTACCACTCGGTCCTATCCGGGCGAGAGCAGCAGAGCGCACTATGCCAGCAGCTTCTCCAAATACCGACCCATCGTCACTGGTATGTTCGAGGAGTTTAGCAAATTCATTCTCATGGCCCAAGACTTTATCAATCGTACCCGCAGAAAACCAACGGATATCGGTATCACCTAAAACAGGAAAGCCATTACTTCCCGTTTCAAAACAAAGCGAGACAGCATCCACATCCAACAAAATGGGGAGATCAAAACATACTGTGTGGATAAGGTCGTCAAAGTCTAAAGCATCCAAAAGGGACATAACACTGGCGTGGGTTCGTGTTTGAATGAGCATGTTAGCTCGTGTCGTACTTACCAGCAGATTGGTGGCATCTTTAAGATCATCTTGTTCACCTCTTAATCGGTCAAGCATATAGCTCTGTAGGTCTACGACCTTATCACCTGACCAGCGCATTGGCGGCGTCATCTGATCAAGTAGGCTTTCATGATGTGTTAAAAAATCCGGGTGCTCCTTTAAATAGGCTTCCACCTGATCTGCGGAGGGGAGCTTTGCATTATTTAATGTGTTAGGGTCTCCGGTCATTAATTTTTTCCGCGTTGACCTATAGGATTGTCTGACCAGAAATTTCCCAATCACTCATGAATGCTTTTAGTCCTGTATCTGTTAAAGGATGGTTAAATAATTGCCGAAGGGTGCTTGGTGGAATGGTCACTATATCCGCACCAATCTTGGCCGATTCAACTACATGCCGAGGGCTACGTGCCGAGGCAACCAATATCTGAGTATTAATTTCAGGATAATTTGAAAATATTGTATGAATCTCAGAAATTAGTCCAAGACCATCCTGACCCAAGTCGTCCAATCGGCCTATAAACGGGGAAACAAAAGTGGCTCCGGCTTTGGCTGCTAAGATAGCCTGTGCTGCCGAAAAGCAGAGAGTTACATTAACCATTGTCCCAGCATCAGACAAAGCTTTACATGCTATCAGTCCGTCAGCGGTGAGGGGGACTTTTACGGCAACATTATCAGATATTGAAGCTAATTTATGGCCTTCTTTGATCATATTATTAGCGTCAGTGGCGGCAACTTCGGCACTCACCGGTCCATCAATTATTTTACAAATATCGGCAATTATATCGAGAAATGACTGCCCAGTTTTAGCTACTAGAGATGGGTTTGTTGTAATCCCGTCAACCATACCTGTCTTGTTGAGACTTGTAATTTCGTTGATGCTGGCCGTGTCTAAAAAAAACTTCATTGCGGTTTCTTTATTTTGTTTATAACAACGCTTATTTCACACCGATTCGGGTCGGAAAGGCAATCCTATTACATTGTCTTAATAGTAAACTCCCCTATTCTCTATTTTACATAGTATTGCGAAACGGGTGTTGTTGATAAATCATTGTAGAGACGTGTTTGTTTTTTTATCGCAGAGGACCAAAACTAAACAAACATCTAAGGCAAGATGGTTTTAGGATATTGAATTCAGCATCCTGTGTTTTAGAATATTGCTTATGAGTGAATTTACCATGGATTGCCATGTTACGGTCCTCCCACCTCTGCCATTTGGAAAGGGTTACACTTATTGTGTACCCAGCAACCTAAGGCTTGTGGTGGGAGATTTTGTTACAATACCTTTGGGCGCTCAGGAGGTGTTGGGCGTGGTTTGGAATACCAAGCCAGATAAAGTTCAGCCTGAAAAACTTAGATATATAAAGACTAAATTTGATGTGTCCCCTTTGCCCGAAGTTTCACGACGATTTATCGAATGGGTATCCAACTATAATATGGTTCCCAAGGGTGCTGTGCTCAAGATGGTAATTAGTGTGCCCGCTGCACTTATGCCGCCAAAACCGTTAACGGTATATTCGATAAGCAAGAAGTTACCTGTATTTCGCATTACTAGCCCGCGTGAAAGGGTATTGGGAATTTTGGAAGATGATGCACCACGTACGTTAAAGAATATAATGCGGGAAGCGGGGGTTGGTCACTCAGTCATCAGGGGATTGTTGAAGGCCGGGGTGTTAGTCAAACTAGAGCACACTCCACCGCCTGCCTTCAAGAACCCGGATTGGCGGGCCAAAGGACCGGTGCTATCAGAAGAACAGGCCACTATTGCATCAGAGTTGTGCGACCAGGTGGAAAGAGCCACCTTTGCAGCAACGGTTTTAGAGGGTGTTCCGGGATCGGGTAAGACTGAGGTGTATTTGGAGTCGATTTGTAGAGCTCTTAAGTACGGTAAACAGGCCTTAGTGTTGCTGCCGGAAATTGCCCTGAGTGCCCAATGGCTTCAAAGATTTGAGGATAGGTTTGGTTGCGCTCCCGCACTTTGGCATTCGGATTTGACAGTTGTACAACGAAGCACCGCTTGGCGCGCAATAGCGAGCGGAGAGGCCAAAGTCATTGTGGGAGCAAGATCAGCATTATTTCTCCCATTTACCAACCTTGGAGTAATAATAATCGACGAGGAACACGATAGCTCTTTCAAGCAGGAGGAGGGTGTTATTTATAATGCCCGGGATATGGCTGTGGTAAGAGCGAACATTGGCAAGATCCCTATAGTTCTTGTTTCTGCTACACCATCACTCGAATCAATATTCAATGTTCGGCGAGGGCAATATAACCACTTCAAACTGACACATCGGCATGCGGGAGCTTTGATGCCCAAGGTCTCGGTCATAGATATGCGTAACGAAGAAGTTAAGTCGGGAAATTGGCTTTCGCCGCCACTTTTGGATTCGCTCCGGCAAACCTTTGAGTTAGAAGAACAAGCGATGCTGTATTTAAATCGACGCGGCTATGCTCCGCTTACATTATGCCGGACTTGCGGCTTTCGCTTGCAATGTTCGCACTGCTCTACTTGGCTTGTTGAACACCGACTTCTAGGTCGTTTGCAATGCCACCATTGTGGCTATTCTGCGAGAATACCTCGTGAATGCCCAGAATGCGGGTCAGAAGATAGCCTTACGGCTTGCGGTCCTGGTGTAGAACGTATTGCCGAAGAGGTTGCAGGGATATTCCCCGACGTTTCGTCCAGAGTAATTACTAGTGATACTGTCAATGGGCCAACTCAGGCTGCTAACCTGGTCTGTCAGATGGAAGCGCGGGAAATAGATCTGCTGATAGGTACCCAAATGATTTCAAAGGGCTATCACTTTCCCTACCTGACCCTAGTTGGTGTTGTAGATGCAGATTTGGGGCTTGCGGGAGGCGATCTCCGCGCATCAGAGCGTACCTATCAACTGCTATATCAGGTATCGGGGAGGGCTGGTCGTGCCGCTCGACCTGGTAGGGTTATTATTCAGACCTACATGCCGGACCACCCTGTGATACAGGCGATCGGCATCGGTGATAGGGAACAGTTTTTGTCTGCGGAAGCATTTGACAGGGAAGCTGGCGGTATGCCGCCATTTGGTCAACTTGTTGGTATTATTGTTTCCAGCAAGGATGAAGAAGCGGTAGAAAGGGCGGTAAGATCGCTTAACAGGTTTGCTCCGCGAGATGACAACATTAAGATTTTAGGTCCTGCTGAAGCACCTTTGAAGCTGTTGCGGGGCCGACATAGAAGACGGTTTCTCTTGAAATCTGGGAAAAATCAAAATCTTCAAAGAAAGATCCGCTATTGGCTATCAGTGGCCCAAGTCCCTCGGAATGTGAGGGTAAATGTGGATATTGATCCTTACAGTTTTTTGTAAGGAAGATCATCCTAACCTATTGATTACAATAAATATGTAAGGATGATCGCTTAGGAAACAAGGCTCCTTGTCAGTTTCTGATCGGTATGTTAGACATCGCTCGCATTTTGGCAAAATAATGCCAGACGGTCGTGACAGTGTTGAATGTTACACTAATTTTTGTTTTCTAGGGGTTATAACAAAAATTATTTGGTAAATTGCAGGCGAGGGTTATCCAAGTTGGAATCCGATAGAAAAGGTGTCACTGGATTGACGGGGCGATATGCTAGCGCTTTGTTTGAATTGGCGGATGAGAGCGATGTACTGGACCGAGTTGCAGAGGATTTGAGGTTTGTTGTCAGACTGATTGAAGAAAACAATGATCTAGATCGCTTATTGCGTTCGCCTATTATACCCCGAATTGAGCAGGGAGCTGCCATGGAGGCTATTCTGGAAAAAGCTGGGGCATCCGAACTGACAAAAAAATTTGTTGGTTTGACGTCTTCAAATAGAAGATTATTTGTGCTGAGGGAAATTATACGTGACTATTTGCTAATTTTATCTAATCGTCGCGGGGAGGTAACCGCCGAAGTAACTTCTGCTGAGCCTCTAAGTGATCAGCAGACTAGTGAAATTCTAAAGGTGTTTAAATCGGCTTTGGGTGAAAATGTTAA
This sequence comes from Alphaproteobacteria bacterium MarineAlpha3_Bin6, assembly GCA_002938035.1. Lineage (GTDB taxonomy): Bacteria > Pseudomonadota > Alphaproteobacteria > Rhodospirillales > UBA2165. The sequence continues at coordinate 16,919 of PTLH01000004.1, forward strand.
TTTAACTACTAGGCTCGATGCAAGAATTCTTGGCGGCCTTGTTGTAAAAATTGGTTCGCGAATGATTGATTCATCGTTAAAAAATAAGCTGCAAAAATTGCGTCTTGCCTTGAGAGGAGTTGGATAATGGAAATACGCGCTGCTGAAATTTCTGCAATTCTTAAAGACCAAATCGAAAACTTCGGCACTGAATCGGAGATCTCCGAGGTTGGGCAAGTTTTATCGGTTGGTGACGGCATCGCTCGTATTTATGGTTTAGACAAGGTGCAAGCCGGAGAAATGGTAGAGTTTCCGGGCGGAATTAAGGGTATGACCCTTAATTTGGAAGAAGATAACGTAGGCGTGGTTATTTTTGGCGATGACCATACCATTCGTGAGGGTGACACGGTTAAACGAACTGGTGAAATAGTAGATGTACCTATCGGCAAGGAACTTCTTGGTCGCGTCGTCGATGCCCTCGGTAACCCAGTTGATGGCAAAGGCCCAATAAATGCCTCTGAACGAAACCTGATTGAAGTAAAAGCCCCCGGCATTATTCCACGCAAATCCGTTCACGAGCCCATGCAAACCGGTATCAAGGCCATAGATAGCCTGATCCCAATCGGACGTGGGCAGCGGGAACTGATCATCGGTGACCGCCAAACAGGTAAAACAGCCATAATTGTAGACACTATTCTAAACCAGAAAAAACTCAACGATGCGGCGGCTAATGATTCGGAGAAATTGTTCTGCGTATATGTTGCCATTGGACAGAAACGTTCGTCGGTCGCACAAATTGTCAAGACCCTTGAGGAAAAAGGGGCCCTTGAATATACGATAGTTGTTGCTGCGACCGCTTCCGAGCCCGCGCCAATTCAATTCCTTGCACCCTATACCGGTTGTACTATGGGAGAGTATTTCCGGGATAGAGGCATGCATGCAGTAATTTTTTATGATGATTTAACAAAACAGGCTGTCGCGTACAGGCAAATGTCCCTTCTTCTCCGCCGACCACCGGGACGTGAGGCTTATCCTGGCGATGTCTTTTATTTGCATTCCCGCTTGTTGGAACGAGCTGCAAAAATGAGTGATGAAAACGGCGCAGGTTCGTTAACGGCTCTACCAGTGATAGAAACACAAGCCAATGATGTTTCAGCCTATATACCAACGAATGTGATTTCCATCACAGATGGGCAAATTTTTCTAGAAACCGACCTTTTTTATAAAGGAGTACGGCCCGCAGTTAATGTTGGTCTCTCGGTTTCCCGTGTTGGCTCAGCGGCCCAGGCAAAAGCTATGAAACAGGTAGCCGGTTCTATAAAACTTGAGTTGGCACAATACCGAGAAATGGAGGCATTTGCCCAATTTGCCTCTGACCTGGATGCTTCTACCCAGCAACTGCTGGCCCGAGGGGCAAGACTTATTGAAGTTCTAAAGCAACCCCAGTTCTCTCCCTATTCAATGGAGGAACAAGTGGTCTCCCTTTTCTCAGGGGTAAATGGTTTTTTGGATAAAGTTAAAATACAAGATGTAGTTCGGTTTGAGCAGATGTTGTTAGATAATATCCGAGAAAAAGGCATCGATATTTTAAGCGCTATTAGCACGGAGGAAGCTATTTCGGAAGAAACCGAGAAAAAACTTAAGACTTTTATTGGCGACTTTGTCGCTTCTTTTTCTTAATTAAGTTTAGTGGCAATGTTTTTTACGGCATTCTATGGCTAATCTCAAGGAACTCAAAACCAGGATTTCAAGCGTGAAATCCACTCAGAAGATCACGTCGGCCATGAAGATGGTAGCTGCGAGCCGACTGAAGCGTGCCCAAGAAGCTGCTGAAGCAGCAAGGCCCTATGCGGAACGCATGGAACGTATGATTGCTTCCGTAATGGAAAGCCAGCAATCAATTCAAAGTGCCCCAAAGTTGTTGGCGGGAAATAGTTCCGATGAAACCTATCTTTTTGTTATAATAACGTCAGATCGGGGTCTTTGTGGTGGATTTAATTCCAGTATTGTTCGAGAAGTCCGTAACCGGATAAGAGACCTTCTGAGCGCCGGTAAAACAGTTAAATTTTTGTGTGTTGGCCGCAAAGGGCGAGACCAGTTGAAGAGTGAATTTGCGGCTTCTATTGTCAAAACTTACGAGGGTATTGGCCGAAGTGGTGTTAAATTTTCTGAGGCTGAAGATTTGACAAGTGATTTGATAGAGATGTTTGAAGCTGATGAATTTGATATTTGTACGGTGGTTTATAACAAGTTTGTCTCCGTTATCACGCAGGTGGTGACTTCCCAGCAGATTATACCAGTTGATTTGGTAGGATTAGAACAAGTTTCAGAAGAAGATGAGGGTTTATCAACGAAAGAAAAACCCTCGGCGATCTATGAATATGAGCCTTCTGAACAGGAAATTTTGACAGAACTGTTGCCAAGCAATTTAAAAATTCAAGTATTTCGCGCACTTTTGGAGAGTAGCGCATCTGAACACGGTGCACGGATGTCGGCTATGGATAACGCTACGCGAAACGCCGGCGAAATGATTGATGATTTGACCTTAACGTTTAACCGTAGTCGCCAGGCTAGGATTACAAGTGAATTGATTGAAATCATATCAGGTGCGGAAGCACTGTAACTCAATAGGGGTTAAAAAATGGCCAAGAATAATGTTGGCGCAATTTCTCAGGTGATGGGAGCGGTGGTTGACGTAAAGTTTGATGACAACCTCCCAGAAATTTTGAACGCTCTTGAAGTCTATAATGATGGAAACCGCCTAGTACTTGAAGTGGCCCAGCATCTAGGCGAGTCGCAGGTTCGTACTATAGCGATGGACACGACTGATGGGCTTGTTCGAGGTATGGAAGTTGTTGACACGGGAGAACCTATCAAAATGCCTGTCGGACCTGAGACGTTAGGCCGCATAATGAACGTAATTGGTGAACCCGTGGACGGGAGGGGTCCGGTGAAAGCTACAAGTTCTTGGTCAATTCACCGTTCGGCACCAGAATTTGTGGACCAATCTACGGAAACGGAAATTCTTGCCACTGGTATTAAAGTAGTCGACCTGATTGAGCCCTATGCAAAAGGGGGGAAGATAGGATTATTTGGCGGTGCTGGTGTCGGAAAAACGGTAATAATTATGGAACTAATAAATAATATAGCCAAGGGTCACGGCGGTTATTCCGTATTTGCTGGCGTAGGCGAACGTACCCGGGAGGGTAATGATCTTTATCACGAAATGATGGAATCTGGTGTAATTGTTCCTGATGGACCCGGCTCCAAAGCGGCGCTCGTTTACGGTCAGATGAATGAACCTCCTGGCGCGAGGATGCGTGTGGCGCTCTCTGGTCTTACTGTTGCTGAGTATTTTAGGGATCAGGAAGGTCAGGACGTGCTGTTTTTTGTTGATAACATATTCCGTTTTACACAGGCCGGGTCCGAAGTATCTGCGCTTTTGGGCCGTATTCCATCTGCTGTAGGTTATCAGCCAACGCTGGCTACTGATATGGGTACAATGCAGGAGAGAATCACCTCCACCAATAAGGGCTCTATTACGTCGGTTCAGGCGATCTATGTCCCAGCAGACGATTTGACAGATCCAGCTCCGGCAACGTCCTTTGCCCACTTGGATGCAACTACGGTACTCAGCCGTCAAATCGCGGAGCTTGGAATTTATCCTGCGGTAGATCCGCTGGATTCCACTTCCAGGGTGCTGGATGCGGCAATAGTTGGTGATGAACATTACACTGTAGCCCGTGAGGTTCAAAGGATTCTTCAGACCTATAAAAACCTACAAGATATTATTGCGATTTTAGGGATGGATGAATTGTCAGAAGAAGATAAACTTACTGTTGCAAGAGCGAGGAAAATCCAGCGGTTTCTCTCACAACCTTTCCATGTAGCTGAAGTGTTTACAGGAGCGCCAGGCGTCTTTGTCAATCTGGAGGACACCATTAAAGGCTTTAAAAGTATCTGCGCTGGTGAATATGATCATTTGCCAGAAGCCGCCTTCTATATGGTTGGTAAAATTGAAGAGGCAGTAGAAAAAGCCCAACGCTTGGCGATGGAAGCCGCGTAAGGAGACTATCTGATGACAAATAAATTAATTTTTGAGCTTGTCTCTCCAAGTGCGTTATTGGCGTCGGAAGAGGTGGATATGGTTGTCGTTCCTGGCGAAGATGGCGATTTTGGTGTGTTACCGGGGCATGCTCCATTACTTAGCAACGTCCGCCCTGGAACAGTCGATATTTATAATGATGGTTTTGTTTCTAAAAGCATATTTGTTGAAGGAGGATTTGCGGAAGCTAATGATGAACGTTGTACTTTGCTAGCAACAAGGGCGAGAGAATTAGCAGAGATTTCCCCTGAAGACGCAAGTGCAAGGTTGAGTGCCGCACGGGATCAGATAGTTGAAGATGACGAAAAATCTAAAGCTGCCGCTGCACGTGAGCTCGCCTTGGCCGAGGCCTTGAACTATGCTTTAGAAACACGTTCATCAAATAGATCAATTTAGTTAAACAGTTTGTCTCTTTTAATTGATTGTACATTTCCCTAAATGTTGTAGCGATATTGTTAACGGTCCAGGGAAGAGAGTGTGCTTAGGTCAATTTTGAAATTCTTCAAAATAGTTTATGAAAACAAGTGTCTCCTTTTCTTAATCTATTATCGGTAGGCAGTTAGGATGTTGAAATGGGTGATGGTCTTAGGAGCTGCGACGGTGATGTCATTTATTACTGTGCCCTCAAATGCAGCAAACTTAACCGTCACCGTCGAGCAGGTGCGTAATTCCAAAGGAGAAATCCGATTTTCTATTTTCAATGTACCATCTCAATTTCCGCAAGGGAACGAGTTGGATAGCAAAGATATTCCGGCTCAGCTTGGTTTTGTCACTGTTCAGTTTTATAACTTAATTCCCGGCGCATATGCGATCGCTATCCATCATGATGAGAACAGCGATGGAGAGATGAATACCAACTTCATTGGTTTACCAAAAGAGGGTTATGGTTTCTCCAACAACGCTAAAGTAAATTTTGCACCCCCAGTCTTTGAGGCGGCGGTCTTTAATTTGGATGTGGGTGATAAATCGATAAGGTTACGGGTGGTCTACTAAGCTAATCATTGGCCCCGTTATTTCTTTTCTAGACTTACAGAATTAATGCAATAGCGTAACCCCGTCGGCTGAGGACCATCCGGAAATATGTGACCCAGATGCGCATCGCATCCAGAACACATAACTTCAGTTCTGGTCATGCCAAGGTTATTGTCATCTTCAGTGACGACGGCCTCTTCTTCTATGGGTTGCCAAAAGCTAGGCCAACCCGTACCGGAATCAAACTTTTCTTCAGAATTGAATAAATCCTGACCACAACATATACAGCTGTAAACGCCTGGTTCCTGTGAATTATGGTATTGCCCGGTGAAGGGTCGTTCCGTGCCTTTTTCGCGAGTGACATAATATTCTTCGGGCGTTAGTTTTGCGCGCCATTCTATTTCGGATTTTGTAACTTTGTCGGTCATGATTAAACTCTCAAAACTAACCTGATAACAAAGGAAAAATAACTACGCTACAACCTAATAGATCAAACGTGTGACGAAAATTGTATTATTTCATTCATAGATTGAACTCTTGCAAAAGGCTAAAAATAGATCAAAAATATTCTTCATAAAGAGATGTTAAATCTAAATTGATACTGATATCACCATGGCCCGATCTGGATTGCAAGGTCCTTACCCACTTACAGAGAAGACCATCTTGAATTTGGTTGTCAATGCCCTGGATTGGAGCTCGGCTGCTGTCTTTGCCCTTGGAGACGTGAAAGAAAAGAAGTTTTTAATCCGGCGGGTAGGGCACGCAGATGGAGATTTGGCAAATGAGCTAAAACATTATCTTGGGCAATACGGGGCCTTCAGATTTAGATTCTATCGTTCTACACGGACAGCCTATAACAAAGAATGCAGGCTCTACCATCAATTTAACCCGAAAGATAATGCTAAACACCCTACCAAACCAAAGAACACAAAATTCACCTGCCCGGAACCTTTTTGTGCGTTATCCGAATAAAAGTTTTCGGATGTTTCGATCCAATCTTTAAGTTTTTCTCATCAGGGCACGAAGGGCTATTGAAAACACCGAGTTGCAAGAAGTTAAAATTACGACCGTAATCTTTTTTTCCGATTTATAAGCTTGTTTTTATTCTTTTTCCCCTTGGATTTGGTTCGATTTCTAGCCCGGGGATTGTTCAAATTTTTCTCTGAATTCGATCCATTTAAATTTCTTTTCTGCGATCCCCCTAGGCCATGAGTTGAGGCTGCGGAAATTGAAACACCTGGTTTATCAAGGCCAAGTTCTAAACCCTCTAGCCGACGAATTTCATCTCGAAGGCGGGCAGCTTCCTCAAACTCTAAATTGCCGGCAGCTTCCTTCATACGCTTTCTTAAGGTGCCTAAATGAGACCGATAATTGTGCCCAATTAAATGGTCATCGCCGGAAATACCAGTGGCAACGGTAACATAGTCCATCTCATAGACACTTTTGAGAACGTCAGAGATATTATTCTTGACCGATTCTGGTGTGATGCCGTTAGCGCTGTTATATTCCTGCTGTTTAATGCGACGGCGGTTAGTTTCCCCGATAGCATATTCCAATGACCCTGTCATATTGTTAGCGTAGAGGATCACGCGACCGTCTATGTTACGGGCCGCTCGGCCTATGGTTTGGATCAGCGATGTTTTAGAGCGCAGAAAACCTTCTTTATCGGCATCTAAAATTGCTACTAAGGCACATTCAGGGATATCGAGGCCTTCACGCAAAAGATTAATACCTATTAATACATCAAAGGCGCCGAGGCGTAAGTCACGGATAATCTCAATGCGCTCAAGCGTATCAATATCTGAATGGAGGTAGCGCACTCGAATACCGGTCTCGTGCATATATTCGGTTAAATCTTCTGCCATCCGTTTGGTAAGTGTTGTGACTAGCACCCGCTCGCCTTTTTTAGCACTTAGTCTACATTCGGCTAATAGATCGTCTACTTGGGTGTCAACAGAGCGGACGATGCATGGCGGGTCGATCAGGCCGGTGGGGCGAACTACCTGTTCTACAAATACGCCCCCAGTCGCTTCTAATTCCCAAGGGCCTGGTGTCGCGGAAACAAAAATTGTTTGCGGGCGCATGTGTTCCCATTCCTCAAACTTAAGCGGGCGGTTGTCGACACATGAAGGCAGGCGGAACCCGAAGTCGGCAAGTGTGGATTTACGGTTGAAATCGCCTCTATACATGCCGCCCAATTGGGGTACAGTGACGTGGCTTTCATCTACTATTAAAAGTGCGTTCTCTGGAAGGTACTCAAATAATGTTGGGGGGGGTTCACCTGGATTCCGACCCGTTAAATAGCGTGAGTAGTTTTCAATTCCGGAGCAATGTCCAGTTGTTTCGAGCATTTCGAGGTCAAAAGTTGTGCGTTCTTCGATCCGTTGAGCTTCTATTAGCTTGTTCTCATGTTCAAGTTGATTAATCCGTTCTTTGAGTTCTTCCTTAATCTTGGGGATCGCTTGCTGCAGAGTTGGCCTAGGAGTTACATAATGGCTAGCCGGGTAGATTACGATATTTTCTAGGCCTGCTATTTTTTTTCCAGTAAGGGGGTCAATTTCCCATATGGTTTCTAATTCGTCACCGAATAGGCTAAGTCGCCAGGCGCGGTCTTCCAAGTGGGAGGGAAAGATTTCGATGACATCGCCTCGTACCCGAAATGCTCCTCTATAAAACGCATCATCGTTTCGTTTATATTGCATCTCGACAAAGCGTTTGAGGAGATCATGACGGTTGAGAGTATCTCCGGGAGCCAGTTTGACAGTCATTTGAGCATAGGTTTCGACTCCACCGATACCGTAAATACAGGAAACGCTTGCAACAATTATTACATCCTTACGCTCAAGAAGCGCCCGGGTCGCCGAATGACGCATTCGGTCGATCTGTTCGTTAATCGAAGCGTCTTTCTCGATATATGTATCAGTCCGTGGAACATAGGCTTCCGGCTGGTAATAATCGTAATAAGAAACAAAATACTCGACAGAGTTGTTTGGGAAAAACCCTCTCATCTCGCCAAAGAGCTGGGCGGCTAGGGTTTTGTTGGGGGCTAACACAAGTGTTGGCCGATCTACCCGCTCAATAACACGGGCAATGGTAAACGTTTTTCCTGATCCGGTAACGCCCAATAGTACCTGATTCATCTCGCCAGATTTGAGTCCTTCCACAAGTTTCTTTATGGCTTGTGGTTGATCGCCTGATGAAGTGTATTCAGAGATTACTTTAAGAGGGTTCCCTTGATTAATTTTTGGCTGTTTTGCAGGATTGAATAATTGATTTTCTTGTAAATCGAGCATGGATTAATGCTAGCGTCTTTTTTGCTCTTTTGCATCTGTTAAGTACACATTCAGTTAATGTCTCGGGCTTCAACTTGTCTCGGAGTTATGGCTGCTCAATCATCTCTTGATAATACTCTTAATGGGGATTAAATCCTTCTGTATAATAGTTCAATATTGTAACTGAAAGGCTCCAAATTATGGCCTTTATTTCGTCACGTTTGGATCGCATTGCACCTTCTCCGACTATGGCCGTCACTGCTCGGGCTCGACAGTTAAAAGCGGAAGGACGAGATGTGATAGGTCTTGGTGCCGGAGAACCGGACTTTGATACGCCGGACCACGTCAAGGCGGCGGCGGCAAAAGCCATGAAAGACGGCTGTACCAAATACACGGACGTACCAGGCACCATTGAATTAAGGGAAGCGGTTTGTGCTAAGTTTGAACGGGAAAATGATCTTATCTATACGCCAGATCAAATTCAGGTAGCATGTGGTGGCAAGCAAAATATATATAATGCTATCATGGCATCTGTTGAGGAGGGTGATGAGGTCATCATTCCTGCTCCATATTGGGTGTCGTACCCCGATATAGTCCTTCTGGCTGGCGGGACGCCAGTGATTGTCGTATGCGAATTGGAGAACGGTTTTAAGATTGAACCAGAGGATTTGGAGGCGGCGATTACCCCAAAGACTAAGTGGTTAGTGCTTAATTCACCTTCTAATCCGACAGGTGCTGCCTATTCAAAAGACCAGATGAGAGCTTTAGCGGAAGTTCTGATGCGCCACCCACACGTTTGGGTTATGGCTGATGATATTTATGAACACATCGTTTATGACGGTTTTGATTTTTCGAGTATAGCCCAAGTAGAGCCAGGCCTTTATAGTCGGACAGCAACCCTAAATGGTCTATCAAAGTCTTTTTCAATGACAGGTTGGAGGATAGGGTACGCAGCCGGGCCACTGGATTTAATCAAGGCTATGAATAAAATTCAGTCCCAGAGCACCTCCCATACTAGTTCTATTTCCCAGGCTGCGTCTGTTGTAGCGCTTAACGGACCTTTAGATTTTCTAGCCGAGCGCAATGCTGTTTTCAAAGAACGCCGAGATTTAGTGGTGTCCATGCTTAACCAAGCTTCGGGCATAGAATGCTTGACCCCGGAGGGTGCGTTTTACGTATATCCCAAATGTAAATCCTTGATAGGAAAGGTAACTCCGGATGGAAATGTTCTTACCACGGATGACGATATTGCTGCCTATTTACTGGAGGCGGAAGGGGTCGCTGTAGTCTCTGGTGCGGCGTTTGGGTTTTCACCTTTCTTTCGGATTTCCTATGCTACTGAGACATCTTTGCTCAATGAAGCCTGTAAGCGCATCCAACGGGCTTGTGCGGCACTCAGGTAGTCGCTGAAGCCTTCCCATTTTTTGTCTTTAACTCCTTGTATAAGGCCGTTACCCTTAAGGATGAGGTGGTGGGAGTTAGCATCAAATTAGCTCAACCACTTTAGAAAAGAAGGCAAAACGATTTAACCTGGGAGGATTTCTCGTGGCTAGTAAAATTCCATCTGGACCCCGGTGCGTTGCTATTGTCGGGCCCTATCTAAGCGGCAAAACAACCCTGCTCGAAAGTATTTTGCATCTTTGTGGAGCCACGGGTCGAAAGGGAAACGTGACTGACGGCAATACGGTGGGTGACAATTCGCCGGAAGCTAGGGCTCGCAAAATGAGCGTAGAAGTAAATGTGGCGACGACAGAATATCTAGGCGACGAATGGACTTTCCTCGATACCCCAGGGTCCGTGGAATTAATCCGGGAAACACATGTGAATTTGTCGATAGCTGATGCAGCCATCGTGGTCTGTGAACCGGGTGCCGCGAAGGTCTTTGCCGTAACCCGTTTACTACTTGATTTGGATGAGAAAGGCATCCCGTATATTATTTTTATCAACAAAATTGATAACACCGAAACTAAAATTAAGGAAACGTTCGATGCGTTGCAGGGTCTCACTGAAAGGCCTTTAGTGCTGCGAGAGATTCCAATTAGAGAAGGAGAACTGATCTCCGGCTACGTGGATCTAGTTAGTGAGAGGGCCTACGCCTATAAGTCCGGGGAGCCTTCTGATTTGATCGAAATCCCGGAAGCTGAAACTGGCCGGAAAGACGAAGAACGTATGGTTTTATTGGAGTCACTCGCGGACTTTAATGATGAGTTGTTGGAACAATTGCTTGAAGATGTGGTTCCAGGCACTGATGACGTCTACCAGAACCTTGCCAAAGATTTGCAAGGCGGTTTGATTGTACCAGTGTTTTTTGGTTCTGCCGAAAACGATAACGGTATAAAAAGGCTCATGAAATCACTGCGCCATGAAACGCCAGAAGTTGCCCAGACCGCAAAACGCCTTGCCATTGGAGAGGGAGAACCAATAGCTCAAGTCTTCAAAATTAATAACGGCGCCCAGGCTGGCAAACTTTCGATGGCACGGATTTGGCGTGGCGAATTTTCTGACGGTGCGACACTCAACGGTACTCGTGTAAGCGGAATGTTTAAAATGCTGGGGCAGCAGCAGAATAAAGTTAGTAAGGCAACAACCGGACAGGTGGTGGCCTTGGGTCGTATGGATAATATAAAAGCGGGTGATGTATTATCTGCTTCTGGATCCGCGGATGGTCCCGATTGGCCCGCGCCTTTAAAATCAGTCTATGCCTTGTCCATCCATGCTGATAAGCGGGACGACGAGGTCAAGTTGGCTGGTGCTTTGGCTAAAGTGGTCGAAGAAGATGGGTCTCTGAGCTATGGGCCCAATTCCGATACTGGTGAGATGGTCTTGCGCGGACAAGGGGACACTCATCTAAGGATTGTACTCGACCGGCTTCAAAATCGAAACAAACTGGAGATAAGCGCACAACTACCCCAGGTTGCGTATAAGGAGTCAATCCGGAAAACAATTTCTCAGCATGCGCGTCATAAGAAACAGTCCGGAGGGCACGGCCAATTTGGAGATGTCCACGTTGAAATTAAGCCCCTACCAAGAGGCTCTGGGTTTCAATTCACCAATTCAATAACAGGCGGCGTTGTTCCAAAACAATATATCCCATCGGTGGAGACCGGAATAAAAGAATATCTGCCGAGAGGGCCCTTGGGTTTTCCCGTTGTAGATGTAGCTGTAGAACTCACTGATGGCCAGTTTCACGCTGTTGATAGTTCTGATCAGGCCTTTAAGATGGCTGGTTCTTTGGCAATGCGGGAAGGTATGCCGAAATGTAATCCCGTGCTTTTGGAACCTATTTTCCAGATTGATGTCTCTACGCCAACTGAGTTTACCTCTCGAGTACAGCGACTGATCAGCGGTCGGCGGGGCCAGATACTGGGATTTGAACCTAAAGCCGGTTGGAAGGGTTGGGATGAAGTATCTGCCCATATCCCAGAGTCAGAAACGATAGATATGATCAATGAACTACGTTCCCTTTCGCAAGGAACTGCTTCATTCGAATGGGAATTCAACCGCCTACAAGAATTTAGAGGTAAAGAAGCAGATGATGTGATCGCGAAACGTGCCGAAGCTCGATAGTCTTTAGGGAGAGAAAACATGGCATCTTATCGACTTCTATCCTACAAAAAAAAGGGTCAAAGTTGTCCGGGTATACTTGTTGCTGGAAGTGTTTTTGATATGCAATTAGAGATGGGTTTGCATGCGCCATCTCTTACGCCTTACAACTCGGTGGATGCCATTTTGGCAAACTGGGACAGCGCAAAAACCCTACTAACAAAAATTTCTGAGAATCCGGGGTCAAAGGCAACTCCCCTAGATCGTGTAACACTAAACCAGCCAATTAATAACCCTGGAGCCATTTATTGTGCTGCCGCAAATTATTATGATCATGCTAAGGAAATGGGTACGGATGTTAATAAGAAGGAAATTCAACCCTACTTTTTCATTAAGTCAAGTTCGGTGGTTGTTGGTAGCGGAGAAAATATTCGCCTACCCGCGAACTATTCAAAGAAGTTTGATTGGGAAATTGAAATTGCTGCCGTAGTGGGACGCGAGACTATGGATATTAGTGAGGCGGACGCGCTATCTTGTTTGGCCGGTTATACTATCATCAACGACTTGTCGGCGCGAGATCAACATCTTCGAGAAGATTGGCCATTTGGTACAGACTGGTTTGAGCATAAATCCTTTGAAACTTCGGCGCCTATGGGGCCATGGATCACGCCTGCAGAAGAGATTGATAATGTGCAGTCGTTGCCCACTCGAACGTGGATTAATGAAGAAATAAAGCAGGACTCAAGCAGCGCCCAAATGATCTTCACTGTTGCGGAGCAAATTTCTCATCTTTCCAGGCAACTAACATTAAAGCCGGGAGATGTAATAGCTACAGGAACTTGTGCAGGGGTGGGTGCCTTTACTAACACTTTTTTGAAGGCTGGAGATCACATTCGGATGGAAGTTGAGGGACTTGGGGTGCTTGAAAATATGGTGACGGAACGAAACTGATAGTATGCAAAAATGAGCGACACCCCTCTTCGTTTTGGTGTATTCTTGGGCCCTCACCATCCGTTGGAAGAAAATCCCACTCTCGCCTTGGCCCGAGACTTGGAACTTATCCAATGGCTTGATGCTCTTGACTATGACGAAGTGTGGGTTGGGGAGCATCATTCCGGCGGTTTTGAGATCATACCGGCACCTGAAATATTTTTAGCGGCAGCGGCTGAGCGCACTCAACGCATAAGATTGGGCACCGGTGTAAAATCTTTACCATTCCATCACCCCCTTATAGTCGCTGATCAAATGGTACAGTTAGACCATATGACGCGCGGTCGGGTGATGTTCGGCGCTGGACCGGGTGCTCTGCCTACTGATGCTTATCAGTTAGGGATTGAGCCCACCGATCAACGTCGCCGTATGACAGAGGCACTCGATGCGATTGTTCCATTGATGGAGGGTGAAAAAGTTACCATGAAGACTGACTGGTTTACGCTCAACAATGCCAAACTACAATTGACGAGTTACACTAAGCCAATGATGGAAATGGCCGTAACCAGCGTACGGTCTCCATCTGGTGCGCTCTGTGCCGGTAGGTTCGGTGCAGGATTGTTAGTGTTAGGCGGAGCTTCGAACGAAGCTCTGGAACGGCAGACAGAAAACTGGCGTATTTGCGAGGAAACTGCCCAGGCTAACGGTCGGACAGTCGAGCGTCGCCAATGGCGCATAACAGTCATGACACATTTGGCTGAAACTTCTGACAAAGCCAAGAAAGACTTGGAATTTGGACTTCAGAAATGGGTTGATTATTCCCACGATGTTTTGCCAAATTCACCGTTTCCTTTGGATGAGACGGATTCGATAAATTGGGGGATCGAAAATAAGGTGTTAGTTGTCGGAACGCCGGACGATGTAATTAAGGAAATTGACCGGATGCAGAAACTCACCGGAGGATTTGGTGTTTATTTGTTATTCGCCCATAACTTTGTACCATGGGAGGCCGCCAAACGCAGTTATGAGTTAATGGCGCGTTACGTGATCCCGTACTTTAAAGATTCTAATCGTGCACGCGTGGAAAGCTACGAATCTGCAAAATCTGGCCACAGTGATCTGCAAGCAGACTTTAATCAAGCTATTGATGACGCCACTAAGTCATACCACAAAATCCAGGAGAGCTAGACATCGTGAAATGGCCTGTCGCTCCATGCTCATACACTAATTATGGGTGAGGACAAAAGCAAATTTGCTACCTTAGCCATTCGGTGACGCATTTTCGTCCCATTGTCTTATAAATATCGGTAAATGCCCAAGCTAGGTAGAGTTACTCAAGATTTATTAATTGGGCATCTTGATATTTCAGTTCTAATAGAGATCTCATTTGACAGAATTTAGTAAGATTTCTAATTAGAAAAAAACTATTATAGCAAAACTCGAACAATTTATCTAACGTACTTGAATGGTATTTTCGTTGATCGAGTGTCTCAAGTGCTCGGTGTTTTTGTATTTTGTTCTCCAAATACCAATTTGTTCCTGTCGGGCTAGTATTTCTAGCTGTAAAAACCGAGTATTGGTTTGGTTCTGCGCCGTAGCCCACCCATTCCGGACCATCCATGCGTTAATGTTCAATACGTTGCCGGCAAAGCATGTGGCACCAACAACATCCCCTTCGTTCAAACGATTTTGCCGACAGGATACCCAATGCCGTCCCACTATATGAGCAAGAGCGTTTGTAGCTTCCCAGCCGCAAAGCCAACTCTCTCCATCTATTTCACAAAGCTGTTCAGCATTTGGCGCCTCAATTCCATGCAGGCGAATATTTTGAAAATTGATGATAATGGTATTGCCATCAACCACACGAGGTATGCCAGAGTGTTCCTGTGCTACTGCTGGCCATGCCAAACTTACAACCAAAATTACTACTACTAACAGCCGACCCATAATCATTTGACTAGACCGTTTGGGTTAATAAAGAGTTTCTGCAAAGATAAAATCTAAAATTTTAATCTTTTTAGCTTGTTCTTAGCAAAGAGTGAAAGACTATTAACGAGATTCAATAATATTGCGTACCAAAAAATCCCGAAACACAGATATACGAGCCGATTGACGCAGTTCCTCTGGGTATACAAAATAAACATCTGTATCCGGACTTGGCATTTCTGGTAATATCCTAACGAGAGATGAAGTGTCTTCAATAAAATAGTCGGGAAGGGCTCCAATCCCAACACCACTCAATACAGCGCGGTAAATTCCATAGATATTATTAACTTTGAGTGCTGGAAGGCGCGGCTCACTTTTGTTGCGGCCCGCTTCCATCAAGAAGTTTAGTGCGGGTAGCAAATCCGTTTGATCCCCCACCTCTTCGCCAAAGGTGACAATTTTATGATGATCCAGATCTTGGGGTGTTAGTGGCGTACCATGTTCCTTAATGTAATCCGGTGAGGCGTAGACGTTATATTTTAAGCTCATCAGGTGCCTCTGGATTAGGTCAGGTTGCCGGGGCGCCGTAAGCCGGATCGCTACATCCGCTTCCCTCATGGATAGATCAAGATCATCGTATACAAGGATGATGGTCACATCTATATCAGGATAAAGATCCATAAATTCTTTAATTCTAGGAGTGAGCCAAACAGAACCAAAACCTATGGTAGTGTTAATGTTTAAGGGTCCTCGCGGGCTTTCTTTACTGTCGGTCAGTCTTGCTTCCGTCATTGCTAATTGATGAAAAACGTCGTGTGCCGTGCGATACAAGTCTTCACCTTGCTCGGTAAGGATCAGACCACGAGCATGCCGGTGGAAAAGCGGTAATTTTAAACTTTGTTCGAGCGAACTGACTTGGCGACTTATAGCTGATTGGCTAAGATTTAATGTCTCTCCCGCATGGGTAAAACTACCAGCTTCTGCAACTGCGTGAAAGATGCGTAGCTTATCCCAATCCATTAATATCTCCCTTAAAGAATATTAACCAAAGAAAATTTCTCCAGCCTATTTAGATTGATGAAAGCTTTTTGATGGATTGACGAATTTAATATGCCTCTTTTCTCCATTTGAGTTTATACTATCCAGAAGTTAAAGCGATTGATTTATTCAAAAATTTTTTCAATTCAATTAGATATAGTAGTTAGCTACCTATTCAGCCGCGGCCATTTTGTCAGTGTCTAAGGCTGCTAAATACTTTTCCGCTTCTAGAGCAGCCATGCAACCAGTGCCAGCTGCGGTCACGGCCTGACGGAAAATGTGATCTTGAACGTCACCAGCAGCATAAATACCAGGAATATCTGTTGCCGTGCTATCAGGCTTTGTAATCAGATAGCCATCATCATCCATTTCCAGTTGGCCTGTAAATACTTCAGTGTTGGGAGTATGACCGATCGCTATAAATATTCCGGCAACTGATAATTCTAAAACGTTGCCATTTGATAAATCTTTTACCCGCATTGCTACCACTTCCGGGTTGGTGTGATCGGTTTTGCCAATCACATCTGTTAATATGCAATTCCACAACACCTCGATTTTGGCATTGTTAAGTAGTCTATTTTGTAGAATTTTCTCAGCACGTAATTCTCCCCGCCTATGTACCAATGTCACTTTAGTAGCGTGGTTGGTAAGGTAAAGAGCCTCTTCAACAGCGGTATTGCCCCCACCAATTACGGCAACCTCTTTGCCTCGGAAGAAAAACCCGTCGCATGTGGCGCACGCAGAAACCCCGAAGCCCTGAAATTTCTTTTCACTGTCCAGGCCTAGCCATTTGGCCTGGGCGCCTGTACTTATTATCAGAGCATCGCAGCTATAAGTATTTCCTGTATCCCCTTCTAGTCTAAAGGGGGGTGTTGATAGGTCCGTCTTTACGATGATATCAGCGATCATATTTGTGCCTACGTTTTCTGCCTGCGATTGCATTTGTTCCATCAACCAAGGCCCTTGAATGATGTCTGCAAAGCCAGGATAGTTTTCGACATCCGTTGTAATGGTCATTTGGCCACCGGGCTGAATTCCGTGGACAATAGTTGGAACAAGTCCAGCACGCGCGGCGTATATTGCGGCGGTGAGCCCCGCTGCGCCGGATCCCAGGATTAATATTTTGCTGTGAATATGGGCCATGACTGCTCCCTGAACTACCCAACCTATTGACCTCAAGTACGCGGAGGCGTTTGCCTATAGCAGACTTTCAACTAGCTATTCCTTCGCGGAAGAGGAAATAAATGGCAGAATTTTGTGCTTATAACATAGAAATCACAATACACTCGCGCAACCCGAGACTAGGAAAATAATGAAAAGTTGTCTCTGTGGTTGCTATCCCGATGATAGTATATTCAAATTATTCCGGTAAAAATTTAAATGACGTATGGCGGCAAAATGGAAAATTATTGCTTAGGCCAAAGTTGAGTAATAATATTACCTGATTGACTATTGTGATAGATGCAGACATTAATTATGGCAGTTAAGATTGATAAACTATTAACCCCCAATCGAGTTAAGCTTGATCTTATTGATAGAAAAATCTTGCATGACTTGCAGATTAATGGCCGCATCACTAACGTCGAGCTTGCTGGTCGGGTGGGTATCTCTGCACCACCATGCTTACGTCGGGTCCGGGCATTAGAAAAGGCAGGTTATATTCGTGGATATTATGCGGATTTAGAACCAAAATCACTAGGTTATAACGTGAAGGTCTTTGCACAAATTGGCCTGCACAGTCAGTCAGAACCCGACTTAGTGGCTTTTGAAAAACTGGTTAGCAGTTGGCCTGAAGTGCGAGACTGTCACATGCTTGCGGGGGAAGTAGACTTTTTACTAAAAATCGTTGCTCAAGATTGGGAGACTTATCAGAATTTTGTGACAGAGAAACTTACATCTGCGCCGAACGTCGCCAATGTGAAATCTGCTCTTACAATTCGGGCCTCAAAGCAAGAGCCTGGGGTTCCAGTACAAATAGAAGAATACCAAGGGTAACCAAATTGCCAAACTAGTTCAATAAGGGAGCTGGAGCCCCGACTACTTAAATTGCACTTTAATTACTTCGTATATTTTGGAGCCGTTGGGGGTAGTGACCTCAACTGTGTCGCCGACTGTCTTTCCAATTAGTGCGCGGGACAAGGGAGAGGTTACACTTAGTTTGCCTGAATCCACATCTGCTTCATGGCTGCCAACGATTTGGTATGTGGATTTTTCATCTGTATCTTCATCCGCCACTTTTACAGTTGCGCCAAAGCGAACGACCTTACCTGCTAAAATTGTTGGGTCAATGACATCTGCCCGACTGATCACGTTTTCTAATTCCGCCAAGCGCCCTTCAATAAAACCCTGCCGCTCACGGGCCGCGTGATATTCAGCGTTTTCTGAGAGATCTCCATGTTCTCGAGCTGCTTCTATAGCCTTGATAACAGCCGGACGTTCTCCAACCCTCAGCCGCTTCAACTCTTCCTCGAGAGATTTGAATCCCTCTGCTGTCATCGGAATTTTTTCCATAACTCTGACCTAATTAATATAAAAACGTGCCATCTGGAGACAATATCGTACCTTGTTTGGCCACAACCAATTAACTTGACCCCCTAAAATAGGACTGTAATGATGCTACTTCAAGTCCTCCAGAGCATTGCTCGATAATTAAAGCTTCGATAGCTGAGATAGCTGCCGCTGCTCCTGTTACTGTCGTGTAGTGCGGGATGTTACCAATTAATGCTGATTGGCGAATAGAAAAACTGTCTTCTATGGATTGCACCCCCTCGTTGGTATTTATTATTAATTGTACCTCATCAGATTTGATTGCGTCGACGCAGTGTGGTCGACCTTCCAACACTTTATTTATACGCCGGACTGCAATACTTTGCGTGGCTAAGTATTTCATGGTGCCGCTGGTGGCCATGATATCGAAACCGAGCCCTTGCAGGCGTTTGGCCAAAGAACAAGCAGCGTTCTTGTCTCGGTCTCTCACAGACAAAAATACTGTTCCCCGTTTGGGCAGGGCGATACCTGCCGCCAATTGAGATTTGGCAAAGGCACGAGAAAAATCCTTGTCAATGCCCATTACTTCACCTGTTGATCTCATTTCTGGTCCGAGAATTATGTCGACGCCAGGAAAACGCGAGAATGGGAAAACCGCTTCCTTAACAGCGACATGATTTTGTGAACTTCTTTCAAGAAGATTGAAGCTCGAAAGTTTTTCCCCAACCATTACCTTGGCTGCAATATTTGCAATTGGTAGGCCGGTAGCCTTAGCGACAAAGGGAATGGTTCTACTGGCACGCGGGTTTACCTCCAAGATGAATACAGTGCCATCCTGAACTGCAAATTGTACGTTCATTAATCCTACTACACCTAAGGAGAGAGCGAGTTTTTGTGTTTGTAACTTTAGCTCTTCAACTATCTCATCGTGAAGTGAGTGCGGTGGTAATGAACAAGCGGAGTCGCCAGAATGAATGCCAGCCTCTTCAATATGTTCCATTATGCCGGCTATATAAACCTGTTCACCATCGCAAATCGCGTCAATATCCACCTCTACGGCGTCCCGGAGATACCGGTCGATTAAGATGGGTGTGTTACCCGATACCCTTACGGCGGTTTCCATATAACGCCGAAGGTTGTTTGCGTCGTGAATGATCTCCATTGCACGGCCACCCAGCACGTAGGAAGGTCGTATAACGACTGGATAACCAATTCTTTTAGCAATCTTTTCTGCGTGTTCAACGTTTGAGGCGATACCATTGGGAGGTTGTCGTAGTTCTAATTCAGTAAGCAGCATTTGAAACCTTTCCCTGTCTTCCGCGAGATCAATCGCATCGGGTGCCGTGCCAAGAATGGGCGTGCCAGCGGTTTCAAGAGCATGACATAGCTTCAACGGTGTTTGACCACCAAACTGCACTATAACACCTTTGAGAGTTCCATTAACCTGTTCCGCTCGAATTAGTGCCATTACGTCTTCATTTGTAAGAGGCTCGAAATAGAGACGGTCGGAGGTATCGTAATCGGTTGAAACGGTCTCGGGATTACAATTAACCATAATGGACTCAAAGCCCATCTCCTTCATGGCGAGTGCAGCATGGACACAGCAATAGTCAAACTCGATCCCTTGGCCTATGCGATTAGGTCCACTACCAAGAATTACTACTTTATTAGAATTCGACGGATAAATCTCACTTTCAGGTGGATTTACCCCATCGCCAGTGTAAGTTGAATACATGTATGAAGTTAGCGCAGAATACTCGCCTCCGCAGGTATCTACCCTTTTGTAGCTAGGGGTGATCGAGGCGGCGAGACGTGCCTCAGTGACAGCTTCAGTTGTCATGTTTGTAAGTTCGGCTAGTCTAGCATCCGAAAATCCGAGAGTTTTCAGTTTGACCAGCCCGGGACCATCAAACGGTAATCCTGCAGATTTTAGGTTTTCCTCAACATCGACCAGTCGCTTGATTTGGTCTAAGAACCAAGGATCCAGCTTGCTTGCCATTTTAATATACTCAATTTCTAAACCATGTCGAAAAGCTTGAGCTATATAAAGTATTCTGTATGGCAGTTGTTGTGATAGGGTGGCGCATATAGCATCTCGATCTGGCGCGCCTTTAATCTCCACTTCATTGAGGCCGGTAAGACCAATTTCTAACGAACGTAGTCCTTTTTGAAGCGATTCGGCAAAACTCCGACCTATGGCCATGACTTCGCCAACTGACTTCATGGATGTGCTCAGAAAAGGTTCGGCTTGTGGAAATTTTTCAAACGTAAAGCGGGGAATTTTAGTTACTACGTAATCAATTGTAGGTTCAAAAGAAGCAGGTATGACCCCAGTTATGTCATTTTTAAGTTCGTCTAGTGTGTACCCTACCGCGAGTTTTGCGGCGACCTTTGCGATGGGGAAGCCAGTTGCTTTGGATGCAAGAGCTGAAGATCGAGATACCCGAGGGTTCATTTCGATGATCAGTAGTTGGCCATTTTCAGGGTTGACTGCAAATTGGACATTGGAGCCACCTGTGTCGAGACCAATTTCACGAAGCACAGAGATTGATGCGTTCCGCATGACCTGGTATTCCTTGTCGGTGAGCGTCAAGGCAGGTGCCACTGTGATTGAGTCCCCAGTATGAATTCCCATTGGGTCTACGTTCTCGATTGAACAAACAATGATGCAATTGTCTTCTTGGTCTCGGATTACCTCCATTTCGTATTCTTTCCATCCGAGAACGGACTCTTCCACCAGCACTTCTCCCAGCGGGGAGGCTGCAATGCCATCCAATACGAACTTTTCATATTCCTCAGTATTGTACGCTATTCCCCCGCCGGCGCCACCGAGGGTAAACGACGGTCGGATGATCATTGGCAAGCCAATCTCGGCCATGGCTTTGCGAGCCTCACTGATATCTGAGACTAATTGACTTTTTGGACTTTTTAGCCCGATTTTATCCATGGCTTCGCGAAATTTTTGCCGATCCTCTGCTTTATCGATGGCCGTCGCCCGGGCACCAATCAATTCTACGTTATGTTTGTCTAGAATCCCCGATTTATGAAGTGACATCGCAGCGTTTAAGCTTGTCTGACCACCCATAGTGGGTAGCAAGGCATTAGGCTTCTCTAATCTGATGATGCGTTCCAAAAATTCCGGTTGGATTGGCTCAACGTAGGTTGCGTCTGCCATGTTGGGGTCTGTCATGATGGTGGCCGGGTTTGAATTTACTAGGATAACTCGGTAACCTTCTTCCCTAAGTGCTTTACAAGCTTGAGTCCCAGAATAATCGAACTCGCAGGCCTGCCCTATCACAATTGGTCCGGCACCGATTATCATTATTGAGGAAATATCAGTACGTTTAGGCATTCAAATTACATTTTCCTCATTAAACAGAGCCATTAAGGATAGAAGCCTTAATTTGTTCTGATTTTTCTGGATTTTAGATCTCATCGAGTTGAATAATAATTATACTTACAGCATTATCTTGGCTCTATTTTTCTCTCTTTAAGAGAAATTAATGATAAGTGTAAATTTGACATTCGTTGTCATCCCATTGCCATAAAATTCACAAACCGGTCAAAGAGATAATGGCTATCGTGGGGTCCTGGGGACGATTCCGGATGATGCTGGACGGAGAATATTGGACTGCCTTCAACTCGGATACCTTCAAGTGTGCTGTCAAAGAGCGAGATGTGGGTTTCGATAACGCCAACAGGTATATAATTTCTTTCCACAACAAAGCCATGGTTTTGGCTCGTGATTTCTATCTTACCTGTTTCCAAATCTTTTACCGGGTGATTTGCACCATGGTGACCATGATGCATTTTGCATGTTGATGCCCCCAAAGCCAAAGCAAGAATTTGATGTCCTAGGCAAATTCCGAAAATTGGAATACCAGTTTTAACCAATTTTTGGATCGTAGGAACGGCATAAGAACCAGTAGCTTGTGGATCGCCAGGTCCATTAGAGAGAAAAATGCCATCAGGTTTGTGTCCAAGAATTTTCTCAGCAGACGTATCAGCAGGTACAACCGTAAGTTTGCAACCAGCGGCTGTTAAGGACCTGAGTATGTTGCGCTTAACACCAAAATCCATAACCACAACATTGTATTTTTCTCTGCTGGCATCCTCGTGACCTTGATCCGAATAACTTTTGGTTTCATTCCAATTGTAATTATTCTTACACGTAACTTGCTTCGCTAGGTCAAGGCCTTCGAGCGTCGGACAGGCTCTTGCTGCTTTAACCGCGGTTTCTACATCTATTAGGCTATCATCAGAATACGCTATGACGCCATTAACATAACCTTCATCCCTAATTCGTCGGGTAAGTTGTCGAGTGTCAATTCCAGTAACGGCCGAGAGTTTATTTGTTTTTAGCCAGGTATCTAGGCATTGACCGGATCGCCAATTGGCTGGCTCGGTAATGTCTGTGGCTAACACGCAACCCTTATTTACAGGGAACATCGCCTCATTATCTTCATCGTTTGTACCTACATTACCGATATGAGGGAAAGTGAATACGATGATTTGTCCAGCATAGGAGGGATCGGTAAGGATTTCCTGGTAACCTGTCAGGGAAGTATTGAAGCAGATTTCGCCAGCGGTTTGATCAAAGGGGAGATTACAAACTCCGGCTCCGTAACCCCAAAAGATAGTGCCATCTTCTAGCGCCAATGCAGCATTACGCCCATTTGGTTGCGTGGAGCTAAGGTTGTGCGAGGAGTGAGTGTCCGGCATGCAACGGCTAATTTTTTCTGTTATGTTGAGTCTGCGGCGGCCCAACGTTTAATGCACCCTAAAATGTCAAAAACCAACAATACAGCTTGGCAAATGGGCCAGATTTATCTGATACCCTCCATGACTTAACTGGTCAAGGAAAAAAAAGAAAAAATATTGTTATTTATCAATGACTTAAAATAAAAACAACTAATTGACTCTTAAACCCCTTCAGGAGTAGCCTCCTCGGGTTTGAGCAAAAATGGGCACTAAGGGAGCCGTAGGCATGTTGCGTGTAAAATTGGGTGATGCCCTGAAAGTGGCAATGAAGTCTAATAATAGACGGGCTGTTTCCACATTGAGGTTGATCTTGGCGGCACTTAAGGAACGGGACATCGCCCATCGTACCCAAGGAGCGGATGAGGAAGGTGTTGGCGAAGAGGAAATACTTAAGCTTCTGCAGTCAATGATCAAACAACGCCGCGACAGCATTGATGCTTACAACAAAGGTGGTCGCAAGGAACTTGCGGAAGGTGAAGCAGAAGAGATTGAAATTATAAATGAGTTCTTGCCGGAACAGATGTCAGATGTTGCGGTAGAAAATGCGGTGCGCGAAATCATCTCCTTGTCTGAAGCTTCCAGTATCAAGGATATGGGCCAAGTGATGGGTTTGTTGCGGGAAAAGTTTGCTGGTCGTATGGACTTTGGTAAGGCCAGTGCCATAGTGAAGGAAAAGCTAACTTAATCCAATCTTTAATAGGCCCATTCATTCTTCAGATTATTGAGGCAATTTTTCAAAGAATAAATCAATTGTCTAGTCGATGATGTGACTTTTGGGCAGTAATGGAGTTTAGAACATATCAGATTGTAGGGAAAAATTAAGAAAACTTCTCGGATGAATTAATGATTTTTGGGGTGACTAAGCAGAACGCATGCTCTTAAATGACTTTTAGCAGGAAACTTAATTTCTTTCTGGCAGTTATATGTGTGGACAAAATTTAGCCATTTAGGTCAAAAATCCTGATCTAGGTTTGTGAAAAACAAGGATCACGGGGATAAAGTAACAAAATTGTATATTCGTCGATGCAATACCGGTTGGCTACATTATGATGTCCACGCATATACTTGGTGTCTGGCAAATAACCCGCCAGCAACGGATAATACTTAGGAACCAGCAAGAAAGGACGGCATGGCCTTTTCACCGCAGTTCTTGGACCAAATTAAAGATCAAATCGAGCTAGTCTCAGTAATTGGCCGCAGGGTCAATCTGAAAAAAAAGGGCAGAGAATACCTGGGTATATGTCCTTTTCACAACGAGAAAACGGCATCATTCACGGTTAATGAAGACAAAGGCTTTTTTCATTGTTTTGGCTGTGGTGAGCATGGCAGTATTTTTGATTTTTTGATGAAGATAGATACCCTGACCTTTCCCGAGGCTGTTGAGCGGTTAGCGAACGAAGCTGGCTTAGATATGCCGTCGGAAACGCAAGAAAATGGGAAAAGATCCGAGTACATCCAGAAGCACTATGAGGTGCTGGAAAGGGCGAGTTTATATTACGAAGGGCAGCTACATTCACCTGAAGGGAAAAAGGCGCTACAATATTTGTTAGACCGCGGTATAAATTACGATGCCATTAAGAAATTCCGTTTGGGTTTAGCACAGGAACAACGTGGTGGCCTTAAGGGAGAATTAATGCGGGCTGGGGTTGACGAGCAGCTGATGGTAGAAGTCGGCCTACTGATCGCACCGGAAGACAAACAAAAATCGCCTTTCGAGCGTTTTAGGAGCCGCGTAATATTTCCCATATCTGATCGCAAAGGTAGGGTGATAGCATTCGGTGGTCGAATTCTTGGGGCAGGTGAACCTAAGTACCTCAATTCACCGGAAACTCCATTATTTCAAAAAGGGCGAAATTTATATGGACTAAGCCAAGCCCTGGGACCTGCTCGTGAGAAAGAGGAGTTTATAGTTACGGAAGGGTATACCGATGTGATTGCGCTCCATCAATCGGGTTTTGATACTGCCGTTGCACCTTTAGGTACGGCTGTTACCGAAGAACAAATTCAGCTTCTATGGCGCTTTGTTCGTGAACCGCTCATGTGTTTTGATGGAGATAGCGCAGGGCGACGTGCGGCTATCCGAACAGCAGAAAGAGCTTTGCCTTATTTGAAACCAGGTTACAGTTTCCGTTTTACCATGCTGCCTGAAGGTGAAGATCCAGATAATTTTATCAAATCCCATGGACCAAAGGCTATGCGAGAAATGTTTGTCAACTCGATAAATTTATATCAGGTTCTATGGGATTTTGAGACTAGCGGATATAAACTTGATACGCCAGAGGAGCGATCATGGTTGGAGAAGCGTCTCCGTGAACGTGCTACGCAAATTGAAGACGAGACAGTTCGTCGGTATTATTTAACTGAATTCAAAGAACGCCTGTGGCAGAAATTCAGAAATGTGCAGACCCAACTAAGTTCAAATAAAAGGAAACAAGGTTACCCTCATAATCAACTCATGGAAAAATCAGGGATTGGTACACAAGTAGATAGCAAGAATCTTGGAGAGGCAATCCTAATTTATACATTAGTTTCGCATCCTTTATTGTTTGATCAAGTGGGAGAACGCCTTGGAACTATTACCTTTTCTGATCCAAATCTTGACAAGCTGCGCCAGGAAGTATTAATGACACTTACATCATTTGAAGAGTTGGGAGAGGGGCTTGACAGCAAGTCTTTGAAGGACCACTTAATAAAAACCGGATGTTCGGCTCTCATGAGCGGCCCTTTACGCCGACGGGTTAATAGCCACGCCAGTTTCTCCCGGCCAGACGAAAATCTAGAAGGTGCAAGAATTGGTTGGGAACAGCAGTTCAGGATTTTCAAACGCGAACAGTTGCTTACGGAAGTGCGAGTGACCAAGGAGCGTTTGATGAGGGATTTGAACCGCGAGGATTTTGAGTTGTTGAAGGTTTTAAAACAATCCGTGGCAGAGATTGAGGAGACAGATATGCCTTTAGATGATGCGGTGTCTGGCGCAAAAGACACTGGAACCGCAGCTTAAGGCAAATTTTGGTGTAATTTCTTGGCATTGGCGACTATTTGGCGCCAGGCTGGCAAGTAAAGGATCAGAGTGACGCGTTCGGGTGACCCGAACCACTGAGATGAATTGTTTTTTGCGGAGTTCATATGGCAACCAAAGTAGCAGTTGAAAAGACAAAAGCACAGAACGTTTCACTGGATGGTCCTCTGTTGGATGCGCTAAATGCCGAAGTAAAAAAAATGATGGCACGTGGTAGAGAACGCGGCTATGTAACCTATGATGAATTAAACACGGCCCTTCCACCTGACCAGGTTTCTTCAGAACAGATTGAAGACACTATGTCTATGCTCTCCGAAGTGGGCATAAATGTTGTCGAAAATGAAGAGACTGAAGATACGAACACCGAAACAGGAGAGAAAGAACAGGAAAATATAAGCGGTAATATAGACGAAAATGATGTGGGTCGGAGTGATGACCCTGTCCGGATGTACCTTCGTGAAATGGGTGGCGTGGAACTTCTGTCACGAGAAGGTGAAATAGCTATCGCCAAACGCATCGAGGCCGGTAGGGAGATGATGATTGGTGGAATTGTAGACAGCCCTATGACAATTCGAGCATTGCTGCAATGGCGGGATGCCTTAGATGAGGGTTTGATGCTCCTCCGTGATATTATAGATCTTGATGCCACATACTCGGGGCCAAAGGAGGATAATACAATCCCCAATGTTGGCGAAATTGAGGTGCCCATTGGTGAGATTAGTCCCGATCGCCAACAGCAACCGACTAAACAAACCAGCACCGAAGAGACCAAGTCGGAAACGTCTGAAAATAATGATGTGGACCCTTCTGAGGAAGATGAGGATGTAGAAGAAAACACTGTTTCCCTCGCAGTCATGGAAGAGGCTCTTCTGCCGGGTATATTGGAAAAGTTTGGCTCCATTAAAAAAACTTATGCTAAGTCAAGCCGTGCTCAAGCTAAACGGCTTAACGCTATTAAAGAAGGCGACAAAATATCTTCTGGAACAGAAAAGAAAATTAACAAGTTGCGACATCAACTAGTCGAGTTGATGGAAGGAATCCACCTTAACAATCATCGGATTGATTACCTTGTCGGCCACATGTATGACCTAAACCGAAAATTAATTGGCTTTGAAGGAAGGCTTCTGCGATTGGCTGTCTCAGCTAAGATCAAACGTACAGAATTTTTGGAACAGTATTACGGCAATGAAATGGAGCCAAACTGGGTTAAACGAGTATCTCGATTAACAGGCAAGGGTTGGAAGGATTTTACGAAAGAAAGCCAAGGTGAAATTAACAGAATTCTTGGTGAAATCGCAGAAATCGCCAATGAGGTAGGTCTGCCCATCTCTGAGTTCAGGCGGATAGTTGCTACAGTCCAAAAAGGTGAACGGGAATCCGCTAAGGCCAAGAAGGAGATGATAGAGGCAAATCTGAGACTAGTGATTTCAATCGCCAAGAAATATACCAACCGAGGATTACAGTTTTTGGATCTTATTCAAGAGGGCAATATAGGGCTTATGAAAGCAGTAGATAAGTTTGAGTACCAGAGGGGTTACAAGTTTTCTACCTATGCGACGTGGTGGATACGGCAGGCTATCACACGGTCCATCGCAGACCAAGCGCGTACCATTCGTATTCCTGTGCACATGATAGAAACCATCAATAAGCTGGTGCGCACGTCCCGCCAAATACTGCACGAAATCGGTCGCGAGCCAACTCCGGATGAGCTTGCAATTAAGCTTGCTATGCCAGTAGACAAGGTTCGCAAGGTTCTAAAGATTGCGAAGGAACCAATCAGCCTTGAAACCCCGATTGGGGACGAAGAAGATAGTCACTTGGGTGATTTTATTGAAGATAAAAATGCAATTCAGCCTTTGGACGCCGCTATCCAGGGAAATCTTCGGGAAACTACCACGAGGGTTCTAGCCAGCTTGACGGCTCGTGAAGAGCGTGTTTTACGCATGCGTTTTGGTATTGGAATGAACACCGACCATACCCTTGAGGAAGTGGGACAACAATTCTCCGTCACTAGGGAACGTATCCGACAAATTGAGGCAAAAGCGCTCCGTAAGCTCAAGCACCCGAGCCGGTCACGTAAGCTTCGTAGCTTCTTGGATCATTAATCGGGCATTGTGCTTGTGGTATTTTATGGGGTGAGTGAGCCCATGGAATGCCTTTCTAAGGGATATCCAGATCAATTTGATTAAATAATTATGTTTGTGGAGCCTGTAATATGAAATTTCAGGACGGTGGAATTAATACCTATGACAAGAGCCGAGCAACGGAAGGGTTCACTCTATTTGCCCCCTTACGTCATGATAAAGGATACTTGATCAATATGGATGGAGAGGTTGTGAATCAGTGGCAATTAAACACGGGTGGCGTGAACCGTTGTCGACTCACAGATAGTGGCAACTTATTTATTACCGAGATGTCAGAAGATGGACCACCTCTTTATGCCGGGAAAGGTGGACGTATACGTGAATACGATTGGGACGGTGCACTGGTGTGGGAACATCATGATGGCAACCAGCACCATGATGCTCGTCGACTTCCAAGCGGCAATACATTGTATATAGCGTGGGATCCATTCGATGTGGCGACAGCGAAAAGGGTTAGAGGAGGTCTGCCGGGAACGGAGAAAGAAGGGGTGATTTACGGTGATTCTATCCGAGAGGTGACATCAGATGGCAAACTGGTCTGGGAGTGGGGAACCCGTGAGATGGAAATTGAAAATTATCCCATTTGTCCCTTATGTCCGCGTGCCGAATTTGCCCACGCTAACACCTGTTCGCCTTTACCAAATGGGGATGTATTGATCAGTTTTCGGGTGTTGAACCTCTTAATCATCGTCGATAAGGAAACTCGTAAGATCAAATGGGAACGTCAGGATATTGCATTTGGCCACCAGCATGACAGTCATATTTTGGACAATGGTAATATCTTGGTTTTTTGTAATGGATTTCACGGACGAGACGTTGATATGGCCTCTTCAGTTCGAGAGTTTAACCCCGCCAATGGTGAAGTGATCTGGGAATTCAAGGCTAAACCAATGACGAGTTTTTTTTCGGCAAACATTTCCGGCGCTCAGCGGCTCTGGAGCGGTAATACTTTAATTTGTGAAGGAAACAGGGGATGTTTATTCGAGGTTGCGCCAGACGGTGAAATTGTGTGGGAATATGTAAACCCATACCTGTCGCCTCATCCGGCGTTTGGTACAACCAATTGGATTTTCCGGGCTTATCGATACGCACCAGATGCACCGCAGCTTCAAGGTCGTTTTTAAATTGATTGATTGTTTCTTTCATTTAATATTTGACCGTTGTTTGCCTGCTTTAAGTTTGTTTTAAAGCAGGAAGAAATTAACTAGTCTTTTTACTATCGCGGATTTTTTCATGATTTGATATGACTTCCGCGATGATGAGGTTCAACATTTTTTCAGTGAATTCGGGATCAAGATCAGCTTCCTTAGAAAGTTTACGCAAACGGCTTACTTGTTGAGCTTCGCGGGATTTATCAGCCGGTAACAATGTATTTTCCGCTTTTAAAACGCCTACCTTATGTGTGATTTTGAAACGTTCGGATAAAAGGAAAACCATAGCAGCGTCGATGTTGTCAATACTGTCTCGGTATTCTTTTAATTGTTTCTGAGTATCCTGTTCCATTTTAGGCTTGCCTCTACATTGAGGTGAATAATTTATTAATCATAGCCTTCGAACCTCAATCTGTCATTCCTGCTCCAAATATCAGGTAAATTTAGGTTTAAACCAAACATGATCCAAGAGTAAAGTGAAGTGACGTATTTTGAAGCGTTACAAAATGATTACTAAACTCAAACCGGAACACCGAACTTATGGTTCGAATGAATAAGGGATAGCTGCTACATGACGTCATTGATCAGGTTATACGTTACGAATAAATTAACTAACGGGATTGAAGTCGAACTTACTGAAAAACAACACCACTACCTGGTTCATGTAATGCGCCGCGAATTAGGTGATGAAATTGTGTTGTTTAACGGTAGAGACGGTGAATGGCGGGGAAAACTGCAAATTCTGTTGAA